>CAZDLD010000074.1:406-8738 GCA_964506355.1 uncultured Hydromonas sp.
CCAGAAAATTTTACTAAGCTGCTCATCAATGATTCAGGAAAATGGCATATAGGGCAAGTGGGTGGTGTTGATGATGGAAAAAAGATAACTTACATTTGGGGAGTTTATTTAGATTCAACAACTCGCCATTCACCATATCGTGCTATTAATCTGATTAATACAAAACCTTCATACAGTTTGCTTGATACCTTTGGTGATTCAGATGAGGGAAAGGTAATGATTTTTGAGAAATATCATGCTCCGTAACCAGCAAGTAGGTACGATTAGCGAAGCGTAATCGTACGCATGTGGATAAGTTGGATAGACAAACGGGCGATTACGCAAGCAACGCTAATCGCCCCTACGGGTTCCGATGAGTTTCGATGGTCGGCGATGTATTGAACAAAGGTGGTGGATATGTACAGCCCCAAGCATTTCGCGGTGGATGATGTGGCGGTGATGCATGATTTGATGCGTGCGCATCCGCTGGCGACGGTGGTGCAAAATACCGAGCAGGGTTTGCAGGCGAACCACATTCCGTTGCAGTTGGTTGAGTTTGAGGTTGGGGGTGAGCTTCAGTGGTGTTTGCGCGGGCACGTGGCGCGATCAAATCCGCTTTGGCGTGATGCGCTGGTCTCGCCCGAGGTGTTGTTGGTGTTCAGTGCGAGTGATGCCTATGTTTCGCCGAACTGGTACCCGAGTAAGGCGATTGATGGCAAAGCCGTGCCGACTTGGAATTATGCGGTGGTGCATGTGCGCGGCGAGTTGACGGTGTATGAGGATGCGGACTGGTTGCGCGGGTTTCTGCGAGAGTTGACCGCGCAGCATGAGCAGACCCAATCACATCCGTGGCAGTTGAGTGATGCGCCTGAGGACTACATCGAGGCGATGTTGCGTGCGGTGGTCGGCATCGAGGTGCGCATCACGGACATGCAGGCGAAGTTCAAGGTCAGTCAGAATCAGACAGCCGCCAACCGTGCGGGTGTCGTAGCAGGGATGACGGCGCTGGGGGATGATGCGCATGCGCAGATGGTGGCGTTGATTCAGGAGCGTGCGCCGAAGTGATTTGAATACGCCCCTCCCCCACTTGGGGGAGGGGCTTAAATGCCCCAACCTGTGGTTGGGTGATAGGACAGTTAAAGTTTCAGTTGTATAGCGTTTACAGAATTAATTTAAGTGGCAAGTGCCGAAGGTAAAAAATGCAATTTTCAGAACAGTGGTTACGCGAATGGATCAACCCGAATATGTCTGCCGAGCAGCTCGCAGATGTTTTGACCATGGGGGGCTTGGAAGTCGAGGAGATGGAGAAGGCCGCGCCTATGTTCACAGGCGTGGTGGTCGGTGAAATCATCGCGTGCGAGCGCCATCCCGATGCGGATAAATTGAATGTCTGCACGGTGAACATCAATTCGGGCGAACCATTGCAAATCGTTTGCGGCGCGCCGAATGCGCGTGTGGGCATTCGCGTGCCGTGCGCGACGGTTGGCGCGGTGTTGCCTGGGGATTTTAAGATTAAAGACGCAAAACTGCGCGGCGTGGCCTCAAGCGGTATGTTGTGCTCGGCCAAAGAGTTGGGCATCAATCCCGATGCTTCGGGTTTGTACGAACTGCCAACGGATGCGCCTGTGGGCGAGGACATTCGCACGTATTTGAATTTGAACGACACGGTGTACACGATTAAGCTCACGCCGAACCGCGCAGACTGCTTGTCGGTGCGTGGTGTGGCGCGTGATGTCTGTGCCTTGGTCGGTGGTGCAAACGCGGTGCCTTTGACCCCGTTGGTGGTCACGCCTGTGGCGGCCAATTGCGACGTGGTACTGCCGATTCGCATCGATGCCCCTGCGGCTTGTGCGCGTTTGACAGGGCGCGTGATAAAGAATTTGAACGCGAGCGCACCGACGCCCTTGTGGATGGTGCAGCGTTTGGAACGCGCAGGTCACCGCTCCATCAGCGCCTTGGTGGACATTACGAATTATGTGATGCTCACCCTCGGTCAGCCGATGCACGTGTACGATTTGGACGCCATCAGCGGCACGCTGCATGCGCGCATGGCGAGTCAGGGCGAGTCGATTAAATTGCTCAACGAGCAGACCCACGAGTTGCAGGACGACGTGCTGGTGATTGCCGATGACAAGGGCGCGCTGGGCATGGCGGGCGTGATGGGCAGCTGGGCGTCAAAAGCCGAATTGCACACGAAAAATATTTTCCTCGAAGCAGCATTTTTCGCGCCTGAAGTGATTCAGGGCAAAACCCGTCGTTTCAAATTCACTTCCGATGCGGCGCATCGCTTCGAGCGCGGTGTGGATTTCATGGGGCAAGTCGAAGCCTTGGAATACGCCACTCAATTGGTGCAAGAGATTTGCGGCGGCGATGCGGTGCAAGTCGGCCCCGTGTCCGAACTCGTCGGTCAATTGCCCCAGCGCGAGACTGTGACCATGCGCGTGGCGCGTGCGTGCAAGGTGATTGGTGTGCAGATTCCAGTGGAGCAGATGATTGAGGATTTGTCGCGCTTGCAATTGAATGTGCAGCACGATGGCGATGTATTGCGCGTGCAAGCGCCGTCGTATCGTTTCGATATGGCGATTGAAGAGGATTTGATTGAGGAAGTGGTGCGCCTGTTTGGTTACCACAACATACCGACCCACGCGCCTGTGGCGCAAATCTCTGTGCTTGATGTGCCTGAGCAAACCCGCCCTGCGGACGCGGTGCGCGATGCGCTGGTGGCGATGGATTATCAAGAGGTCATCAACTACAGTTTCGTCGATGCGGCGCTGGAGCAAGAGTTCGCCGTGGCGGATGCCGCCGCAATTGAACTGCTCAACCCGATTGCCAGCAGCTTGGCAGTGATGCGCACGCAACTGGTCGGCTCTTTGGTACAAAACTTAAAAACCAATTTGGCGCGTTCGCAAACCCGCGTGCGCGTGTTTGAAATCGCTAAAGTGTTTCACCGCGATGCGCGCATTGAAGCCTCAGAGACCACCGTGCCGAACATCGCACAACCCCTGAAACTCGCAGGTCTGGCCTATGGCTCGGCGCAGCCAGAGCAGTGGGCGAGCAAGACCACGGATGTGGATTTTTATGACGTCAAAGGTGATTTGGAACGATTGTTCGCGCCTGTGGTATTGCAGTTTGAGACATTCGCGCATCCGAGCGCGCACCCAGGGCGTTGTGCGCAGGTGTTGCTCGATGGGCAGGCCATCGGCTGGTTGGGGCAGATGCACCCACGCTTGCAACAGGCGCATGATTTGGCGCGTGCGCCGATTTTGTTTGAGCTGGATGCGCAGGCGGTGTTGCAGCGCGGATTGCCCGTGGCGCAGACGGTGTCCAAGCAGCAAATGGTCACTCGCGACATGGCGATTATTGTCAAACGTGACGTATTAGCGCAACAAATTCAACAACTTATCGCAGGTTTGTCAAGTCGTCATTCAAATTGCGCTATCATTAAGACCGTTCAATTGTTCGATGTATACCAAGGTGAGCATATCGCCGAGGATGAAAAAAGCTTGGCCTACCGCGTGCAGATGCAAGACGCGGACAACACCCTGCAAGATGCGCAGATTGAGCAGGTAATGGCGCAGATTCTGGAGGCGTTGCAAACTGAGCTGGGCGCTCGTTTGCGCTAATGGGCGCTATATTTAGCACATCATAGAGCACATCATCCCAAAAAATGCACACACAACTACAAAACACAGCAGGTAGAACCATGAACCAAGATGAAAAATTGATATTAGACACATTGGACGAACTGATTGCCGAGGGCAAGTCGGACGAAGGTGCGTTTACATTGACCAAGGCCGAATTGGCCGAGTTGTTGTTTGCCCAAGTGGGCTTGAATAAACGCGAAGCCAAAGAAATGGTCGAAGCGTTTTTTGAAGAAATTCGCACAGGGTTGGAGCTGGGTGACACGGTCAAGTTGTCAGGCTTTGGCAATTTTTCAGTGCGTGACAAGGCCTCGCGCCCAGGCCGCAACCCAAAAACGGGTGAAATGGTGCCCATCAGCGCGCGTCGCGTGGTGAGCTTTCATGCCAGCCAAAAACTCAAAGAGCAAGTGGAGCAAGCGCGTCCACTGAACGCTTAATTTAGGATCATTATGTCGCAACCACAAGGCTATGTACTCACACGGGATTTGCCAGCCATTCCCGCCAAGCGTTACTTCACCATTGGTGAGGTGAGCCAGCTGTGTGACGTGCGTTCATACGTGTTGCGCTATTGGGAGCAGGAGTTCGTTCAGCTGCGCCCGATGAAACGCCGTGGCAATCGCCGCTACTATCAGCTGCATGAGGTTGAACTGGTGCGCCAAATTCGTGAGCTGCTCTACGAGCAGGGCTTCACGATTGCGGGTGCGCGTCTGCAGTTGGAACAAAAAATGGAAATCGACGCATCGCAGTTCGAGCTCTCGCCGCCTGATGAGGTGCCGAGTAGCACTGCCAAAGCCACGACCAAGGTCACGGCGAGCGCGGCGCATCCATCAACGAACGAGTCTGAGTTAGATGACGACGAGTTTGGCTTGGAACTGGTTGAGCCGACGGAGCACACGGGTGCGACCTTGATGCCGCGTGCTTTGGTGCAGCAACCTGAACAGAATGCGCAGCCTGTGGTTGAGCGCACATCTGTGACCAGCGCACCGCAAAAAAAACCACTGAGCGCTGACAATGTGGCGCATTTGGCATCGCTCATCGATGAGTTGCGCGCGATTCGACGTTTGCTCGATGTGGGTGTTTCGGCCTAAATGCGTTTGCGTTCGAGCGCAGATGCTTCCTTCGCTCGCTCACGCCCATACTTCATCCAAAACTATTCAATTTGCGAAGATTGCGTGAACTCAGTTCAAGTCCCCTAGTAAAAACGCCCAGTCTGCAGCATTTACCTTACTATTCTTAACATTTCATGACCGACAATACCATCACCATCCCACTGCACGACGCTGATTTGGTCGTATTTGATTGGGATGGCACCTTGTTTGACTCCACGGGTTTAATCGCGCACAGCTTGGTGCGAGCGGCACAGGCGCTTGATTTGGGCGAGGTGAGCATGGCGCAGGCGCGTCAGGTCATAGGACTGGGTTTGTCGGAGGCAACGCATAGTTTAATCGGTCAGGTGTCTGCGGCCACACTCGAGCAGTTTGTCGCCACATACCGTACGTATTATTTTTCGGATGAAGGCACCTTGGTGTTTTTTGACGGAATTTTGCCCCTGTTGCATGCGCTCAAAGCGCAGGGCAAATATCTGGCGGTCGCCACGGGCAAATCACACATGGGACTAATGCGTTTGTTTGACGCGCATCCTGAGATGAAACGTTTGTTTGATGCCACCCGCACCGCGGATCAAACCTGCTCAAAACCCCACCCACAGATGCTGCACGAGTTGCTCGATGAGCTGGATGTGAGCGCGGCTCGCGCGGTGATGGTGGGTGACACGCAGTATGACATCGATATGGCGCATGCGGCGCAGATGCGCAGTTTGGCGGTCAGCTTTGGCGCGCATTCGGTGGCGGATTTGCAAGCGGTACGCCCCACGCATCTGGTGCACGATGTGACCGAGATGTCGGCGCAGCTGTTGGGTGCGGCGTTGGGTACGGTGTTGGATGATGTTATAGATTTAAAAGGTAATCAAAAATAAGCCTTGAGAAAATCGAACGGATGTGCTATTTTTCTGTTCACGTTCAAACCTATCGCAATAGAATGTGACAGATGAATCTTGCTCGGTGTATGGGGCAAAAAAATCGTATAATTTACGGCATTGTTGTATGACCCAGTTTTAAGCGCTTTTGCCTGCTCGTGCAGCGCAAGTGCGCCGCCACCTCAGACCAGCATCATGTGATGCACCTTTTCAGACTAAAGAGGCCAGTAATGAAAGTATTAGTAGCTGTTAAACGCGTTGTTGACTACAACGTGTCTGTACGTGTCAAAGCCGATGGCAGCGACGTGGACATCGCCAATGTCAAAATGTCGATGAATCCGTTTGACGAAATCGCCATGGAAGAAGCCGTGCGCCTCAAGGAAGCAGGCATAGCCAGCGAAATCATCGCGGTTTCTGCGGGTGTGGCACAGTGCCAAGAGACCTTGCGCAGTGCATTGGCTTTGGGTGCGGATCGTGCGATTTTGATAGAAACGGCCGTGGAATTGCAGCCTTTGGCCGTGGCCAAACTCTTGGCCGCCGTGGTCAAGCAAGAGTCGCCTTCGTTGGTGATTTTGGGCAAACAAGCGATTGACGATGATGCCAACCAAACAGGTCAAATGCTTGCTGGATTGTTGGATTTGCCACAGGCGCCATTCGCTTCTAAATTGGTGGTCGAAGGCACACAAGCGGTGGTCACACGCGAAGTGGATGGCGGTTCTGAAACCATTCGTTTGAACTTGCCTGCGATTGTGACTGCGGATTTGCGCTTGAACGAGCCGCGTTACGCCACTTTGCCGAACATCATGAAAGCGAAGAAAAAACAATTGGACACCACCACGCCAGAGGCTTTGGGCGTTGATGTGACCCCACGTTTGAAAACCCTAAAAGTATCTGAGCCGCCCGTGCGCAAAGCAGGGATTATCGTCCCAGATGTGGCGACTTTGGTCGAAAAATTACGCAACGAAGCCAAAGTGCTGGGTTGATTGAGCGGACACAGGAGAGAACAACATGAGTATTTTAGTCATAGCAGAACACGACAACCAGTCCCTCAAAGGCGCAACGCTCAATGCAGTCGCAGCGGCCGCGAAAATGGGTGGTGATGTGCACATCGCCGTCATTGGCTCGGGAACAGCGGCAGTCGCTCAAGCCGCAGCGGCAGTGGCCGGCGTGAGCCAAGTATTGAATTTCGATGATGCGTCCTTGACGGATCAAACTTCAGAAGCGGTCAGCGCACAAATTTTGAGCGTGGCCAATCAATACAGCCACATTGTCGCATCGGCAACCTCGTTGGCAAAAAGCGTCTTGCCACGCGTGGCAGCCAAGCTGGACGTGGCGCAAATTTCAGAAATCGTCGAAGTGGTCAGTGCCGACACCTTCGTGCGCCCAATTTACGCGGGCAATGTGTTGGCCACGGTACAGTCGAGCGATGCGATTAAAGTCATCACTGTGCGCACCACGGGCTTTGACGCGGTGGCAGCGACGGGTGGCTCAGCGACAGTGAGCACGCCAGCGGTGCAGAGCGTGGCCAATGGCAGCGCGTTTGTATCGCGTGAAGTGGCCAAATCAGACCGCCCTGAGTTGGCCTCGGCCAAAATGGTGGTCTCAGGCGGTCGCGGCTTGGGCAGCGCTGAGAACTTCAAAATTATTGAAGCGCTCGCGGATAAATTGGGTGCGGCCATGGGCGCTTCACGCGCTGCAGTGGACGCAGGCTTTGTGAGCAATGACTTGCAAGTGGGGCAGACGGGTAAAATTGTCGCGCCGCAGTTGTACGTTGCCGTGGGCATTTCGGGTGCGATTCAGCACTTGGCGGGGATGAAAGACTCTCGTGTGATTGTCGCGATTAACAAAGACGCAGATGCACCGATTTTCCAAGTGGCCGATTATGGCATCGTCGGCGATTTGTTCGAGATTGTGCCGCAGCTGACCGCAGCGGTCTAATCCAGATGACGCGTGTGCTCGAGAGGGCCGCGCGTTTTTTTTATCAAAAATAGAACGGTTGTTCTATTTAAATCGAATCCCAACCAAGGAGTTCACCATGAGCTACACCGCACCACTCAAAGACATGATGTTCGCGCTCCAGCACATCTCACAGATGCCGCAGATTATAGAACAAACCGGCATGGATCTGGACATGGAGACCGTGGCGGGCATCTTGGATGAGGCGGCCAAATTGCATCAGGATGTGATTGCCCCAACCAATAAGGTGGGCGACAACCAGCCTTCATTTCTCAAAGACGGTGCAGTGACAACCAGTCCAGGGTTCAAGCAGGCCTTTGCTCAGTATGTGCAAGGCGGCTGGCAAGGGCTATCGCACCCAGAATCGGTGGGCGGACAGAACCTTCCCAAGCTGATTGCCACGGCGTGTAATGAAATGATTAGCTCGGCCAACACCTCGTTTGGTCTGTGCCCTTTGCTCACCGATGGCGCGATTGAAGCGGTGCTTACGGCGGGTTCTGAAGCACAGAAGCAGACATATATTCCGCGTCTGATTTCGGGCGAGTGGACGGGCTCGATGAATTTGACCGAGCCCAATTCTGGCTCGGATTTGTCCCTGATTCGCACCCGTGCAGAGCCACAAGCGGACGGCAACTACAAAATTTTTGGCACCAAGATTTTCATCACTTATGGCGACCATGATTTCACCGACAACATCATGCATCTGGTGCTCGCGCGCACGCCCAATGCACCCGAGGGCATCAAAGGGATTTCGCTGTTCATCGTGCCAAAACGTTTGATT
>CAZDLD010000075.1:0-8656 GCA_964506355.1 uncultured Hydromonas sp.
GAATAATCCATGAATCAAATCAGCAATCATCCTCAATTTGCCTTGGAGCTGTCCTTGTCGGATGAGCCGCGCTTGGAAAATCTGATTGTGGGCAAAAATGCTGAGGTGCTTACGCATCTGTATGATTTGATTGCGGGCTTGTTCGAGCCGATGTGTTTGTATCTGTGGGGCGCAAGTGGCTCGGGCAAGACGCATATTTTGCGCAGTTTGGTCGTGGCCGAGCACGCCCGCTATATGACCGCCAAGGACTTCGATGCGGTTGTGGATATGAATGTCGCTATGTCTGTCGATACGGCGGACACCCATTGGTTCCTCATCGATGATGTCGATGGCTTTAATTCGACGCAGCAAGCGAATTTGTTTCATCTGTTTAACGCGGTTCGCGCCAGCGAGCGCGCACAAGACTGTCACATGGTGATTACTGCGAGCTGCTCGCCGGCACGATTGCCTGCTGATTATTTGCCCGATTTGCGCACGCGTTTGGGCTGGGATTTGGTCTATGAGCTGCATGTGCTCTCGGACGATGAGAAAGAACAGGTCATCACCGAGCAGGCGGCGCAGCGTGGATTGACCTTGGGCAGTGGGGTGGTGGCGTATATGCTGCGCTATTCTTCACGTGATTTGTCTAAACTGCATGAGTTTTTGGTGCATTTGGATGTGTATAGTTTACAAAAAAAGCAGGCGGTGACGATACCGCTGCTGAAAGAATGGTTGAATCATTCAACCGAAGTTTAAAGAGTTTATTTAAGAGAGTGTATGACAACCTTAGCAATTTTTGATTTGGACAAAACCTTAATCGCCAACGACTCCGATTACAATTGGGGGGTTTTTTTGACTCGCCACGGTTATGTTGATGGCGCTGAGTATGAAGCGCGCAATGAGTTGTTTTACGCGCAGTATGCGGCGGGCACTTTGAATATTATTGAGTATTCGGAGTTTGTCATGAAGGTTTTGGCCGACACGCCGATGGATGAGTTATTACAATGGCGCGAGGCGTTTATGCAGGAAATGATTCTGCCGCTGATGCAGCCGCAGGCTTTGGAATTGGTGCAGCGACATCGCGAAGCGGGGCACCTCAGCCTGCTGATTAGTGCGACCAATTCGTTTGTGATTGAGCCGATTGCCCGTTATTTCGGGTTCGAGCACATCATCGGCACCACGCCTGAACAAGTCGATGGGCGTTTCACGGGTAAGGTGGCGGGTACCCCGAGTTTTAAAGATGGTAAGATTGATCGATTGAATCAATGGTTGGTGCAGCAAGGTTTGTCATGGAATACGGTGCAGGGGAGCTTTTTTTACTCTGACTCGATTAATGATTTGCCCCTGCTCGAACATGTGAGTTTCCCTGTGGCGTGTAACCCCGATTCGCGTTTGCGCGAGATTGCGCGGGCGCGTCACTGGCCGATTTTAGAGTTGTTTGCAAGCGAATAAGAATAAGATATTGAAATGATTAAAAAGTTTATTAAACAGTTGTTCACCACCAAGGCCGATGCGCCTGTGGTCAGCGGTTCGCGTGATGCGCGCAAAAAGCAAATCGCTCGAGCCAAAAAGCCCGTGGTACATAAAGCCAACTCCTACCCAGTCAAGCAACATGGCATCAACCCCAAACACATTCCCGAATCAGCGCGTGTGGTCACTCAGACCCTCACCGATGCGGGCTTTGACGCGTATGTGGTTGGGGGTGCGGTGCGTGATTTGATGCTCGGTCACATCCCCAAGGATTTTGATGTGGCAACCAATGCGCGTCCTGAACAAGTATTGAAACTGTTTCGCCGTGCGCGCATCATTGGTCGGCGTTTTCGCATCGTGCATGTGATGCACAAACGTGAGTTGATTGAAGTGACCACGTTTCGCTCGGACAACATCGAGGATCAAGAGACCGATGAGCACGGCCGCGTGCTGCGCGACAATGTCTATGGTGGCATTGAATCTGATGCCAAGCGTCGTGACATGACCATCAATGGTCTGTACTACGATGTCAAGCGTCAAGTGGTGCTCGATTACCACGGTGGTGTGCAGGATTTACGCAACCAGTTGCTGCGCATTATTGGTGATCCAGAAACGCGTTTTCGCGAGGATCCTGTGCGCATCTTGCGCGTGTTGCGCTTTATGGCCAAATTGGATTTTGAGGTGGAGCCGCACACCTTGGACGCGATGAATGCGTGCAAAGATTTGCTGAGCAATATTCCATCTGCGCGGATATTCGATGAAACTTTGAAATTTTTTACCACAGGTCATGCGGCCAACAGCATGGATGTGTTGCAAGACTTTGATTTTACAGAGTGTTTGATGCCTGTTTTGCATGAAGTGATGCAGTCGGATCGCGGTGCGGATTGGGTTTATGCTGCGCTTGAGCAGACCGATGAGCGCGTGGCCGAGGATAAATCGTTGTCGCCTGGCTTCTTGTTCGCGGCGCTGATGTGGCCCAAGCTTGAGGAGCGTTGGTTGTTTTATCAAAAACACCATCCCGCAATTGTGGCGCTGGACAGCGCGATGGCCGAAGTCATCAATCAGACCGGTGAGCAAGTGGTGATGACCAAGCGTTTCACCTCGGACATGCGCGATATTTGGAGTTTGCAACCGCGATTGGAGCGCCGTATGCCGCGCCAAGTGCCAAAAATTTTGGAGCATCCGCGCTTCCGTGCGGGTTATGACTTCTTACTTTTGCGTGCGCAGTTGGGGCATTTGGGTGAGGGTGGACTTGAGGTGGCCAATTGGTGGGGTATGTTGTATGCCGCCAATGGTGCGCAACGCGAACGCATGCTCATCGAACTTCGCAGTGCACCCAAATCGGCTGAAGAGGGCGAGACCGCAACCAAAAAACGCCGCCGTCGCAAACCAAAATCCAAAAACAACGCCAAGAACGAAGACGGCAGTACAAACGAGTCGATACGTGATGACGCTCAATCAGGACACGATGAATGACATCTGAAGTGACCGCTTACATCGGCATGGGGGCTAATTTGGGCGATGCCCGTGCGACCGTAGCAGCCGCCATGAACTCGGTTGAACAATTGACTCAGACCCAAATCAGCGCACGTTCGCCGTTGTACGGCAGTGCGCCTTTGGGTGAGAATGCCGATGGGCCTGAGTACGTCAATGCGGTCTTGGCAGTGCGCACTGAGCTGAGCGCGTCGCAATTGTTACACGCTCTGCAGGGCATCGAGTTGCAGTTTGGCCGTGCGCGTTCGTACCGCAACGCGCCAAGGACTTTGGACTTGGATCTGCTGCTGTATGGCGACGTCGTGATGGACACACCCGAGCTGACCTTGCCGCACCCACGCATGCATGAGCGCGCTTTTGTGTTGCGTCCTTTATTTGACATCGCGTCAGAATGCTTGTGGCATAATGCGCGCGGAGAGGTGCTGTCGGTGCGCGGATTATTGCCATCGGTGGCACAACAAGACTTATATTTATTGGAGAATCCTCTATGAGTGAACCCGCCAGCTACGGCAATGCTGCAGAACCTGCAAAAGCCGCACCGATTAAGCCGATTTCACTGACCACATTGTTCGAGATGAAAGCACGCGGAGAGAAAGTTGCGATGCTCACCTGTTATGATGCGTCGTTCTCCGCTTTGCTCGACACGCAACATGTGGATTGCATCCTCGTGGGTGATTCCTTGGGCAATGTGATTCAAGGACAACGCACTACGATTCCAGTGCGCATGGATGATATGGTGTACCACACCAAGGCGGTTTTGCGCGGTCTGTACACCCGTCCCACATCGCGTGCGTGGGTGATTGCAGATATGCCATTCGGCTCGTATGGTACGACCGAGGATGCGCTGCACAACGCGGTCAAACTCATGCAGGCCGGTGCACACATGGTCAAACTCGAAGGCGGCGCGTGGTTGGCCGACACGGTTCGCACCTTGGTCAACAACGGCATCCCCGTTTGTGCGCATTTGGGTCTGACGCCGCAGTCGGTGTACCAGCTCGGTGGCTTTAAAGTACAGGCCAAAACCGAAGCCGCGGCCGAGCAGTTGCTCACAGAAGCGCTGGTGTTGCAAGAAGCAGGTGCAAGCCTGCTGGTGCTCGAAGCGGTACCCATGCATGTGGGCAAACACGTCACCGAATCGGTGTCGATGGTCACCATCGGCATAGGCGCTGGCAAGGACACCGATGGACAAGTCTTGGTGTTGTACGATATGCTCGATGTGTTCCCTGGTAAAAAAGCCAAGTTTGTCAAAAACTTCATGCAAGGCAAGGACAGCATTGCCCAAGCCGTCGCTGAGTACGTGGCACAGGTCAAATCAGGGGAGTTTCCGCAACCTGAACATGGATTCACAGGGGCGTAAGCGATGCGTGGTTTGAATCAAAGTACATCTGCGCCAAATTACGCGCAAAAGGGTTTGTTTCACCGTGCGCGTTTGGCTGTGTTTTTGCTGGCGCAAATGATGGTGATCGGCGGACTGAGCGCCTGCCAAATCACGCCCTCTGTTGCTGAACCCGTCCCCACTTCAGCGAGCGCGCAGTGCGGACAAAAACGCCCCGAAATGTGCACACAACAGTACCTACCCGTGTGCGGCTACGACGCCAAGGGGCAAGCCATACGCACCTACGGCAACGCCTGCTCAGCCTGTGGCGACTCACAGGTCATGCGCCACACACAGGGTGAATGCAGTCATTGAGTCCATCGCCATGCGGCGCTCAGTCGCTACCCAGCCAAATTTGATACAACTCAATTCAATTGATACCAATTTAAACAACTTGCCAAAATAGGACAACGCACCATGCGAATTATTTCTGACATCCACGATTTGCGCGCACAGATGAGCGGGCAGAACCGCGTTGCCTTTGTGCCCACCATGGGCAATCTGCACGCAGGACATTTGAGCCTGATGCGCATTGCCGCTGTACATGGCGATCCAGTCGTGGCGAGTATTTTTGTCAATCGTCTGCAATTCGGGCCGAACGAAGATTTTGATAAATACCCACGCACCATGCAGTCGGATGTGGACAAATTGGAAAGCGAGCAAGTCTATGTGCTGTTCGCCCCATCCGAAAAAGACCTCTACCCCGAGCCGCAAGAATACCGCATCTTGCCGCCGACCCAGCTCGGCGACATCCTTGAGGGTGAATTCCGCCCAGGTTTTTTTCAAGGCGTGTGCACCGTGGTGCTCAAACTGTTCTCGTGCGTGCAACCCCGCGTGGCGGTGTTTGGGAAAAAAGACTACCAGCAGCTCATGATTATTCGCTCGATGTGCCGCCAACTCGCGCTGCCTGTTGAAATCATTGCTGCCGAGACCGTGCGCGATGCCGATGGCCTCGCACTGTCCTCGCGCAACCAATACCTCAGCCCCGAGCACCGTGCCGAAGCGCCGCGCCTGTACCGGGTGTTGAATCAAGTGCGCGACAGCATCAAAGCCAACCCCGAACAAGCCGCCAATAATATGGCCGACATTGAAGCCAAAGCGGTGGCAGAGCTCACAGCCAACGGCTGGAAGCCCGATTACATCGCAGTGCGCCGCCAGCATGATTTGTTAGAACCCACGATTGAGCAAGTGCGCGCAGGCGAGCCGCTGGTGATACTCGCCGCAGCGCGTTTGGGCACCACCCGATTGATTGACAACTTAGAAGTTTAATTTTTACCATTTTTACTTTATATTTCAAAGGAGATTTCCATGATGACACGTATTGACAGCAACACCCGCATGAGCCAAGCAGTGGTACACAACGGTGTGGTTTACCTCGCAGGCCAAGTGGACGAAACCGCCAAAGTCGGCGATGGTCGCTCGATTGAAGCTCAAACTGCCGTGGTGTTGAGCCAAGTTGATGCATTGCTGGCCAAAGCGGGAACCGACAAAACCAAACTGATTTCAGCCACCATCTACCTGACCGACATCAGCACATTTGCGCAGATGAATGCGGCATGGCAAGCATGGGTGTCACCCCAAGGTCTGCCCACCCGTGCGACAGTGGGCGTGAGCGCATTGGCCGCGCCTGAATATGGTGTGGAAATCGTTGTGACTGCGGCGGTTTAATCAAAGTTAACAATGAAGGTGGCAACATGGGCAGCGTGACTGACGTCAATATCGAGAGCAGTTGGAAAGCCGCTCTGGCACACGAATTCGCACAACCCTACTTCGCGCAAATCAAAGCAGGTTTGATTGAAGATAAAGCGGCAGGCAACACCATTTATCCGCGTGGCAGTTTAATCTTCAACGCGTTCAACAGCACGCCGCTGCCCAATGTCAAAGTTGTGATACTGGGGCAAGACCCCTACCATCAACCCAATCAAGCCATGGGTCTGTCGTTCTCCGTGCCGCAGGGTGTCGCCATCCCACCATCTCTGCGCAATGTGTACAAAGAGTTGGCGCGCAGCATCGATGGATTTGTCATACCCCATCACGGTGATTTGACCAAATGGGCTCAGCAGGGCGTGTTTTTGCTCAATGCTGTTTTGACCGTGGCGCAAGGGCAGGCCGCGAGCCATGCCAAGCTCGGCTGGCAAGAGTTCACCGATGCGGTCATCCGCACCATCTCCGAGCGTAACGAGGGTGTGGTGTTCATGCTCTGGGGCAATTTTGCGAAGAAAAAAGCCGAGCTCATCGACGCGAGTCGCCACCACATCCTGACCGCTGTGCACCCATCGCCGCTGGCGGGTGGGGGCTTTGCGGGGTGCAATCATTTTGCACTGGCGAACACATTGTTAGTCAATCAGGGGAAAGCGGCGATTGATTGGCAGGTGTAGACAATTGTTGTCGCTGAGCTCGTCTTTCCCCACATAAAAGGGCGCATTCACTGCGCCCTTGTTTTATAATACTGTATTCAAATTTCCCTCATTTTTCCCTCATTTTCATACTGGAATCCCATGAACTACATTTCTACCCGTGGTCACGCTTCGAACGAACAATTTTGCGATATTTTACTCGGTGGTCTTGCGCCTGATGGTGGCTTGTATTTGCCTGAGACTTATCCACAAATTTCCAAAGAAGAATTGGCGTCGATGCGCCATCTGTCTTATGCCGAGTTGGCGTTCGCGATTTTCCGTAAATTTGTCAGCGACATAGCCCCTGAGGAGCTCGCGCCACTGGTGAGCAAGACCTATGCGCCGCAGGTGTTTATCAATGCGCGCCCAGGGCAATGGATTGAGGACATCACGCCGTTGACGGTGTTGGGCAAGGAGAAAAACACCACCTTGAGTTTGCTCGGTTTGTCGAACGGCCCGACTTTGGCGTTCAAGGACATGGCGATGCAGCTGCTCGGCAGCTTGTTTGAATACGTGCTGAACCAACGCGATCAGACGCTGAACATCCTCGGCGCGACTTCGGGTGACACGGGCAGCGCGGCGGAATACGCCATGCGCGGCAAAAAAGGGGTCAAGGTGTTCATGCTCACGCCCAAAGGCAAAATGAGCCCGTTCCAAACCGCCCAAATGTACAGCCTGCAAGACGAAAACATCTTCAACATCGCGATTGACGGCGTGTTTGACGACGCTCAGGACATCGTCAAAGCCGTCTCGAACGACCATCAGTACAAGGCCGAGCACCGCATCGGCACGGTCAATTCAATCAACTGGGCGCGCGTGATGGCTCAGGTGGTGTACTACTTCAAGGGGTATTTCGCCGCAACCAAGAGCAACGATGAAAAAGTCTCGTTCACTGTGCCATCGGGTAACTTTGGCAATGTGTGCGCGGGCCACATCGCGCGTCAAATGGGTTTGCCGATAGACAAATTGGTGGTCGCAACCAATGAAAACAACGTCTTGGATGAATTTTTCAAAACAGGCGTGTATCGCGTCCGTGGTGCGAGCGACACCCACCACACTTCAAGCCCATCGATGGATATTTCTAAAGCCTCGAATTTTGAACGTTTTATGTTTGATTTGATGGGGCGTGATGCTGCGAAAACCCGTGCGTTGTTCGAACAAGTTGAGCAAACAGGTCAGTTTGACATCTCAGGCACGCCCGAGTTCGCTAAAATTCGCGAACAATTTGGCTTCGTTTCAGGGGCAAGCACACACAATCAACGCCTGCTCGCGATTCGTGAGGTGTACAAGGACTACCAGCAAATCATCGACCCGCACACCGCCGATGGCGTGTACGTGGCGTATCAGCATTTAGAAGCTGGTGTGCCGATGGTGGTGCTCGAGACCGCACAGGCGGCGAAATTTGAATCAACCATTATTGAAGCGCTGGGCATCAAGCCGCCGCGACCAGATTCGAGCAAAGGCATCGAAGCGTTGCCCCAGCGCGTGTTTGAAGTGTATTGCTCGGATGCCGCGGTCAAAGAGTTTATTCACGAGCGCGCTTGAAATCACGGGTTTAAGCCCTATTTATAGGACAGGGCGGGCAAGTCCCGCCATTTTGATGTCTGCAAACCTAAAAATGAGTACGAATATGACCCAGCAAGAACACAACCCAAACAATCCAGTGAACCAAGAGCCGACTCAAGACGTAGAGAGCGGTGCAGCTGATTTTTCAGCCGAAGGCTTGGCCGATGCGACTTTGAACTTTGATGCTTTGACCGAGAACCCAAACAATGCATTAGAAGCCGAAAACGAGCGCCTAAAGGATCAACTGCTGCGCACCGTGGCGGAGATGGAAAACGTGCGCCGCCGTGCCGCAGAGGACGTGAGCAAGGCGCATAAATTCTCGATTGAGAAATTCGCCGAGAACATGGTTCCCGTGCAAGACAGCTTAGAAAAAGCC
>CAZDLD010000076.1:0-704 GCA_964506355.1 uncultured Hydromonas sp.
CGTGCCGTCAATGAGCGCACGTACGGTGGTTTACAAGGGCTTGTTGTTGTGTGATCAAGTCGGCCACTACTTCAAAGATTTGACCGATGAGCGTGCGGTGTCGGCGATTGCGCTGGTTCACCAACGTTTCTCTACCAACACATTCCCAGCGTGGGAATTGGCGCACCCGTACCGCTTCATCGCGCACAACGGCGAGATCAATACTGTAAAAGGCAATGTGAACTGGATTCGTGCGCGTCAAAAAGCCACCACTTCAGCGGTGTTGGGCGATGATTTGCACAAATTGTGGCCGCTGATTTATCCAGGTCAGTCGGACACTGCGTCATTCGACAACTGTTTGGAATTGTTGGTTATGGCGGGTTATCCTCTGTCGCACGCGATGATGATGATGGTTCCAGAGGCGTGGGAACAACACGATTTGATGGATCCTGCGCGTCGCGCGTTTTACGAATACCACGCAGCGCTGATGGAGCCATGGGATGGTCCAGCGGCACTGTGCTTTACCGATGGTCGTCAAATTGGTGCGACTTTGGATCGCAACGGCTTGCGCCCTGCGCGCTACTGCGTGACCGACGGCGACTTGGTGATTTTGGCTTCTGAGTCGGGCGTGTTGCCAGTTCCAGATTCGGACATCAAACAAAAATGGCGCTTGCAGCCAGGTAAAATGCTCTTGATTGACACAGAGCAAGGGCGCATCATTTCTG
>CAZDLD010000076.1:714-8607 GCA_964506355.1 uncultured Hydromonas sp.
TGGCCAATGCGCGTCCGTACAAAGAGTGGAACGATCGTTTGTCAGTGGAATTGGAATCGGTGTCGGTGCCCAGCGAAGAGCGCCCAGTGCCAAAATCTGAATTGCTCGATCGTCAACAAGCTTTCGGTTATTCACAAGACGACATCAAAATGATTTTGACCGCCATGGGTCAAAACGGTGAAGAAGCCACAGGCTCTATGGGCAATGACTCGGCCTTGGCAGTGTTGTCGAGCAAGAACAAATCGTTTTACGAGTATTTCCGTCAGTTGTTCGCGCAGGTGACCAATCCACCGATTGATCCAATTCGCGAACAAATGGTGATGTCATTGATTAGCTTCATCGGTCCAAAACCAAATTTGCTCGACATCAACAACACCAACCCGCCAATGCGATTGGAAGTGCAACAACCCGTATTGGGTTACGACGAAATGGCGAAAATTCGCCACGTTGAGAAGTACACCGACGGCAAATTCAAATCCTTCCTCTTGGATATGAAATACCCAGTGTCATGGGGTGCGGCGGGTATTGAAGCACAATTGGCTTCATTGTGCGCGCAGGCGGTGGACGCGGTGAAATCGGGCCACAATATTTTGATTTTGTCTGACCGTGGCGTTGATGCGGACAATGTAGCGATTCCTGCCTTGTTGGCCACTTCTGCGGTGCATTTGCATTTGGTGCAACACGGTTTGCGTACCTCGACCGGCTTGATTGTTGAGACGGGCTCAGCGCGTGAAGTGCATCACTTCGCATTGCTCGGCGGCTACGGTGCGGAAGCGGTTCACCCCTACCTCGCATTTGCCACCTTGACCGATATGGTGCAAAAAGGCTTGATTAAGGACAAAAAACCGTCACAAGCGATTGAGTACTTCATCAAAGCTGTGGGCAAAGGCTTGCAAAAAGTCATGTCAAAAATGGGTATCTCGACCTATATGTCGTACACAGGTTCGCAAATTTTTGAAGCGGTGGGCTTGCAAAAAGATTTGGTTGAAAAATACTTCAAAGGCACAGCCAGCAATGTAGGCGGTTTGGGTCTGTTTGAAGTGGCGCAAGAAGCGGTATCGATGCACCTCTCAGCCTTTGGCAACAAGCAAGTGTTGCAAGACAAATTGGTCACAGGTGGTGAATACGCATGGCGCGCCAAAGGCGAAGAGCACATGTGGACGCCAGATGCGATTGCGAAATTGCAACAATCGACACGCCGCAACAACTACCAAACATATAAAGAATACGCCCAAATTATCAATGACCAATCCAAACGTCACATGACTTTGCGCGGCTTGTTCGAATTTAAAGTTGACCCAGCCAAAGCAATTGCCTTGGACGAAGTAGAATCGGCCAAAGAAATTGTCAAACGTTTTGCCACTGGTGCGATGAGCTTGGGCTCGATTTCGACTGAAGCACACTCGACTTTGGCTGTGGCGATGAACCGCATTGGCGGCAAGTCGAACACGGGTGAAGGTGGTGAAGACCCACGTCGCTATCGTGAAGAAATGCGCACAGGTCAATCGGGCATCAAAGACGGCATGACCATCGCGGATGTGATTGGTAAAGACCGCGTGTTGGTCGACATCCCAATGAAGGATGGCGACTCGTTGCGCTCGAAAATCAAACAAGTCGCCTCCGGTCGTTTCGGTGTCACCGCTGAGTACCTCGCGAGCGCGGATCAAATCCAAATCAAAATGGCACAGGGTGCGAAACCAGGTGAAGGTGGTCAATTACCAGGTGGCAAGGTGTCGGACTACATCGGCATGATGCGTTTCTCAGTGCCGGGCGTGGGCTTGATTTCACCGCCGCCGCACCATGATATTTACTCGATTGAAGATTTGGCGCAGTTGATTCATGACTTGAAAAACGTCAACCCTGCTTCAGATATTTCGGTGAAATTGGTGTCTGAAAATGGCGTGGGTACAGTCGCTGCTGGTGTGGCCAAGGCCAAAGCCGATCACATCGTGATTGCAGGCCATGACGGTGGCACAGGCGCATCACCATTGTCATCAATCAAGCACGCCGGTGGCCCGTGGGAGCTGGGCTTGTCTGAAACCCAGCAAACCTTGGTATTAAACCGTTTGCGCTCGCGCGTTCGCGTTCAGGTCGATGGTCAAATTAAAACCGGCCGTGATGTTGTGATTGGGGCGCTGTTGGGTGCTGAGGAATTCGGTTTTGCGACTGCACCGCTGGTGGTTGAGGGCTGTATCATGATGCGCAAATGTCATCTGAACACCTGTCCAGTGGGCGTGGCTACGCAAGATGAAACACTGCGCAAACGCTTTACAGGTCAACCTGAACACATCGTGAACTACTTCTTCTTTGTGGCTGAAGAGGTTCGTGAGTTAATGGCGCAACTGGGCGTGCGTACGTTCGAAGAGTTGGTCGGTCGTGCAGATTTGATTGACATGCGTGCAGGCATTACCCATTGGAAAGCCAAAGGCTTGGATTACTCGCGCATCTTGCATCAAGTGCCGAATTTTGGTGACGACACCTCGCACCAAACCTTGACTCAAGACCACGGTCTGGACAAGGCTTTGGATCAAGAATTGATTGAAAAATCACAAGACGCACTCGAAAACGGCAAAGCTGTATCGTTCATGCAACCAGTTCGTAATTTGAACCGCTCAATCGGCGCGATGCTTTCGGGTGAAGTCGCCAAGCGATATGGTCACGATGGGTTGCCTGATGACACGATACACATTCAAATGAGCGGCACCGCAGGTCAAAGTTTCGGTGCATTTTTGGCACACGGCGTGACTTTTGACTTGGTGGGTGAAGGCAATGACTACGTGGGTAAAGGCATGTCGGGTGGTCGCATCATCGTTCGTCCATCTAACGGATTCCGTGGGGCGTCGCAAGAAAATATCATCGTCGGCAACACCGTGATGTACGGCGCAATTTCAGGCCAATCATTCTTCTCTGGCGTGGCTGGTGAGCGCTTTGCAGTGCGTAACTCAGGCGCGAGCGCAGTGGTAGAGGGTACGGGCGACCATGGTTGCGAGTATATGACGGGCGGTACGGTGGTGGTATTGGGCGAAACAGGTCGCAACTTTGCTGCGGGCATGAGTGGCGGTGTGGCTTATATTTATGATCCAAAACGTCAGTTCAAAGGCAAGTGCAACACCACGATGGTTCAATTGGATCAAGTGTTGGCTGAGAACGATCAGAAAATCCACGACCCAGTGTTCCACCCATTGTCATCGACAGATGCACCTGCGAGCGATGAAGTGAATTTGCGCACCTTGATTGAGCAGCACTTCAAGTATACAGGTTCTGAAGTGGCGCGTGAAATCTTGGACAACTGGGATATGGCTTTGATTAAATTTGTCAAAGTGATGCCGATTGACTACCGTAAAGTGCTCGAAAAACAAGCACACAGTGCAGCCTAAATAGAATAAGTGAAGGATAGATATCATGGGAAAAATCACAGGATTTTTAGAGCAAGACCGCATCAGTCAGAGTTATGACTCAGCTGAAAGCCGTGTGAAGCACTACAAAGAATTCGTACATATTTTAAAAGACGAAGATGTGAGCAAACAGGGTTCTCGCTGTATGGATTGTGGCGTGCCATTTTGTCACAACGGCTGTCCAGTCAATAACATCATTCCTGATTTTAATGATTTGGTGTATTTGCAGGACTGGGAAGGCGCGTATCGCACCTTGTCATTGACCAACAACTTCCCCGAATTCACAGGGCGCATTTGTCCTGCAACTTGCGAAGCGGCGTGCGTGTTGAACATCAATGGCGATGCGGTTGGCATCAAGTCGATTGAACAGGCCATCATCGAAAAAGCCTATGACAACGACTGGGTGACCCCACGATTGCCAGAAGAAAAAACAGGCAAGAAAGTCGCCGTGGTCGGCTCAGGACCTGCAGGTATGGCGGCCGCACAGCAGCTGGCGCGTGCGGGTCACGATGTCACTTTGTTTGAGAAAAACTCGCGCATTGGCGGTCTGTTGCGTTATGGCATCCCTGACTTTAAGTTGGAAAAACACATCATTGATCGCCGCATGGCACAGATGGAAGCTGAAGGCGTGACTTTCAAAACCAATGTCACCGTTGGCAGTGCGGACTATGTGGCGGGTGTGGCAAACACTTCGAATCAAACCATCAGCGCTCAAGAACTCAAAGATCAATTTGACGCAGTGATTTTGTCGATTGGTTCGGAAACGCCGCGCGACTTACCGGTTCCAGGTCGTGATTTGAAAGGTGTGCATTATGCGCTGGAATGGTTGATTCCTCAGAACTACGACGTGGCAGGTGATGGCGCCAATCCCATTAATGCAAAAGACAAACACGTACTTGTAATCGGCGGCGGCGACACGGGCGCCGACTGTGTGGGCACAGCGAACCGTCATGGCGCGGCCAGCATCACGCAAATTGAAGTGATGCCCAAACCAGCAGAACAAGAGGATAAATCTGCGAGCTCTGTGTGGCCGTATTGGCCAATGAAGTTGCGCACATCAACCAGTCACGATGAGGGTTGCAATCGCGATTGGGCAATCTCAACCAAAGCATTTGAAGGCGCGAATGGTCAAGTTGAAGTGGCCAAAGCGATTCGAGTGGAATGGAAAGACGGCAAAATGGTTGAAGTGGCAGGCAGTGAATATGACATCAAGGCAGATTTGGTCTTGCTGGCGATGGGCTTTACCAACCCAATGCAGTCGGTGTTGGATGCCTTTGGCATTCATAAAGACGCGCGCAACAACGCACAGGCGAACACCGAAGGCGAATTCGCATACAAAACCAATGTAGATGGCGTGTATGTGGCCGGTGACGTACGTCGTGGTCAGTCATTGGTGGTGTGGGCGATTCGTGAAGGTCGTCAAGCAGCACGCGCAGTTGACTTGTATTTGATGGGGCGCAGCGATCTTGCGGCATAAGTCAGCTTGAGCCAGCAATATGCAAGACGTGTGCGTTGTTTTTGTGCGCAAACTGTTGCATTTTGGGGCTCAATCTCCAAACTGACCGCTCGGGTAAGCTTGACGTAAAAAAAGAACGGTATCCTATTAAATATTGGATGCCGTTCTATTTAGATTCATCAGAGCATTTAGGGAAAGTCCCTAATTGATGAAGAAATTAGTATTGTGCTAATGAATTGCTTTTTTAAAAGTTGCTTTGTGTGATTTGGGTCGCCTTCGGGCGGCCTCTTTTTTTGCCTGAAATCGGTGAACAGTGCAAAGAACAGAGCAATGAAAGCATATTTGCTTCAATTGCAGCGTTCTAAAGCCAATCTCAATGCAGTTAGTGGGTGCGATTATACTCAGATACGACTGTTTTTCAAAAATAATAGCGAATGGTTGGTTGAGGGTAACAAAATTGGCTTAATATACAAACCCTCCCAATCAGACACATCGTATTGTTCTAGTCTATACTGAGAGGTGAGCGAGATGTGCCCACGCACTGAGATGGGCACATACTTGGACTTGAATATTTTTGGAATTATTGACAAGGAGTCAGTTATGCGAGCATTTTTATCTTCTGTGATGTTGGTCGCCGGAGTGTTATTGTCGGGTTGTGGTTACAACACCATGCAAGTTCAAGACGAAGCCATCAAGGCCAAATGGTCGGAAATCATTAACCAATACCAACGACGTGCGGACTTGATCCCGAACGTTGTAAAAACAGCTGAAGCGGAAGCCAACTTTGAGAAAAGTGTTTTAACTGAAGTCACTCAGGCACGCGCCTCAGTCGCAGGTATTAAAGCCACACCAGAATTGGTCAACGACCCGGTGGCATTTAAAAAATTCATCGACGCGCAAAATCAATTGCAAGGTTCTTTGTCGCGTTTGATGGTGGTCGCTGAGAATTACCCGAACTTGAAATCGAACCAAGCATTCCAAGACGTGCGTACACAACTTGAAGGCACAGAAAACCGCATCGCTGTGGCGCGAAAAAATTACATCGACAGCGTGCAACAGTACAACACCACTTTGCGTACGTTCCCAAACAACATGACCGCCAAAGTGATGGGTTATGCACCTAAAGCGAACTACACCGTGGCGAATGAAGCTGAAATCAGCAATGCGCCAAAAGTAGAGTTCAATACTGGCAGTGCACCGAAGTTGCCAACCCCTGCTGCTCCAGCGAAACCGTAATCAACACAATCAGTCAGTCAGGTCATCGCCATGGGTTTATTCAAGGGTGAAGTGAGCGCAATGCATGTGACGTGGGTCAGTGTGACTCGGCGTCTGCATGTGATGTGGATTGCTTTTTTGGTTGGACTGCTCATGCAGGTGAGCGCGCACGCGCAAACCTTACAAGCGATACCGCCGCTGAGTGACTTGGTGGTCGATCAAGCGAATCTATTGGACGCGACGCAAAAAAGCAACTTGAGCAACAAGCTGCATGCGTTCGAAAAAGCCAAAGGCAGTCAAATTGCCATTTTGATCGTACCCAGTACTTCTCCAGAGGATATCTCAGCGTATGCGCAACGTGCTGCTGAGACCTACAAATTGGGTCGCCAAGGCGTTGGCGATGGCGTTCTTATTGTGGTGGCGCCAAATGATCGAAAAATTTGGATTTACGTGATGCGTCATCTTGAAGGCGCCATCCCAGATTTAGCAGCCAAGCGCATTATTTCCGAAACCATCAGCCCCGCCTTTAAACAAGGCCAATACGCTGCTGGTCTGGATGCGGGTACATCACAGTTGATGAAGCTGATTGATGGGGAAGCCTTACCTGCACCCAAAGCCAACACCCAAAATCAACATCAAGCAGGTTTAATGGATGTCTTGATACTGATTGGCGTCTTGACGGTCATTGGGTCGAGTATAGCCGCTGCGACCAGTCGTTGGTTGATTGCACCACCTGCAGGCGGTATTGCTGCGATGGTGGCGTACAGCATGACGGGGATATTTGCCTTGGGCGTGGGTGCAGGGATTTTGGTGTTGTTGTTTATCTTTATCTTTGGCAGTCGAACATTCCAAATGGCGACGCAACACGCGTCCAATAATCGCCGTAACAACGATATATTTTGGGGCGGTGGTTTTGGTGGCGGTATGGGCGGTGGCGGTTGGGGCGGCTCAGGCGGCATGGGTGGCGGCGGCTGGGGTGGTTCTGGCGGCGGCGGTGACGCCGGCGGCGGTGGCGCAGGAGGCGACTGGTAATGAAGCAATATCTCCCTTTAGAATTGACATTTTGGGCTCAAATCAAGCGCATATTGCGGCATGGTTTTACCCTGTCATGGCGCGCTCAGGCAATGTTGAGCAACGCCGATCGTGAAGAAATTGCCAACGCGATTGAAGCGTCCGAAAAAAACCACACGGGCGAGATTTCGGTGGCAATTGAATCTAGACTGCCGTGGGCCTACCTCAAACGTCGCGCCCGTGCGCGTGAGCGCGCATGGAATGCATTTGGCAAACTACAAGTGTGGGACACGCCGCAAAATAATGGTGTACTAATTTATTTGTTGTATGCCGATAAACGAATCGAAATTGTGGCCGATCGCGCATTGGCGCAAGCGATACCACATTCGCAGTGGGATGACTGGGTGCATATATTGTATGAAGCCGCTCAGAATAAGACTTGGGGAGCGGGTTTACTCAAGGTCATTGGCGAGATGGATGCAATCATGAGCAAGAATTTCCCACAGACTCAGACGCACTCAGATGAGAACCGTGCACAGAATCAACCTGCGATTTTGTAATTAAATGGATAAACGCTTGCATAAAAGCACAGTACCACATATAATTCCATCTCTCGGAGCGTAGCGCAGCCTGGTAGCGCATCTGGTTTGGGACCAGAGGGTCGCGAGTTCGAATCCCGCCGCTCCGACCATATTTTTAGCCTTACAGTGATAAGACATCTGTCCGTAGCTCAGTTGGATAGAGCATCAGCCTTCTAAGCTGAGGGTCACAGGTTCGAGTCCTGTCGGGCACGCCAGTTCTCGTGAATGCCAGAAA
>CAZDLD010000077.1:0-8454 GCA_964506355.1 uncultured Hydromonas sp.
GGATGTGGTAAATCAACTTTGTTGCGCACGCTCAACCGTATGTTTGAGCTTTATCCTGAGCAGCGCGCAGAAGGCGAAATCATGTTTGATGGTGAGAACATCCTCACGTCCAAGCTGGACATCGCGGTGCTGCGCGCAAAAATCGGTATGGTGTTTCAAAAGCCCACACCGTTCCCAATGAGTATTTATGAGAACATCGCCTTTGGTGTGCGTTTGTTTGAAAAAATGTCCAAAGGCGAAATGGATGAGCGCGTTGAATGGGCTTTGCAAAAGGCCGCTCTGTGGGGCGAAGTGAAAGAAAAATTGCACCAAAGCGGTAACAGCCTCTCGGGTGGTCAACAGCAGCGCCTGTGCATCGCACGAGCGATTGCGGTCAAACCCGAAGTGATTTTGCTCGATGAGCCGTGCTCGGCGCTCGATCCGATTTCAACAGCGAAAGTTGAAGAATTGATTATTGAGCTCAAGCAGGACTACACTGTGGTCATCGTGACCCACAACATGCAGCAGGCTGCGCGTGTGTCGGACTACACCGCGTATATGTATTTGGGCGAAATGATTGAGTTCGGCGAAACGCGTCAGATGTTTATGAAGCCTGCGCGTCAAGAAACCGAAGACTACATCACGGGCCGCTTCGGTTAAGCGATTCGCGAACACAACTTAAAAGGACACAATATGGTACAGCTACACACCTCAAAAAATTACGAAGTTGAATTGGAAAACCTGCGCACTCGCGTGCTGAGCATGGGCGGTCGCGTTGAGAGCCAAGTGCGCTCGGCAGTGCTCGCCTACAGCGAAGGCGATAAAGTGATGGCGGAGCAAGTGCTCACCATCGAGCGTGAAATCAATTTGGAACACATGGCGACCGACTTGCTCTGTACCGAAGTGATTGCCCGTCGCCAGCCTGCTGCACGCGATTTGCGCCTGTTGCTCGGCGTGATTCGAGTGATTTCAGACTTGGAACGCGTCGCCGATCAAGCGGCAAAAATTGCCAAACTGGTGTTGCGCAGCGACCAAAAAGTCAGTTTGCCGCGTGTGCACTCGATTTATCAATCGGCTGAAATGGCCAACACCATGATTCGTGGCGCATTGGATGCATTTGCCCGTGAAGACAGCATTGAAGCACGTAAAATCATGGACAGCGATAAAGAAATCGACGCGCAGTACGTTGCCAGTATGCGTCAGCTCATCACCTACATGATGGAAGATCCACGCACCATCAGCTCGGCATTGGATGATTTGTGGGTGGCCAAGGCGATTGAACGCATGGGTGACCATGCGGAGAACATCGCAGAAGTCGCCATCTACATTGCTGAGGGCGAAGATGTGCGCTACAGTGGCAGCGTGGCCAATCAGGCTGAAGCCGTTGACCATGAGTGATGCTCAAGCGCGGGTCAACTCAAATCTGAAGAACTTGTTTGAAGGACGGGCTTTGTGAAAACACAAGCGATAGCACTCATCGTTGAAGACGAAGAAGACATCATGACCCTGCTGACGTTCAGTCTGAACAAAGCGGGTTATCAAGTCCTCTGTGCGAAAAATCTGGCAGAAGCACGCCAGCGCGTGCAGCAGCAGCTGCCCGATGTGGTGGTGCTGGACTGGATGCTGCCCGATGGCGATGGCGTGGCGTGGTTGGCGCAGTTGCGCAGCCACGAGCGCACCGCACGTCTGCCTGTGCTCATGCTCACGGCGCGCGCTCAAGAAGCGGACAAACTCAGAGGACTGAGCGATGGAGCGGATGACTACATCACCAAACCGTTTAGCCCCAAAGAGTTGGTGGCGCGCATCCAAACCGTGCTGCGCCGCGCCGCGCCACAGCATGTGGCACAGATGCTTGAGTTTGCGGGCTGCGTGTTGTCCGATGATGACCACAGTTTGAGCAAAGGCGAGTTGAGCGAATCCATGGGCAACACCGAGTATAAATTGCTGAAATTTTTACTGACTCATCAGAACAAAACTTACAGCCGCAGCCAGCTGCTGGATTTTGTGTGGGGCGACCATGTGTTCATCGAAGAGCGTACAGTCGATGTCCATGTGCTGCGTCTGCGCAAGATACTGCAACGATTCGAAGTCGATGCTTACTTAGAAACGGTGCGCGGTGTTGGCTATCGTTGGCAGTCATAAGACCAGAGATTTATTATGAGGGTGCATCCTGCGCTTGACGAGTTCGACTATCATCGTGCCACCCTAATAATTAGTTAACTTTTAACCCAAACCTAAAGACAGTCCATTCATGAATCCATCCCAGCCAGAATTAGACACGCCACCCACATTTGGGACGCATCAAGAGATTTCATTTGTGCGCTCAGCCATGTTGCCTGCCTTGATATTGGGCGCGATGGTGCTGGGTTTGTCGTTTATTCTGCCCGTTTGGGTCGGTTTGTCCTTGGTGATTTTGTTCCTCGTCTGGCAGCTCTCGTCGCACTATCGGGAAATCAAATTGTTTGCGCTGTGGCTGTCGCATCCCACCAGCCGCAATGTGCCCTCAGGGCACGGCGTCTGGACCGATATATTTGCCAAACTGTACGCACTGCGCCGCACCGATGAAAAGCACGAGGCGCAGTTGGCCGAGTGGCTGGAACGCTTCCAAAATACCATGCGCCATCTGCCCGACGGCATTGTGCTGATGGACAAGAGCACCGAAATCGAATGGGTCAATCCTGTGGCGGAGCAACACTTTAAGCTGATTTTGCGTCGAGATTTGGGCACGCGATTGATGAATTTGGTGCGCGAGCCACTACTGGCCGAGCATGTGGAGCAGCACAATTACGATACACCATTCAAACTGGTTTATTTTGGCCGCCAGATCGAAGTGCTGTTGATTGAGTTTGAAGCCGATCGACTGATTTTGGTCAGCCGTGATGTCAGCGAAGTTGAACGTGTGGACGCGATGCGCCGAGATTTTATTGCCAACGCCTCGCATGAATTGCGCACACCGTTGACGGTCATCAGTGGATTTTTGGAGCACGCGCAAGACGCGCCCGATATGCCACAGGACGAGCGTCTCAAGCAGATAGAACTCATGCGCCATCAGGCCGAGCGCATGACCATCTTGATTCAAGACATGCTCATGCTCTCGCGTCTGGAGTCGGACGTGCGGGTTGAAGCGCTGCCCATCGACATGACTGCGCTTATCGAGCAGCAGTTGCGTAGCGCACAGGCGCTCTCTGCAGGTCGACATACTTTTCATACCGAAATCGCCTCTGTGCCGCTCATCGGCAGTGAGCAAGAAATATCTAGCGTGGTCGGCAATCTGCTCTCAAACGCGGTGCGCTACACACCCGATGGTGGCAATATTGACCTGTCGTGGGGGTATAACGAAGCGCATCAGCCGCAATTGGTGGTACGCGATACGGGGCTGGGGATTGCTGCCGATCACATCCCGCGCCTGACCGAGCGATTTTATCGCGTCAACACCGCGCAATCACGCGCGACCAAGGGCACGGGTTTGGGTCTGGCGATTGTCAAACATGTGTTGATTCGTCACCATGCCACTTTGCAGATAGAATCGAACTTAGCTCCTGCGCCCAACCAAGGCACAGCGTTTAAAGCGGTGTTTGAAGATGCTGCCCCAGGCTCGTTGCAAAATTAAGTCTGTTGCAGTACCAACAGCTTCGGTGGGAACTTAGGCAGTAAGCCACTCAATGCGGCTGCTCGATATGATAAGATACGCCATCTTTGAATTATCGAGCCACCCACCCATCGAGCCCCAACCGTGTACCGCAGACCGATTCCCGCTTATCATAAAAAAGTCATCCTTGCCTCCTCCTTGGGCACGGCGTTCGAGTGGTATGACTTTTATTTGTACGGCGCGCTGGCCAGTATCTTGGGGCAGCATTTCTTATCTGGCTATAACCCCACCGCTGATTTTATTGTGACCCTGATGTTGTTTGCGGTCGGTTTCGTCGTGCGTCCGTTTGGCGCATTGTTCTTCGGGCGTCTGGGCGACATGGTCGGGCGCAAGCACACCTTCTTGGTCACGATTTTGATTATGGGTTTGTCGACCTTCATCATCGGTCTGCTGCCCGCGTATGATTCCATCGGCGTGGCCGCACCCGTGATTTTAATCGCGCTGCGGATGTTGCAGGGATTGGCCTTGGGCGGTGAATACGGCGGTGCGGCGACCTATGTGGCCGAGCACGCGCCTGCCGATGAGCGCGGGCGGTATACGGCTTGGATACAGGTGACGGCCAGTTTGGGTCTGCTGCTGTCTTTGCTGGTGACCAATGGCGTGCACTGGATTACTGGTGATGAGGCCTTTGTGGCGTGGGGCTGGCGCATTCCGTTATTGGGCTCGATGTTGTTGCTCGGCTTTTCAATTTGGTTGCGCCTGCAACTGGATGAGTCACCTGTGTTTGCGCAGCTCAAAACCGATGGTTTGGTGACCCAGCACCCTTTGCGTGAATCTTTCATGCGCTGGTCGAATTTGAAAAAAGTCCTCGCAGTGATGTTCGGTCTGTGTGCGGGTCAGGGGGTGATTTGGTACACCAGTCATTTCTATGCCTTGTTCTTTTTGACCCAGAGCTTGAAGTTGCCAGCACCTGAGGCACAGATGTTGATGATTTTGGCCTTGGTTTTGGCGCTGCCCAGCTTTGTGCTGTTTGCGCGCTGGTCGGATAACATTGGTCGTCGCACAATTATGATAGTCGGTTGCGCACTGTCGGCACTGGCTTATTTTCCGATTTTTCATGGTTTGTCACTGGCGGTGAATCCAGCTTTGGAAGCAGCACAAAGTCACTCCCCCGTGGTGGTGTTTGCCGATCCGAATCGCTGTTCAATTCAGCTGAATTTACTCAACTCAGGCGGGCGCAATGTGCAGTCCTGTGACATTGCCAAATCTTTATTGACCCAGTCTGGCATCGCGTACAGCAATCAAATCGCACCAGCAGGTATGGTTGCGCAAATTCACATCGGGCACGAAGTGGTGGAGGCGTACGAAGGCGGACAACTCAACGCGCGTCAAGCCAGTGTGTTGTTCAAACAAGATGTCAAAGCTGCGCTGGCGCGTGCAGGCTATCCGCCACGCGCGGACAAGGCGGTGGTCAATCGCACGCTGGTGGTGTTTTATCTGTGGTTGATGTTGGTGCTGGCAGCCATGGTGTATGGGCCGATGGTCGCGCTGCTGGTGGATATTTTTCCGACCCGCATCCGTTATACCTCCATGTCTTTACCGTATCATATCGGCAATGGTTTGTTTGGCGGGGTTCTGCCCAGTTTGGCGTTCGCCATGGTGGCGGCTACGGGCGATGTGTACTTCGGACTGTGGTATCCAGTGGGGGTGGCGGTGTTCGCTGCTTGCGTCGGGCTTTTTGTGGTGTTACCCAAAACGTCTGATCAGGATGTGGTGGGTTAATTCGGTTTTTTTAATTTTCGGGTGTGAGATGGATTTGATTTCGATGGTGTATGCCGCCATTTTGGGTGTCGTTGAAGGTTTGACTGAATTTTTGCCGATTTCCAGTACGGGGCATCTGATTTTGACCAGTTCTTTGCTGGGCTTGGATGGCGAGTTTTGGGCGTCGTTCGACATGGCGATTCAGTTCGGTGCGATTATTGCGGTGATTTGGGAGTTTCGCACGCGCATCACCACGGTGATTCAAGGCTTGATTCAGAAAAACCCAGCAGATTGGCGTTTCGCACTCAATGTGGTGGTGGCCTGTGTGCCAGCGAGTGTGCTGGCGCTGCTGTTCGAGAAGCAAATCAAGGGCGTGCTGTTCAATGCGGTCTCGGTCGCCATCGCATTGGTGGTCGGCGGATTGATTATTTTGTGGGCAGAGCGCCGTCAGCTGGCGCATACGCCACGTGTGCAGTCCATGGATGAGATGAGCACCATGGATGCACTCAAGGTTGGCATCGCGCAGATTGCGGCGCTGATTCCAGGTACCTCGCGTTCGGGCTCGACCATTATTGGCGGGATGTTGTTCGGTTTATCGCGGCAGGCAGCGACACAGTTTTCGTTCTTCTTGGCCATCCCGATTTTATTTGCCGCATCAGCCAAAGAGTTGGTGGGTATGGGCGATATGCTCAATGCACACAACGCAGTCTTGTTTTTGGTGGGTTTTGTGTGTTCGTTCATCAGTGCATTTTTGTGCGTACGCTGGTTGCTGCGTTTTGTCAGCAGTCATAACTTCAATGGTTTTGCTTGGTATCGTATTGTGTTTGGTTTATTTATTTTGTTCACTTGGTATATGGGCTGGCTTGATTGGAGTCACGTTTAACTTGATTTGAGTTTTGAACACCTGTGATTGCGGTGTTTAAGGTTCTATCACGATGCGCAATGTGTCTTGATACGCTCCAGCCGGTAGGTCTTTGTAATGCGCGCCCAGTATTGTGGCGCGCATTTGTATGTCCAGAGCTTGATTAAAACCGTTGCCTTCGCCCGAGAGCCCTGTGGTGTTGAGGGTGTAGACCAAGAAGTCTTGCCCCGCATCGAGCTTTAAGCGACGGGTGTTGCTGATGGGGTCGTGGTTTTGACCTTGGTCGATGGTGAGGTGGTAGCTCATGCCCTTGGTGCATGCGAAGGACAGGCCGCCTTCGGCGAAGGTGTCGATGGCTTCTTGAGGATTGAGCGTGCCAAAATTAATGTCTTTGGCATTGAGGATTTTGCACACGCCGACCACCTCAGCGTGGGCTTGCGCCTGTAATGTTTGCGCGTCATTCTGCGCATGGGCGTGGGATGCGATGAGGCTCAGCGTTAGAATCAAGAGTTGTTTGGCGACTGTATGCATGTCATTTCACCTCGGTTAGGGCAGTACGAGTACGGTGATGGTGTCGCTGTAACTACCTATCCATGCATCTTGCTTAGCGGGTATGACAGCGTACACGGGGATGCGCAGGGTGTTGGTCACAGTCACGTGCATGGCTTGAGCTTGAATATCAGTGCCCCAAGTGTGTTGGTTGTTGGCGTCTTGGGTGATTTGATAATTGAGTCGTTCATCGATGCGGGTGTTGTGTTGTAGCTGGCGATTGGTGTTGTTGGTTTGTCCAAACGTCGGTTCAATTTCGAGGGTTAAGCTGGTTGGGTTGGCGCAGTAGATGGACCATGTGGACTGGGTGTGGGTGGCTTGGCTGCTTGAGGGGTCGTAGCTGCCAAATTCGAGGTCTTGCAGCAGAATTTGGCAGGCTCTGGCGGGATTTGTCACGACGCACAGCAAACACAGCATGAACGGCGTCAAGCAGCGTTGTAGAATGAATGCCGATGCGGCTGGCTGAGTTCGATGCGGTTTCATGGTGTATTGGGCGTGGTCGTGGCGGTTGGGGTTGGGACTGATTCAGTCGGCTCGATGGGCTGAGGGGGTTCAATAGGCGCGTTGGAGCGGCAGTCGAGCTCGCCCAAATCTTTCCACGCTTGATTCGGCGGGGTTAGGGTGATTTCTGCAGTGCATTGTACTTGTTTATTCAGCGCTTTGAGCGTGTAGGTCTGTCCAGATTTTAAGTCTTCTAAATAAAAATCACCGTCAGGCCCAGTCGAGGTGGTTCGTTCATTTTCGCCATCACTGACGATTAACTGGGCTTGCGCCACGCGCACGCGCTGAGTCAGATCATTTAGGGTCAGATCGGTGCTCAGGTAGGCGCTGATGCTCGATTGCTCTTTGCCTTTGAAATCAACTTGTGCGGCTGCGCCTTCTCGAGCGACGGCGTATTGTTGGACTTGCTCCAAATTCGTGTTCAGCGGGATGTCACGATCGTCAATGCGAATCTGTTGACCCACAAATGCGCTCAAATTCGGCAGAACCAAGCGACCCGAGCGGTTGGTTCGACCGACCAATTGGTTATTGTGGTAAACCCGTACGTTCTCGGTGTCGGCGGCGTTGATGATGGCGAAACTTTGATCAATCGGACGCCCCAAATAAAATTCTCGGTCTGCATAGGCCACAGCCCCTGAGAGTCTCGCCTGTAGTGAGTGTTGCCATGACTGACTGCTGTGCTCGCTGTGTAAATATGCGGATAAATTGCCGTATTGGCTTTCGTAACTGCTCGCACCATCCAGCGCCTGTATCGAGCTGGAAGTGTCGTTACTGGCCGTGCTTTGGTTGATCGTGGCCCCCAAGCGGGAAGTCCAATGCCGCTCTTTGCTCGCGTTTTGCTGAGCAAACAGGCGCAGGGTCTTGCTGTCTTTGCTTTGTTCATACGCGATGTTGTAGCCCCAGCTGCTTGAAGGGTGATAGGAGAGCTGGATGCCCGCTGTCCAGTCCTTACTGTCCTTGGTGGGGTCGATAATCGAGCGGTTGTTCTGCATTTGAATATAAGAGTTAATCTGCCATTCTTTGCTCAGGTTGTAGTGGTGTGACAGCGAGAGCCAACGCGCTTGAGATTGATTGTAGTAGTGCTGCTGGCTCCAATTGATGGCGAGACTTTGCTTGGCGGTGAGCTTGGTCGAAGCACTGATGTTAAAACTGTTGTGCTGGTTGGTGTTTTCGATTGCGGCACTGTCAATCGCGCTGTCAGTTGTGCTGGATT
>CAZDLD010000078.1:0-437 GCA_964506355.1 uncultured Hydromonas sp.
GCCTCGGGTGCACCATCCATCACGACCGCGTGGCCGCTGCCCGATTCGCCGATAAACGACATGCCAGCATTTTTCCCCACCCATCGTACTGTACATTCCATAATTTGCTCCTGTTGTAATCAAACAATTATAACCGAATTTGAATTTGACTCAATTCTGAGGGCAAATAGAGTCGTTTGAATTTTAAAAGTAATGATTGTTGCAAAAGAGCAACTGCATTTCACAATTAGATCAAAATCAGCAATGGATAAAAACAGGAAATATTTATCACAAAATTACATTGACGAAACAATATACCGTTAATTGAGGTTTAACGGCAATTTATTTGGTTTAACTGCGACAGAGGGCGTAAAGATGCGCGCTAGAACCTTGCAAACACCGAAAATATCCGTATAATGGGAACCGTTGGCTGCATTGCAGTCTCAAATTGTCTCCTC
>CAZDLD010000078.1:447-8176 GCA_964506355.1 uncultured Hydromonas sp.
CCTTCTTTGGTGGATTTATAACCCAAGCATTTGTGCTTGGGTTTTTTTATCTGAATTTCATGTGGCAAAAAAAGCAATAAAATCAGAGATTAAGCGGCGCACGGCGCGTTAGATATTGACATTGGGCGCTAATTGGTAGATAATCCAAGGCTCAGTCCATCGAATGGCGCACGGGAGAGGTTGCAAATATAAGCAATGTTGTGCGAGGAAATGGTTGTTTAATCTTATTTTATTGGAAAAAAGTAATGAAAACTTTTTCAGCAAAACAACACGAAGTGACGCATGACTGGTATGTCATCGACGCCACTGATAAAGTGTTGGGTCGTGTGGCCAGTGAAGTCGCACGTCGTTTGCGTGGCAAGCATAAACCAGAGTTTACGCCGCACGTTGACACGGGTGATTTTATCGTGATTGTGAATGCAGACAAACTGCGTGTCACAGGTGCGAAATTTGAAGACAAAAAATACTATCGCCATTCTGGCTATCCAGGCGGTATCTATGAAACCAACTTCCGTAAAATGCAAGAGCGCTTTCCTGGCCGTGCATTGGAAAAAGCGGTTAAAGGCATGTTGCCTAAAGGTCCTTTGGGTTACGCGATGATCAAAAAAATGAAAGTGTATGCAGGCAGCGAGCATCCACATTCAGCTCAACAACCCCAAGTGTTGGACATTTAAGGATAGGACACAGATATGAATGGCAACTACAACTATGGCACAGGTCGTCGCAAAAGCGCGGTCGCTCGTGTGTTCTTGAAAGCAGGCGCAGGCAATATCGTTGTTAACGGTAAACCAGCAAATGAATATTTCGGTCGCGAAACTGCATTGATGATTATCCGTCAACCATTGGTTTTGACTGAGTTCACTGAAAAATTTGACATCATGGTCAATGTTTCAGGTGGCGGTGAGTCAGGTCAAGCGGGTGCGGTACGTCATGGCGTCACCCGTGCTCTGATTGACTACGATGCTGGTTTGAAACCAACATTGTCTCACGCAGGCTTGGTGACTCGTGATGCGCGTGAAGTCGAACGTAAAAAAGTCGGTTTCCGCAAAGCACGTCGTCGCAAACAGTTCTCAAAACGTTAATCGAATTCATTCGCAAGAATGGTTCTGCAACGTCGGAACGACAGCAAAAAAGACCGCTCTTACAGTGGTCTTTTTTGTTATGCTTTTAATGTATTGAATATATTTGTACAACAAGCGTTACATCGGCTAATCGCGGTGGATGGTGGCGTTGGCTCAGAATTGGAATAAACATGACACAAAAAATCAAAGTCGGCATCGTCGGTGGCACTGGCTATACAGGGGTGGAGCTGTTGCGCTTATTGAGCATGCACCCACAGGTTGAATTGGTGGCGATTACCTCGCGCACTGAGGCAGGTATGCCCGTTGCGCAAATGTTCCCGAGTTTGCGTGGTGTGGTGGATTTGAGCTTTTCCGATCCAGCCAGTGGCTTGCTCAATACCTGTGATGTGGTGTTTTTTGCGACGCCGCATGGCGTTGCCATGGCACAGACGCCCGAATTATTAGCCAATGGTGTGAAGGTGATTGATTTGGCGGCGGATTTTCGCATTGCCGATGTTGCTGTGTTTGAGCAGTGGTATAAGATTCCGCACACCTGCCCTGAGGTTTTGGCCCAAGCAGCTTACGGTTTGACCGAGCTTAATCGCGAAGCGGTCAAGAGCGCAAAAGTGGTGGCAAATCCAGGATGTTACCCCACGACCATGCAGTTGGGCTTGTACCCATTATTGAAGAATCAGTTAATTCAGCTCGATCAAGTCATCGCCGATTGTAAATCTGGTGTCTCGGGCGCTGGGCGCAAAGCCGAGGTGGGCAGTTTGTTCTCAGAAGCTGCGGACTCGATGAAAGCCTATGGCGTGGCTGGGCATCGCCATACGCCAGAGACGGTGGCTCAGCTCAATCGCTTTGCAGGCGCACCAGTGAATTTGATTTTTACGCCCCATCTGGTGCCAATGATACGCGGGATGCACTCGACATTGTATGTGCGTTTGAGTGACGCGGGCAATGCGCTTAGCAACGAGCAGATTCAGCAGCTGTTTGAACAGCAATACCAAAACGAGCCATTCGTCGACGTGATGCCGTGGGGTTCGCACCCTGAAACACGCTCAGTGCGCGGCTCAAACATGTTGCGTCTGGCGTTGCAACGTCACGGTGAATTGTTGATTGTGCTGGTGGTGCAAGACAACTTGGTCAAAGGCGCAGCAGGACAGGCGGTACAAAACATGAATGTGATGTTCGATATTCCAGAAACCACGGGTTTGAATGTCGTGTCTTTATTGCCTTAAACTGACGCTGTGGCGCGGCAAGTGCTCTAATTGTCGCGTCGTATGCAATGTCGCAAGTTCAGGTATAATCAGCTCAAGAACTGGCTATGCCCAACCAACCGAAAGGAATGATTATGAATGCCAATGTTGAAAATTTAGCACCAACGCCGTTTGTGTTTTCGGACAGTGCTGTTGATAAGGTGAAATCGCTGATTATTGAAGAAGGCAATCCGGATTTAAAACTGCGTGTATTCGTGCAGGGTGGCGGTTGTTCGGGCTTTCAGTATGGCTTCACATTTGACGAAATCATCAATGAAGACGATACACAAATTGAAAAAGACGGAGTGATTCTGCTGGTCGATTCGATGAGTTACCAATATTTGGTGGGCGCAGAAATTGATTACAAAGAGGATTTGGAAGGTGCGCAATTTGTAATTCGTAACCCAAATGCAACAACCACATGCGGGTGCGGTTCTTCTTTTTCTGTCTAAAATGAAAAATCTGAAATATCGATAACAACCCTAAAACCCTTGTGAAAATAAGGGTATTGAAAAAGCCACTCAATTTCTGAGTGGTTTTTTGTATAAAAATTAAACAAAATCGGCTTAGGGGTAAGGGTGAAAGGCCATGCAAATTGTTTAAAACCCTTTCAAAAAATTGGGTTTTTGTGCCAATTAAGGTTACAATGTGGACACAAGGAATCCCAGATTATCATGGCGTGTTGCAATTATGCGCAATACAGTAATTTGTGAAATAAATCTTGGGGTGATTTAAACGAGTTTTTTTATTAATGGAGCATGCTATGTCATCAGCACAAGCCACAACCTACAATTATCGCATCATCCGCATGTTTTCGGTGATGGCGGTAATCTACGGTATCGTAGGTATGTTAGTCGGCGTGATTATCGCCGCGCAGTTAGCCTTTCCCGAGTTGAATTTTGGTTTGCCTTGGTTGTCGTATGGTCGTTTACGTCCATTGCACACCAATGCCGTGATTTTCGCATTTGGCGGTTCTGCGTTGTTTGCAACCTCATTTTATGTTGTTCAGCGCACCAACCACGTTCGTCTGTGGGGCGGAAAGCTGGCTGACTTTATTTTCTGGGGTTATAACTTGGTTATCGTTGGTGCTGTGATTACATATCCTTTGGGTATCACCAGCGGCAAAGAGTATGCTGAGTTGGAATGGCCCATCGATTTGTTATTGACTGTGGTTTGGGTCGCTTATGCCGTGGTGTTCTTCGGCACTTTGGCCACGCGTAAAGTCAAACACATCTACGTGGCCAACTGGTTCTACGGTGCGTTCATTATCGCCGTTGCTCTGTTGCACTTGGTCAACAGCGCTGCAATCCCAGTGGGCATGTGGAAATCTTATTCTGTGTACTCAGGTGCGCAAGATGCGATGGTTCAGTGGTGGTACGGTCACAATGCGGTGGGTTTTTTCTTGACCGCTGCGTTCTTGGGCATGATGTATTACTTCGTTCCTAAGCAAGCCGGTCGTCCTGTGTATTCGTACCGTTTGTCTGTGGTTCACTTCTGGGCTTTGATTTTCACGTACATGTGGGCAGGTCCTCACCATTTGCATTACACCGCATTGCCTGACTGGACTCAGTCTTTGGGCATGGTGTTCTCACTGATTTTGTTGGCGCCATCTTGGGGTGGTATGATCAACGGGATTATGACATTGTCAGGCGCTTGGGAAAAATTGCGCGACGATCCAATCTTGAAATTCCTCATCGTTTCATTGTCTTTTTACGGTATGTCGACGTTTGAAGGCCCAATGATGGCGATTAAAGAAGTGAACGCATTGTCACATTACACCGACTGGACTGTTGGTCACGTACACAGTGGTGCTTTGGGCTGGGTGGGTTTCGTATCGATGGGTTCTTTGTACTACCTCATCCCACGTTTGTTTAACCGTGAAACCATGTACAGCGTGCGTTTGATTAACACCCACTTCTGGGTGGCTACAATCGGTGTGGTTTTGTACATTGCTTCTATGTGGATTTCTGGTGTGATGCAGGGCATGATGTGGCGCGCTGTGAATCCCGACGGTACTTTGATGTACACGCATATTCAGTCCATTGCCGCTTCATGGCCGCTGTATGTGATTCGTTTGTTGGGTGGTGTGTTGTACCTCTCAGGTATGATTTTGATGGCTTACAACATGTTCCGTACAATCGCTGTGGGTAAAGCTGTAGAAGCACCCGTGGTCGCTGTTGCCGCTCACAATCACTAAGATTACACACAGTTTGGAGAAAAACCATGAGTATATTTTCACAAGAAAAAATTGAAAGCAATGTGACGTTATTGATTATCTTCACCACCATCATGCTGGTATTTGGTGGTTTGGTCGAAATCTTGCCATTGTTCTTTCAAAAGTCAACAACCCAACCGATTGAAGGTGTGAAGCCGTACACCGCATTGCAATTGGCAGGTCGCGATATTTATGTTCGTGAAGGCTGTTATGGCTGTCACTCACAAATGATTCGTCCTTTCCGCGCAGAAACTTTGCGTTATGGTCACTATTCGGTTGCGGGCGAGTCTGTTTACGATCATCCGTTCCAATGGGGTTCAAAACGTACAGGCCCAGATTTGGCTCGCGAAGGTGGTCGTAATACCGATGACTGGCATGTCAAACACTTGATTAACCCACGTGCAGTGGTGCCTCAATCAAATATGCCTGCATATCCTTGGTTGGCAACAAATAAAGTGGACGACACGACCATTGCTGCTCACATGAAGGGTTTGCGTTCTGTTGGTGTGCCTTACTCAGATGCTGATATTGCTGGCGCTCAAGCCGCAGTAAAAGGCAAAACTGAAATGGATGCCATGATTGCATATCTGCAAAGTTTGGGTTTGGCCTTGGCCAATAAATAAGGCGTGACTATGGATGCGATTACATTTGCTCGAGTGGCCGTTACAGTGGTCAGCATGATCAGCTTCGTGGTGTTTGTGTGGATGGCGTACAGCAAGAAAAACGCCGACACCATGAACGCTGTTGGACGAAGCATCATTGATGATGACGATAATTTCGAGGAACTCGAGCAGTCCATCCTGCCTTCTGGATCCAAGCAGTAAACCAAAAGCGTATAGCAGCAGTCAATTAAAAAGTTCATGTGCGTTATGCACGGATGTAGTACCCGAAAAAGGAAATAATCATGAATGATATTATCCATCCACTGATGCCCCACTTCAAGCTCGCAGCAGCTGGGGCAGGTGATGCAGTATTAAAAAACGTAGGTGAAAGTGACTTTACCAGTCCATTTTGGTCGTGGTTCATTATCGCCATTGTGGTGTTTGGTTTTGTGTTTTGTATTATGGTGCTGTTCACTCAGCTGATGGCGCGCACCAATAAAGCTGGTGAAAATCATGTCCAGCCGCACGAATGGGATGAAACTTTGCAAGAATACAACCACCCATTGCCGCGCTGGTGGGTATGGATGTTTGTGATCACTTTGGTGTTTGGCGCTTTGTATTTGTGGATTTACCCAGGTTTGGGTAGCTACAAAGGCAATATGGGTGTCATTGATCCAGCCTACAAAAACGGTTGGTCTGAGCAAAAGCAATACGACATTGAAAAAGCGAAATTGGATGCAACGGCTCAACCCTTGTTCGACAAATTTGGCAAAATGTCTGTGGTGGATTTGGCCAACGACAAACAAGCGATGAAAGTTGGCGAGCGTTTGTTCTTGAACAACTGTGCTCAATGTCATGGCTCGGATGCACACGGTGGCAATGGCTTCCCGAACTTGTCTGATGGCGACTGGTTGTATGGTGGTTTCCCTGAGGCGATTAAACAAAGCATCACCACAGGTCGTCACGGCGTGATGCCTGCGCATGGTGAAGTTTTGGGTGGTGCTGAAGGCGTGAATGACGTGGCCAACTACGTTTTGTCATTGTCAAACAGCTCGCACGATGCGGTTGCCGCGGCGCGTGGTAAAGAGAAATTTGCAGTGTGTGCCGCATGTCACATGGCCACAGGTAAAGGTTCTTTGTCTGACGAAACGGGTGGTCAAGCCAATACAGGCGCACCAAACTTAACGGACAAAACATGGTTGTTCGGTGGCGACATGAAAACTTTGACAGAAACCATCACCAAAGGTCGCGATAAAAACGTGATGCCATCTTGGGATTGTTTGTTGGGTCAAAGCCGTATTCACGTATTGGCCGCCTATGTTTGGCAGCTCAACCGTGATGACACTGGCGCCGCTAAGAACCCAGCAGCAGCACCTGCATACTTGGCAGCAGCAACTACTGCAAACGCCGCCGCATTGGATCAAGCCCGTGCGAATGCAAAAGCCAAAGGCGAGTCAGAATGTTTGGCTGTATCAGCGGTTAAGTAAGCGATATAAGCGTGAGGGCGTGGTATGGTCAGTGGGATGATGATGTAATCAAAAGTCATTGCACTGCACCATAATTGCACTCCAAATGTATGTTTCGCAAAACAAAAAAACGCCCATGTGTAGCAATTGGGCGTTTTTTTACAATATTGATTTCAGTATTGAATGAAACGTTTGTAATAAGTAGTGAAATATGAGAACATATTAGAATAATCAAATACGTATTCTTGATATAAATTTAATAGTCCAGTGGCTCGATAGAAAACGCCGTGAATGTCGCGAGTGTAGCGTGTGTCGGTAACGTAATAGAGGAATTTATGAAACATACCATATTTTATGCAAAGGTTGAAGAAGGTGACAGCACCGCTCAACACGGTACGGCAGGGAGAAAAACAGGCGCCCCCAATCCAGAAGAGGGTCAAGGCCTATTTGCCGAACACAAAAAAATATTTGTGCGTGAGGTCAAAGGTAAATTCAATAGCCTGCGCTGGTTGATGGTGTGGTTGACTCAAATTGCTTATTTTGTGACCCCTTGGTTGATGTGGAATGGTCGTCCTGCAGTTTGGTTGGATCTACAAAAACGATTTTTCTATATTTTTGGCTTGACCTTCTCGCCCACCGATGTGATTTATATGACCATTGTGTTGATTGTGGCGGCGCTTGCTTTGTTTCTATTCACTGCGGTGGCTGGGCGCTTGTGGTGTGGCTATACCTGCCCACAGACCGTGTACACCGAAATTTTCATGTGGATAGAACGTAAGGTCGAGGGCAACCGTGCGGCGCAGCTGCGCTTGGACAAGGCACCCATGGGCTTTACCAAGTTGGCCAAAAAACTGGTCAAACACAGCTTATGGGTTATGGTTTCCTTAGCGGCCAGCTTTACCTTGGTGGCGTACTTCACAGGCGCAGAAGGCACCAACAACGGCATGCAATTACTTCGCGAAATCAAGCACCACGAAACAAGCTTTGCGCAGGTATTTTGGATTGGCTTGTATGGCTTCATCATGTATTTGTTCGCAGGCTTTATGCGCGAACAGGTGTGTTTGTACATGTGTCCTTATGCGCGTTTCCAAAGCGTGATGTTCGATCCTGACACCCTGATTGTGAC
>CAZDLD010000078.1:8186-8393 GCA_964506355.1 uncultured Hydromonas sp.
GCAGCGCGAGGTGAATCACGCGGTGCACGTAAAAAAGGTGTGGATCCAAAAACCGTGGGTAAAGGCGACTGTATCGACTGTGGCGTTTGCGTGGATGTGTGTCCAACGGGCATCGACATTCGCAATGGCTTGCAATACGAGTGCATTGGCTGCGGCGCTTGTATCGACGGTTGTAACGAAATCATGGACAAAATGGGCTATGCACGT
>CAZDLD010000079.1:0-8362 GCA_964506355.1 uncultured Hydromonas sp.
GACTGCGGACAACAATGTGCAAGAACAGATTAAAGTGAGTGTCGTGCAAGGCGTTTTGACCGTACAACCGATTGTGAACACCATTGCGCAAAAAACCCCGATACAAATCACATGGGGCGGCGCTGCACCAGAACAATTGGACATACAAGGCTCATCAAAAATCATTTTGCGCCAGTTCAAAGCCAATCAATTGGATGCAAAAATTTCAGGCTCAGGTGCCATCGATGCCGATGGTCAAACCCAACAACTGAACATCGACATCACGGGCAGCGGCAGCTTTGTCGGCACGCAGCTGGTCGCGCAAAAAGCGCAGATTAAAGTCTCAGGCTCGGGCAATATCGTCACCCAAGTCAAGAACGAAGTCAGCGGCAGCCTCACAGGCTCAGGCTCAGTGGTCATCAGCGGCAATCCAAAAACCCGCAGCTTGACCAACAGCGGTTCAGCGCAAGTGGTGTATCAATAATCGCTTTGCTCAGAAAATCAAAAAGCCTCAGTGAACACTGAGGCTGTTTTTTTATGCCGGGCAGGTGTGTTTTAAGCTAAATCCCTCAGCTACTTGGCCGCAGTGATCACAGGGCGCTTCGCATCGGCAATCCACTCGGACCACGAGCCTGCATAAATACCCGCACCCGTGGGCGAAACATCCAGCCCAGCGATGTGCATGGACAGCAGATTGTGGCAGGCGGTCACGCCCGAGCCGCAGTAGTGCACCACGGTGTTCAGCGCGCTGTTCAGTATTGTGTCGCCAAGCAACTCCTGCCACTGAGCGCGCAGCGCCTCAGGCGACTTGAAGCAGCCCGTATCCGTCACATTGTTCATCATGAATTGATTGTGCGCGGTGGGAATGTGCCCTGCGACAGGGTCGAGTGGTTCGACTTCGCCGCGATAGCGTTCAGGCGCCCGCGCATCCACCAGCGTCAGTGTGCTCAAGGGCAGTTGCGTTACAATTTCATCCGCGCTGATGGTGCGATTGAGCGCGGCGGCTCTGGTGAAGTTTCCTGTGCGAGCAGGGGAACTATGACTGGTGCAGGCAAAGCCTGCGCGCTGCCACGCCGCCAGACCGCCATCGAGCACCGCCACCGAGGCGTGACCCAATTGACGCAACAACCACCAAGCGCGTCCCGCCATCGCACCTGCCGCGTCGTCATAGACCACGACTTGCGTGCCTGTATTCAGTCCTCGTGCGCGTAACTTCTCGGTCAAAGTGTCCAAATCGGGCAGGGGATGGCGACCCGTGTGTGCGCTTTTTTCGCCCGACAAATCCGTTTCCATATTGAAAAAATGCGCGTCGGGAATGTGCGACTCGGTATACGCCGCAAGTCCCGCACAGAAGTCCATCAGGCTGTGGCGCACATCCATGATGAACACGCCATTGGGGTTCTGTTCGTGCAATTGGTGCAGCTGGTGGGCGCGGATGAGGTTGGTATAAGCGGTCATGGTTTTCCGATGTTAAAAAATTCACTGCTTGTGTTTCAAACTGTACAAGGTCGCAGACAAGCCCGCAGCGATGACTAAAATCATACCCAATAATCCCATCAAGTCAATACGCTCGTGCCAAATCAACTCACCCCACAACGTGGCAAACAAAATTGTGGTGTACTGCAAAGTCGCACTCAAACTCGCGTGGCCATGGCCGAATGCGCGGGTCATGCACAGCTGAGCAATCATGCCAAACACCCCGACGCCTGCGAGCTGCAACATCGATGCGATGGAATAATGCGCTGAAAACCCCATAAACGACACCCCAACCACACCCGAGAGTATCACCGATACCGAGAACAGCATCACGGTGCGCCATTCAGGCTCGCCCAGACGTCCCAAATTGCGCACGGTCAAATAAGCCATCGCGCCAAACGCACCGCCAGCCAATCCCACCAGCACCGCAAAGCGGCTCCAGCCTGCTTCACCCATAGGGTTGAAAATCAACAGCACGCCGACAAAGCCGAGCACAATCGCGCCGAAGCGCAACCACTGCTCACGCAAAATCCCCACGTAATAGCCCGAGTACAACAATGCAATGGCGATGAACAGCGGCGAGCTGTAATTGAGTGTGGTCGCCATGCCCAAGGGCAGGTGGGTCATGCCATAAAAACCCAACCACATCGAGGTGACACCACTGGCGTTGCGCACCGCGTGGGTGCGTAGGTTCTGCCCCAACAAGGATTGCCCCTGCCACAGCGCATAGCCGCCGAGTAGCAATACGCTGGGCACGCCCCGAAACATGATGATTTCGCCAAGATTGTGGTGCGCGCTGGCAAGCTTGATGCAGATGCCCATGAGGGAGAAGAAAAACGATGCGCTGAGCATCCAAAGAGATTGCATGAGAAGCCTAATAGTTATCTAATTGTTATAGAGATGAGCTGTGCCCGTGCGACCGAGCGAAATTTTTGTGGTGATGAGATTTTAGCATGGGGCTGGTTAGATAGCGCTTTGAGAAATGCTCGGAGTCCAAATATACTGGCAACTATTCAATAGAATAGACATGGAGTGCGCAATGACAGACAGCGAAAGAATCAAAGGTCCCGCCTCATACTTCCCTTCGATTGAGAAAAAATACGGGCATCCCGTGGCGCATTGGTTTGGGCTATTGGCGCAGCAGCACACACTCAAGCACATGGAGATGGTCGCGTGGCTCAAGTCCGAGCATGGTATCGGTCACGGTCATGCCAATGCGCTCGTGGCGTACCATCGCAATCAAGCGGGTATTTGAATCCCCCAACTCAAAGTCAAAACTTAAAAGCCTAAGCCTAAGCAATCACCCCAGCATGGCGCAACGCACTCAGCTGCGTGTCGTCCAGCGCCAACAGCGACTGCAGCACCTCAGCGGTGTGCTCGCCCAAGGTCGGTGGCGCGAGTGTATAGCGCACGGGGCTGGCGGACAGGTGCATGGGGTTGGCTATTTGCGGCAGCTCGCCCAGTGCAGAATGCCGCATCTGCATGAGGTTGCCACGCGCCTGCACGTGTGGGTCGGCGAACACATCGGCCAGCTGATTGATCGGGCCGCAGGGCACGGCCTTGGATTCGAGCGTTTGTACCCACTCGGCGGTGCTGCGCGTGACCGTGATGCGGCGCAGCTGCGCGATGAGCTCGACGCGGTGTTGTACCCGTTGGGCATTGGTGGCGAAACGCGCATCAGTCGCCAGTTGCGCCTGTCCTGCTTCTTCGCAAAACCGTGCAAACTGCGCGTCATTGCCAATCGCCAAAATCATATAACCATCACTGGTGGGGAAATCCTCGTAGGGCACGATGCTCGGATGGGCGTTGCCCAGTCTGCGCGGCGAGATGCCCGTGGTGGCGTAGTTCAATGCTTGATTGGCGAGTGTGGCAATTTGCACATCCAATAATGACACATCGATGTGCTGACCTTCGCCCGACTTGTCCCGATACGCCAGTGCCGCGAGAATCGCGTTGCTCGCGTACAGCCCCGTCATCACATCGGTCAGCGCCACGCCGACCTTCATCGGCCCTGCGCCGGCTTGTCCATCGGGCTGCCCAGTCAAACTCATCAAACCGCCCAAACCTTGAATCAAAAAATCATAGCCGGCGCGCTGCGCGTAAGGACCTGTTTGCCCAAAGCCAGTAATCGAGCAGTACACCAGTCGAGGGTTGAGCGCGTGCACGCTGTCGTAGTCCAGTCCGTACTGCTTGAGCCCATCGACTTTGAAATTTTCCACCAGCACGTCGCAGTCGGCGATGAGCGCACGGATGAGCGCTTGACCTTGCGGGTCTGAGATGTCGATGGCGACCGATTGTTTGTTGCGGTTCGCGCTCAGATAGTAGGCTGCGGTGTCGCTATCCTGCCCCTGTGCGTCCTTGAGAAAGGGCGGCCCCCAGTGGCGGGTGTCATCGCCCGTGGCGGGTTTTTCAACCTTGATGATTTGCGCGCCCAAGTCACCCAAGAGCTGCGTCGCCCAAGGGCCTGCCAATATTCGAGACAAATCGAGCACGCGGATGTGCGAGAGTGCTTGGGTGTCGTTGGGCTTATTCATGCTTATCTACGTTTATGGTGCTGTTCAGTTGGCGAACGCCGCGATGCCCGTGATGGCGCGACCGAGTATGAGTGCGTGCACATCGTGCGTGCCCTCGTAGGTGTTCACCACCTCCAGATTCACCAAATGACGCGCCACGCAGAACTCGTCCGAAATACCATTGCCGCCGAGCATATCGCGTGCCATGCGTGCGATGTCCAGCGACTTGCCGCATGAGTTGCGCTTAATCATCGAAGTCAGCTCAACCGCCGCCGTGCCGTCCTCCTTCATGCGCCCGACGCGCAAACATGCTTGCAGACCGAGGGTGATTTCGGTGACCATATCGGCGAGTTTTTTCTGTACCAATTGATTCGCCGCCAAAGGTCGCGCAAACTGAATCCGATCGAGTGTGTATTGACGCGCTGTTTCGTAGCAGGCCTGTGCCGCGCCGAGTGCGCCCCACGCGATGCCAAAGCGCGCTGAATTCAGGCAGGTGAATGGGCCTTTGAGCCCACGAATATCGGGAAATGCATTTTCTTCAGGGCAGAACACCTCGTCCATGACGATTTCGCCCGTGATCGAGGCGCGCAGGCCGACCTTGCCATGGATGGCAGGTGCGGACAAACCCTTCCAACCTTTTTCGAGTACAAAACCGCGAATTTCGCCCGCATCATCCTTCGCCCAGACCACGAACACATCGGCTATGGGACTGTTGGTAATCCACATTTTTGCACCCGAAAGTGAGTAACCACCCTCGACTTTTTTCGCACGGGTAATCATACTGCCAGGGTCAGAGCCGTGGTTCGGCTCGGTCAGGCCGAAGCAGCCGACCCACTCGCCCGTGGCAAGTTTGGGCAGGTATTTTTGACGGGTGGCCTCAGAGCCAAATTCATAGATGGGCAGCATCACCAGCGAGCTTTGCACGCTCATCATCGAGCGATAACCCGAATCAACCGCCTCAACCTCACGCGCAATCAAACCATAACAGGTGTAATTCAAGCCCGAACCGCCATACTCCTCAGGAATGGTCGCGCCGAGCAACCCCAGCTCACCCATCTCGTTAAAAATCTCTCGGTCGGTGCGCTCGTGGCGAAACGCCTCTTGCACGCGTGGCAGCAGCTTGTCTTGGCTATACGCACGTGCCGTGTCGCGCACCATGCGCTCGGTTTCGGTCAATTGTGCATCGAGCAAAAAAGGGTCGGCGTAGTTGAATGTGGGTTTGGACATCATGTCTCCAATCTAATGGTCATTGGTGAATGCGAAATGGGATTGTGGTTCATCATAAACGAAATGACTGGGATTTGACAATGAATGCCAGGTTTGGATGGTGGAGAGCTTAAAAGCGGTCAGTGGTACTATGGAAAAGCTCTGGTAGTTTGGCGCACGAGCAGAGATGCGATGCACGCATGGTTCCGTCAATATTCGGTGTGGGTGGGCTGGCAGGTGGGTGGCTTGCAAAACAGATATTTACGAATAATTTTATGGATATGCAGTCAAAGGGCGTTGATTTTGATAATTATGGCAAGCAGAGACAACAGGCTGGCGTGACTGAATGTATTTTTGGATATTTCGACGTAATGTGGCAGTTCTTAGAAATGCTGCATGCAGAGTACAAAATCCGCGCACTATTGGCAGGCTCATTGGAAAAAATAGCTCAGATGGCTTATAATGCACGACTATTTTTCTTTTTCGCAGCACTGCGACCATATATTGTAAAGAAGCCTTATGGAAATCGAACGCATTAACGCATTGTCCAATCAACTCACTGACCTCCAAGCGCGAATTGAAGCGCTATGGGGGTATCTTTGACTACGATGTCAAATCAGATCGCCTCGTTGTCGTCAACGCTGAGTTAGAAGACCCAGCAGTCTGGAACGACCCCAAGAAGGCTCAGGACTTGGGCCGTGAGAAAAAACTCTTGGAGGGCACGACCCTCAAGCTCGATCACCTCAAATCCCACCAGTCGGACACCGCAGAGTTGTTCGAGATGGCGCAGATGGAGGACGATGTGGACACCATGAGCGCGCTCGAGGAGGATGTTCACGCTCTTGAGAGCGAAGTTTCGCAAATGGAGTTTCGTCGGATGTTTAACAATCCGCTCGATCCACAACCGTGCTTCATCGATATTCAAGCCGGCGCAGGCGGTACAGAGGCCTGTGACTGGGCGAGTATGCTGCTTCGTCAGTATGTGCGTTATTGTGAGCGCAAGGATTTTAAAGTTGAGATTCTTGAAGAAACCTCAGGCGACGTCGCAGGGATTAAATCCGCCAGTATCAAGGTCGATGGCGAATACGCCTACGGTCTGCTGCGCACCGAAACAGGCGTGCACCGTCTGGTGCGCAAGTCACCGTTTGACTCGTCGGGTGGTCGTCATACCTCGTTTGCTTCAATTTTCGTCTATCCCGAGGTCGATGATTCGATTGAAATTGACATCAACCCTGCGGATTTGCGCGTCGATACCTATCGCGCTTCGGGTGCGGGTGGTCAGCATATTAATAAAACCGACTCAGCGGTGCGCATCACGCACATTCCGACCAACACCGTCGTGCAGTGTCAGAACGATCGCTCGCAGCACAAGAACCGTGCCGAAGCGATGTCGATGTTGAAATCGCGCTTGTATGAGTTGGAGCTGCGCAAGCGTCAGTCAGAGCAAGACAAATTGGAAGCGACCAAATCCGATGTGGGCTGGGGACACCAAATTCGCTCGTATGTGCTGGACAACAGCCGCATTAAAGATTTGCGCACCAATGTCGAAATTTCTGCCACGCAAAAAGTCCTCGATGGCGATTTGGATGCGTTTATTGAAGCGAGTTTGAAGCAAGGGGTGTGATGGTGCAGACTGGCTCAGCGAATTCAATGAATCTAAGCTTACGCGCCACGTCGTGGCTGCGCTCGGGCGTGGGCGCTGCTCTGGCGGTGGTGTTGCTGTGTTCATTTAGTTCCACTGCGCAGGCCACGCCCATTGGTGCGTTTGAGACCTTGACCCAAGCGAAAATTGAACAGAGCTATTTTTTTGACTGGAACCGCAATGCCAAGTTCCGCGTGGCTTTGAACAACGCATTTGCGCGCACGGGTGTGCGCATGCCCGCGTGGCTGCGCCAAGGTTCTGGCCCATCGGCACCTGCGAGAGTGCTGCATCAGGGCAACACCCACTGGGTGCTGCTCAACACCTGCAAGAGCCACGACTGTGGCAAGAACGTGGTCTACGTCGCTTTCGACCCGCCCACCCGAACCACCGCTGCGGTGGGTAAGTTCGGCGGACAAGTGCTGTGGATAGGCAAGCCCAACGACGCGCTCAGATTGATTTTGTCCAATTACAGCGGACTGCGTTGAACCCCGAATACCCTCAATTATTTTGAATGATGCAATGCCGTACGGCAGACCATCGCAACCAAGAAGAAAATGACTATGACCGATCACAACTCAACTCCAACCACAGAAGTCGCACTCGACGAAAACGCCATCATCGCCGAGCGCCGCCAGAAGCTCGCCCATCTGCGTGAGCAGGGCGTGGCGTATCCGAATGACTTTGTGCCCGCGCACCGTGCGCAGCAGTTGCACGAGCAGTATGGTTCTTGGACGCGTGAAGATTTGGAAGAAAAAAACATCACCGTGTCCATCGCAGGGCGCATGATGCTCAAGCGCGTGATGGGCAAGGCCAGCTTTGCCACCGTTCAGGATGGCACGGGTCAAATTCAGTTTTACATCAACGACAAGGGCGTGAGCGAGTCGGTGCATGAGCAGTTCAAGCACTGGGACATGGGCGACATCGTGGCGACCGAAGGGCAGTTGTTCAAGACCCAGCACGGCGAGCTGTCGGTGCGCTGCGCGAACCTGCGTCTGTTGAGCAAATCTCTGCGTCCACTGCCCGATAAATTCCACGGTCTGGCCGATCAGGAAATCAAATACCGCCAACGTTATGTCGATTTGATTGTCTCGCCAGAGACGCGTGACACCTTCATCAAACGCACCAAGGCGATGAACGCCGTGCGCGAGTACATGGTTGAAAATCAATTCATGGAAGTCGAAACCCCGATGCTGCACGCGATTCCGGGCGGCGCCTCGGCCAAACCGTTCATCACCCACCACAACGCCTTGGACATGGAGATGTTCTTGCGCATTGCGCCTGAGCTGTACCTGAAGCGTCTGATTGTCGGTGGTTTTGAGCGCGTGTTTGAAGTCAATCGCAACTTTCGCAACGAGGGCGTGTCACCGCGTCACAATCCAGAATTCACCATGATGGAATTTTATGCGGCATACACCGATTACAACTGGTTGATGAATTACACCGAAGAGCTGTTGCGCAACGTCGCCACCCGCGCAACGGGCAGCGCAACCTTGAGTTATCAAGGAAAAGTGCTGGATTTGGCGCAGCCCTTCGATCGGTTGACCAT
>CAZDLD010000080.1:0-2894 GCA_964506355.1 uncultured Hydromonas sp.
CCCCCATACCGAGCGCCACGCGGCGCGGTGTGCCAAACAAATTTGCCAGCACGGGCATTTTGAACCGATGCCCCTCATGTTGCGCATGCTCGAACAACAGAGCAGGCCCGCCCGCTTTGAGCACACGGTCGCCAATCTCGGTCATCTCCAGCACGGGCGAGACGGGTGTGGCGATGCGTTTGAGCTCGCCCATGGATTCGAGTTGCGACATAAAGTCGCGCAGGTCGGTGTAGTGCATGGTGTCTTTCGATACAGAATCTTTGGGTTAAATCACTGTTTTGACGGGGCGAAATCCACCCGTGGCGTTTTTCTCAAGGTGTAAATTGTGCTGATGGAACTCGCGCAACTGCGCATGGTGCGAAATACTCACCAGTGTCAACTCGGGGATGAACTCAAGCATGGTGCGATACAGCGCCAATTCATTATCCTCGTCCAACGCACTGGTCGCCTCGTCCAAAAACGCATACTGCGGGCGCTGCAAGAACATCCGTGCAAACGACAAGCGCTGTTGCTCGCCGCCCGAGAGCAGCCACGCCCAGTTGTTCTCCTCGTCCAAACGTGCGCTCAAATGCCCCAGACGGCTCATCTCTAAGGCCGTTTCGTATGCCGCATCGTTGTAACGCGCAGGTGATTCAGGGTAGGCGAGCGCTTCACGCAAACTGCCCACAGGCATGTACGGGCGCTGTGGCAAAAACAGCATTTTGCCCTTGGTCGGCACATCAATGCGCCCTTCGCCAAACGGCCACAAATCCGCAATCGCACGCAAAATCGTGCTCTTGCCTGAGCCAGACGCGCCCGTGACCAACCAGCGCTCACCCAAGGAAATTTGCCAGTCCAAGCCCTGCACCTGCGGCACAGTGGTGAATGTGCCATTGTCCGATTTTTGTGGGCGAGATAAGGTTGCATGGGTCAGCGCCACACCGCCCACGTTGTTCTCAACCACGTGCAAATCACTGCTCGCACGCACTTGATCAACGCGATTCAAATCCGCATCCAGATTGAAAATACGCGTCGATGAGCCGCGCAACTCCGCCCAGGTGCTGTAATTATCGATGAACCATGACAGTCCCTCGCGCAGCTCGCCAAAGGCGCGAATCGCTTTCATAATTGCACCGAAATTACTGCGGTCGGCAAAGTACAAGGGCACCGCCACCATTACAGGAAAGATAATCCCGACCTGCGCGTAGATGCTCTGAGCAAAGGTCAGGCTCTTGATTTTGGTCATGTAGTGATACCAGTTGGCACGAACGATGGTGAACAAATGACGCGCCCCACGCAAATGATGGGCTTCACCTTGCAAAAAACTGATGCCCTCGGCGTACTCACGCGCACGAATCAAATGGTAACGAAAATCCGCGTTGTAGCGCTCGCGCAGAATATTGATTTTGGTTAAACGATGCGCCACCCAATGAATCAAAAACGAACCAACGATGGTGTAGACAATCACGGTCCAAAACATATAATTGGGGATGTGCACCGCATGGCCGAACCATGTGCTGTCGTAGTCCACAGAAATTTTAATCATCGCGCGCGAATACTCGTACACCGACAGCGCCGCAAGGTAAAAACCAAAGAACAATGACACCGCCATATCGGTGAAGCGGTTCAAATCATCTGCGATACGTTGATCCGGGTTGTCCTGTCCGTGCAGTTGCTCAAGCTGATAAAAACGGTTGTTGAGCAAATAATGTGTGCTGTAACGCTCGGTCAACCAAGTGCGCCAGCGAATTTGTAGCAACTGGCCGAAATACTGACGATAGATGCCCACAATAATCGAGCTAAATGCCAATTTACTGAACAGAATCAATCCCGAGTAGTAAGCCACTTTGTCCTTGTTCTTCACGCTTTCCCAAAAATTGCCCGACCATTCAATGAATTCCACCCCCAGCTTGACATTCATCGTTGAGAGCAATAGCACCAAAAACGCCAAACCCCAAGCATGGATGCGCTCTGCACCCAAGTTCGTCCAATGAAGCAAGGCTTGATAAGCGCCGCCGAGCAGCGCAATCAGCGCCAGCACCGCAGCAATTCGTTTCAAAAATGAACCCCAAGCGCCCGCACTCATCGCCGCATCGGTGTTGATCACAAAATTGCGCACACTGTCGTACAGGGTTTCATTGGTCACCAATAAAATGATGCCAAACATCAGCACCGTGATGACGATGAGCGACGTCATCCCGCCCCAATACTGACTGCCAAAACGCGCTATGTCCTTGAACTTGGCCAAACTGCTGTTGTCCATGCTGCGTTCATTCTGCGCCACATCGGGCAGCGGCTGGTCGATCCAAGGTTGTGCGGGATGATTCATGTCAGCCTGCGTGAAATGATTCGAATTCATATCAAGTGCTTTGTATTAAATTAAGATTTGCGCGGTTTGCGGCTGCGGTTGCTGGCGGTTTTTTCACCAATCACCACTTTGGCTGCAATGAGCGCCGCCAAGCTGGTCAAGACCAAGCCCAAAAAATCCGAAGGGAAAAACAACTGTGTCACCATGCCAAACTCGCCCACAATCAGGCTCAGGGCGCAGGCATAAATGGCGACTTTTTTAAACTGGGCGGTGCTGCCGTTGAGTTTGTAGGCCACGCGGGCGACGATGAACCCGACCAATATGAGCCAGAGCTCTTGTTGAAAAAACATGCTGTTCCTCGAAATCTCGAAATGTCGGTGTGGGTGAAAATGCAGTACAAAAATGCAGGGCAATTCGGGCGAAAGGCGCTGATTTCGCTCATTCAGCGCCGTTGTTCATAGCCCTTTGGCGCATTGGCAGGTATAATACCAACTTTCGTGCATCGATTCATTCCTTTCATCGCTTTTTGACCGATAAATTTAGATTACAAAACACATGTCGTTGTTTGTTATAGGCCTTAATCACACCACCGCTCCGCTGGCTTTGC
>CAZDLD010000080.1:2904-7663 GCA_964506355.1 uncultured Hydromonas sp.
GTTTGGCAGGTATAATACCAACTTTCCGCCTGCCCTTCATTCCTTTCATCGGTTTTTGACCGATATTTTTGACACCCAAATACATGTCGTTGTTTGTTATAGGCCTTAATCACACCACCGCTCCGCTGGCTTTGCGCGAGCGTATTGCCTTTGCGCCCACCGAGTTGGCGCATGCCTTGCCGCAATTACAAACCAATCTATCCGCGCGCCAACCCGAACTAAGCCCTCAAATCGCGGTACTCTCGACCTGCAATCGCATGGAAGTCTACGGCTACAATCCCAATCCATCTTTAATACACGCCAGCGCCGTCATGCAGTGGCTGGCCGATTACCACCGGGTCGCCGTTGATGAATTGGCGCAGCACATGTACGTGCTTCAAGATACGCCTGCACTGGCGCATTCGTTCGCAGTGGCCAGTGGTATGAACTCGATGGTTTTGGGCGAGCCGCAAATTTTGGGGCAGATGAAACAAGCCGCGCGCATTGCCAATGACGCAGGCACCATGGGCAGCCAATTGCAACAGTGGTTCGAGAAAAGTTTTGCAGTCGCCAAAGACGTGCGTACCAACACCGCCATCGGCGAGCATTCGGTGTCCATGGCCGCTGCTGCGGTTAAATTGGCCAAGCGCGTGTTTGAAGACTTCAACACTTTGAATGTGCTGCTGGTCGGTGCGGGCGAGATGATGGATGTGGTCGCCGCGCACATAGTCGGCGCACAGCCGCACAGCTTGACCGTGGCCAATCGCTCACTCGAACGTGCGCAAGAATTATTGCTCGCGCACCCCACGCCCAACGCGCAAGCCATCCGCTTGACCGAGTTGCCCGATCAGCTGCACAAATTCGACGTCGTGGTCACCTGCACCGCCAGTACCCTGCCCATCATCGGTCTGGGTATGGTTGAAGCCGCGCTCAAAGCCCGTCGCAAGCGCCCTGTGGTCATGGTCGATTTGGGCGTGCCGCGCGACATCGAACCCGCTGTAAGTCAACTCGCCGACGCCTATGTCTACACCGTGGATGATTTGTCTGGCATCGTTGCGCACAACAGCGCACAACGCACCGCCGCACTGGCCGACGCACAAAAAATCGTCGATGCCCAAGTACACGCATTCACCGACGAGCAACAGCGCCGCAGCCACAGACCGCAGGTGCTCAACCTGCGTGCGCGTGCCGAACGGGTGCGCCAAGCCGAACTCGAACGCGTGCTGAGCACCCTGCTGAGCATGAACGAGCGTGGCGAGCTGCCCGCTCACGCAGCGCAGCCATTGCAAGACCTGTTCACCCAGCTGGCGCAACGCCTGACCAACAAACTGCTGCACGAGCCGACCGTTGGCGTACAGAGCAAGGATGAGCAGCTGCGCGCGGCTTGGCAACTGGTGTCACAAAACTGGCTCAACGATTCTGAGCATTAGTCCAGAACCCAACTCAAGCCTACGAGCCGCACTGGGCAAATGCCCATGCGCCATCGCACCACCCAAACATCACCCATTTTTATTAAGCAGCCCATGAAACCGTCTATGCGCGACAAGCTCAGTCAATTGGCTGACCGTCATTTAGAAATAAACCATCTTTTGCAGCAGCCCGATGTCACCAATGACATGGACAATTACCGCAAACTCACGCGCGAGCACGCCGAGCTCACCCCCTTGGTCGAGACCTTTGCCCAGTATCTGCAAACCGAACAAGACATCGACAGCGCGCAAGACATGCTCACTGACCCAGAGCTCAAAGAGTTTGCCCAAGAGGAAATTCAATCGAATAAATCTCGCTTGGACGAGCTGCAAGCGCACATGCGCACCATGCTCATCCCCAAAGATGAGAACGACACACGCAATGTCATCCTCGAAATTCGAGCGGGCACAGGCGGCGAAGAGTCCGCCCTGTTCGCGGCGAACTTATTGCGCATGTACACGCGCTATGCTGAGCGTGCGGGTTGGCGGGTTGAAATCATGAGCGAATCGCCCTCGGATTTGGGCGGCTACCGCGAGGTCATTGTGGAGCTATCGGGCAGCAACGTCTACGCGACCATGAAATTCGAATCGGGTGGCCACCGCGTTCAGCGCGTGCCCGAGACCGAAGCACAAGGACGCATACACACCTCGGCCTGCACCGTAGCGGTGATGCCTGAGGCCGATGAACTCGGTGATGTGATCATCAACCCTGCAGATTTGCGCATCGACACCTTCCGCGCTTCGGGCGCGGGTGGGCAACACATCAACAAAACCGATTCAGCCGTGCGCATCACCCATCTGCCGACAGGCACAGTCGTGGAGTGTCAGGACGACCGCTCACAGCACCGCAACAAGGATAAGGCAATGAAGGTGCTGATTACCCGCATCCGTGATGCGCAACTGCACGCGCAACACGCGAGTGAAGCAGCCACGAGAAAATCCTTGGTTGGCTCGGGCGATCGCTCAGAGCGCATCCGCACTTATAATTTTCCACAGGGGCGCATCACTGACCACCGTGTCAATCTGACGTGGTACAAAATCGACGCGATGATGTTGGGCGATTTGGATGAGATGTTTCAAGCGTTGGCGGCGGAGTATCAAGCCGAGCAGCTCATGGCTTTGGGCGAGGATTGATTTAATTTACTCGAGCTATTGCCTGCGTTGGCAACCGCCTCATTTGACAGACCGCCATAAAAAAATCCCAGTCTAAGCTGGGATTTTTTGTGATGTATTTAGCAATTACATCGCGGTTGGCGCATTGCTCAGGCCACCATTAACACGACGCGCGCTGGTGAAGTGGTTTTTCCAATAGCCGTTGTCCAAGCTGTCGAAGCGAACTTCTGAGCGCGAGTTCGGCGAGTGTACAAACATGCCGTTGCCAACATAAATACCCACGTGCGAATTGCTAAAGCCACGGGTGTTAAAAAACACCATGTCGCCCGGACGCATGTCCGAATCCACGCGGTCGCCCACGTGCGCTTGAGCCGCCGCTGTGCGCGGCAAGTTCACGCCCACGGCGCTTTTGAACACATATTGCACATAGCCGCTGCAATCCAAACCCGTCGATGGTGACGTACCGCCATAACGGTATTTCACACCAATCAATTGCATCGCTTTACCCATCAATTTTTCGGCAAAACCTTCGTCCGCGATTGCGCCCGTGCTGCCCAAGCTCAAAGCCAGACCAGTCGTCACAACGGTTAAAAATTTCGAAATCCGTTTCATAATCATCAACTTATACATTCGCCCAACACATCAGTTCAAAGGAACTGCAGTTTTATAGTGGCTTTGTGAACACCCAATTGACGACATATTTCATGCATCCGCACACCTCAGCAAACCGTCAATTAGGCAATATTACCCTCGATTGTAGCGGCTTTGAGCGGGTGTGTCAATGCCAAACCCGCGTCATTGAATGTATGTACTTGATTTTGTTGGATTTCAGGCCGAAGGAGGGACAAAGCCCATGGCCGCATCACCGCCATCACCAAAGAAAAAGGCATCGCACTGTTTGAGCAAATACTGACGTGCACGCGGGTCGAGCATGGAAAGGCGGTTCTCGTTAATCAGCATGGTTTGGTGTTTCAACCATTGATTCCAGCCTTCTTTAGAGATGTTTTCATAAATTTTTTGTCCGAGCGGGCCCGGTACTGGGGCAAAATCCAAGCCTTCAGCCTCTGCGTTCAAACGCAGACATTGAACCATACGAGTCATGGGTGTTTCCTTAAAGTTTTTTGATAAAAATCTGTGATTTGCGCTGCCAATTGTATATTTTTTGGCGATTGTCAGGCAAGTCGTTGACGGTTGCGGGCATAAAGCCACGCTTGATGAACCAATGCGCGGTGCGTGTGGTCAGTACAAACAATTCTTTCATGCCTTCGCGTCGGGCGCGGTTCTCAATGTGCGCCATCATCCGCTCGCCCAAGCCCATGCCCTGCATCGACGCATCTATTGAGAAGCACGCCATCTCGCCCATCTGATCTTCTTTGAATGGGTAGAGCGCGGCGCAGCCCAAAATGATGCCGTCGTATTCGAGCACGCTAAAAAACGGCAGTTCGGCTTCGAGTTTCTCGCGACCACGCGGCACCAGTGTACCATCTTGCTCCAGCGGTGCAATCAGTTGCAAAATCCCGCCCAAGTCCTCAGCGGTCGCTTCGCGCAAACTCTCCAAGCTGTTCTGCGTAATCATACAGCCCACGCCATCGTGCTGGAACAACTCCAACAGCACACTGCCGTCCAATCTCGCAGGCACAATGTGCGCACGCGGCACGCCCGCATTGACCGCGTCGCACGCTTCGGCCAAGGACTGGCGCAAGAAACTGCCTTCGGGCAGGGTGTTTTCTAATTCTTCGACCTGACGCACATTGAGCGTCTGTATCCATTCGCCGTCGGTATCAACCAGCTCCTCGTGCGAGAGAATGATGAGTTTGTCCGCGTGAATTTGGCTGGCCACAGCCGAGGCCAACTCAGGCGTGAGCAGATTAAACACTTCGCCCGTGGGCGAGAAGCCCAAAGGCGAGAGCAATACAATTTGACCCGCGTTGAGCTGGGTTTCAATCGCTTCACGATTGACTTTACGCACCACGCCCGCATGTTGGTAGTCCACGCCGTCGAGCACGCCAACGGGCTTGGCCGTAATAAAGTTGCCTGACACCACATGGATGGATGAGCCCGCCATCGGTGTGTTGGGCAGACCTTGGCTGAACGCCGTAGGTCATTTGCACCTCTGCCAGCTGGCACTCCTTCTTTGCTCGAAGACTGCCTGACAGCTTGTCTGCCATTTCTGGCCTTCTATTTGGCGGGCGCCTGTG
>CAZDLD010000080.1:7673-8225 GCA_964506355.1 uncultured Hydromonas sp.
AACGCCGCTTCGACCGACAGACGCAACGCGCCGCAGGCTTCTTTGACCGCTTCGAGGGTCACCGCATTGGTCACGCGGATGCCGTTGACAAATTCCGAGGGAATTTGACGCAGTGCCAATTGACTCTCGATTTGTGGGCGTGCGCCAGGGATGAGCACGATGCGCATGCCCATCGCTTTGAGCAGGCTCACATCAAAAACGAGATCTTCCAAACCACCGTTCTCAATCAACTCGCCACCGAATGCAATCACGAAGGTTTTGTTGTGAAAGGTATGCACATAGGGCGCAACGTCGCGCAACCATTGCACAAACTGGCTGGAATTAAATTGCGTAGGGGGCGTTTCACCCGTTGGGGTGGCTGGACTGGTTTTTTGCATGATTCAATCGGGGACACGGGCTGATAAAGGTGCTGTATTGTAAGGCAAACCACCTGTGTGTGGCGATTTTTTATCGAGTACTAATCTACCCACGTCCATCTACCTGAGCTTGAGAGGGGCAGCGCAACCATGTGGCTGTGTATCGTCCTGTGTGCACCCGAGCACTGTCCACGGC
>CAZDLD010000081.1:0-8027 GCA_964506355.1 uncultured Hydromonas sp.
AAGTGAGCGTGGTTGATACGGCGTGAATCCGTTTGAAACCCATCAAGCCTGTCGGAAGCTGTGTCCGATGCAACGCTCCTCGATGAGTGGCGCAGATTATAGCACAGACTGCGCGCAATGTTTGGCTTGAAAAGGCAAAGGAAGTCGAAGTCCGCCGTCAGCGATTGGTTCGAATCTCAGGTGTGGTGCGAATCCACACTCGGCAAGGATAATCTCGCTGTATTACAATGTGAACTTATTTCATCTAACCCAAACCACCATGAATACCCAACTCCCAGAAATTTTAAGCCAGCTTCAATCGTCCACATCGAGCACCATGCCCGCGCTGTTTGTCGGTCACGGCAGCCCCATGCACGCTATCGAAGACACCGAGATTTCACGCGCTTGGCACGCCATCGGCGCGGCCTTGCCCCGACCCAAAGCCATTTTGTGCATCTCAGCGCATTGGATGACGCGGGGCGTGACCAAGGTCTTGAGCGCGGCGCAGCCTGCCACCATCCATGACTTTGGTGGTTTTCCACCCAAGTTGTTTGAACAGCAGTATCCAGCCGCGGGTAGTCCTGACTTCGCACAGCGCGTGGTTGAGTTGGTGCCTGAGGTGGTGTTGGACGAGGCTTGGGGCTTTGATCACGGGACGTGGGCGTTTTTGTTGCACATGTATCCGAACGCCGATGTGCCAGTGTTTCAGTTGAGTGTGGATTTGCGCAAATCGGCCGCCGAGCATTTTGAACTCGGGCAAAAATTAGCCCAGCTGCGCGACGAGGGCGTGCTCATCGTGGGCAGTGGCAATGTGGTGCACAATTTATCGACGGTCAAATGGGAGCCGAACGCTCAGCCGTATGACTGGACCGTGCAGTTCGATGCGCAGATTACTGACGCGGTGACGCGCGGCGATGTGGCGGCGGTGGTGGATTTTGAGCGCATGGCGTACTGTGCGTTGGCGCATCCATCGACTGAGCACTTTATTCCGCTGTTGTATGTTTTGGCGGTGTGGCACAAGGAGCGCGAGTCTGTGGGGTTTTTCAATGAAGCGTTGGAACTGGGCAGCATGTCGATGCGCTCGATGGTGTTTTATTCGTAACGTTGACGAATAGGACGGCGCGTGTTCTGCAGGTTTGTTGCTTGAATGACTGTAGATGCGTTGCAATATTCCACTCAAGGATGCGCTCATACGCTAAAATGCGCCCCATTGACTTCGGTTGCGGGGCGTTTTTGTTGTTCTATGCTGCACCTGTCGTCTATTTGTAGACTGTCCTTGCGTTAGGCAGGGTGGCTTATTGTTATGTTTTGATTGAATGAGTGTTATGAGTGCATTGTTCGCCGTGATAGGCAATCCGATTGCCCACAGTAAATCCCCCGAGATTCATCAGCAGTTCGGCCAGCAGACGGGTGTGCGCCTGCGCTACGAGCGTGTGCTCGCGCCAGTCGATGCCTTTACCGCGACGCTGAATGATTTGCGTGCGCAGGGCTTGCGCGGCTGCAATGTCACCGTGCCGTTTAAACTCGATGCATACGCGTATGCGGATGAGCGCTCGGCCGATGTGGTCTGGGCTGGTGCGGCGAATACCTTGAGCGTTACCCATTTGGGCGCCAAAGCGGACAACACCGACGGTGTGGGCATGGTGCGCGACATCACGCACAATTTGGGCGTGGCGCTGCAGGGCAAACGGGTGCTGCTGCTGGGCGCTGGCGGCGCGGCGCGTGGGGTGTTGCGCCCCGTATTGGCGCAAAAACCCGCCTGTGTGGTGGTGAAAAACCGCAGTTTGGACAAAGCGCAGGCTTGGTTGGCGCAGATTGCTGGCAACGATGATTTTGCGCAAGTGACGCAGAACATCCGCGTGCAGGTGCAGGCGTGGACGGATGAATCAGCCACAGAGTTGGCGGAGTACGACGTGGTCATCAATGCGACCGCGAGCGGCTTGGGCGATGCGTTCACAGCGCCGATTGGGGTGCGTTTGAGCACAAATGCACTCGCTTACGACATGATGTACGGTAAGCAAACAGGGTTTATGACTTGGGCGCAGGCGCAGGGTGCGCGTGTGTCCGATGGTTGGGGGATGTTGGTGGAGCAGGCGGCGGCCAGTTTTGAGATTTGGCATGGCGTGCGCCCCGATACCGCAGAATTATTGAAACGAGGGCAGTGATATGTGGCGTTATTGGATTAAACCGTATGTGTATTCGCTCTTGATCATCGGTGTGGTGTTTCAGCTGTGGTGCGTGCTCTGGCTGGCCTTGTATGGCGCTGGACTGGCGCCATTCACCGCGTTTATGAAAAATGAGCAAATGCGTTTGATACCGGCCAAGGGGCAGTTTTTGTTGCAGCACGATTGGATGAGTTACGGCGATATTTCGGACAGCCTGAAAAAAGCCGTGGTGACTTCAGAGGACGCGGGCTTTGTCGAGCATGATGGGGTGGACTGGGGCGCGATTGAGAACGCCAAAAAGCGCAACGAGCGCAAGGGCAAAATCATTGCAGGCGGCTCGACCATCTCGATGCAGCTGACCAAAAATCTATTTTTGTCCTCCAACCGCAGCTATCTGCGCAAGGGTGAAGAAATCGTCATGACCTATGTGATGGAGGTGATGTTGCCCAAGGACAAAATTTTTGAACTCTACCTCAACTCGGTGGAGTGGGGCGAAGGCGTGTTTGGTGCGCAGGCCGCCGCTCAGCATTATTTCGGCACCGATGCGAACAAACTGACCTCGCAGCAAGCGGCGAAATTGGCGGTGATGCTGCCCGCGCCGAAGTTCTATGACGCCAACCGCAAAAGCCGCAACCTTGGACGCCGCGCCAATGTGATTTTGCGTCGCATGGGCGGCGCGCAGATTCCTGATGACGAGGGCATCTGATGAGATATTTGATAACTATGCAGATGCAATATTTGGTCACTGTGATTCTTAACGGGAATTGCGCTTGAGCACGCGATTCTCGCCGCAGAATTGGGGCAAGCCCACGGCTTACCTCGCGCTCATCACATCGATGATGCTGGTCGGCTCCTACGTGGCGTTGTCCAAAAGTCTTTTGCAGCACTTTCCGCCCTTTGCCTTGGCTTGGGTGCGCTTTTTGATCGCTGCGGTGTTTATGTTGCCTTGGCTCAAAACTTGGCAGGGCAAAGTCGCCGCCGTGCCGACGCACGACCGCTGGGCTTTGTTCGGTATGTCGGTTTTTGGCAATTTTCTATTTACAATTTGTATGCTGTTCGGCGTGTCCAACACCTCGGCGACGGCAGCGGGCATCATCATGAGTTTGTTGCCTGCGGTCATCGGCTTGATTTCGGCGTGGGTACTGCGTGAGCGGCTCACGCCCATGGGTTGGCTGACCATCGTCTTGGCGGTGTTGGGGGTGATGAGCTTGAGTTTGAATAAAGACACCTCGGGGCAGTCGTGGCTGGGCAATGGGTTTATGCTTGGCGCGCTGTTGTGCGAATCCTTGTACGTCATTGGCGCGAAGTACCTGACCTCGGGCTATTCGCCCAAGCAAATAGCGGTGGCGATGAACACCTTTGGGTTGCTGCTCACCACACCGTTGGCGCTGATGCAGTTGCCCGATGTGGCGTGGTCGCACATTGGGGTGCTGGGGTGGTTGCTGATGTTGTTCTATGCCTTGGCCGCCAGTATGTGGTCGACGTGGCTGTGGTTCAACGGCTTGCGCCACATTGCCGCCAATCGTGCGGGCGTGCTCACCGTTGCACTGCCTTTGACGGCGGCGGCGATTGGTGTGTGGCTTTACCATGAGTCATGGACGGTGTACCACAGCGTGGCCTTTGCCTGTGCGGTGACCAGTGTGCTACTCAATGGCTGGGTGCACGCCAAGGATGGCGCGGCATCGTCTAAGGTTTGAGCAATGCCAACAACGCTGCGTGTATCGCCGCAGGTGCGGCCATCACGGTGTTGTCCTCGAATGAAATCGCAGCGCCACGCACATCAGTCAGTATCGCGCCTGCCTCCTGCGCAATCAATGCGCCCGCCGCATAGTCCCACGGCTTGAGCCCAATCTCGTAATACGCGTCAAACATCCCACGCGCCACATAGCACAAATCCAAAGCCGCCGAGCCCAAACGGCGCACATCGCGCGTGTGCGGCAATACCAGCGCCATGGCGTGCATCACCCACGCGTAGTCCTCGCCTTGCGTGACCTTGGTGTAGGGAAAACCTGTGGCGATGAGGCTTTGCTGAAGTTCAGTTTGCGTGCTCACGTGCAGCGCCTGGGTTGATGTGTTTTCGATTGATGTGTTTTCGCTCGATGTGTTTGAGGACAACGCGCCTTGGGTTAAATACGCGCCTTGTCCTGCCACCGCCCAGAACAATTCATCCAAAATCGGGTTATAGACCACCGCCATGGTCGCGCGCCCATGCGCGTAAACACCGATGGACACCGCGCAGTGCGGCACGCCGTGAACAAAGTTGGTGGTGCCGTCAATCGGATCTATGTAGATGGCGCGCTCGTGGGTCTGGCTGAAATTGCCCAGATGCGACTCCTCACCGACCAAAGTGTATTCACTAAAATGCTCGGTCAAAGCCGCGAGGATGTGCTGCTCGGTCGCGACATCGTACTGCGTGACCAAATCCACCACGCCTTTGTGACTCACAGATTTGTGGGCAAAAAATCCCTCGCGCACCAGTGCGCCAGCGCTCAGAGCAATGGATTTTAGAGTGTGTATGGGGTGTTGGCGGTTGTCGATGGCGTTCATGGGTTTAGTTGAGCTGGTCGGGTGGTTGCTTGAGGTGTGCATTCTACTGCAATGGCCGCGCGTATGGATGGATTCGGCTGCGGATGCGCGCAGGCTTTTTTATGTATCAAAGTCGGATAGTTGTGCCGTGCAGGGTGAATTTGTCGTAAAATGCGGCTTTATGTTCGCACAAACGAGATAGCCATGGCAACAGCCAAAAATGTACAGAAAGCACCTGAGAGTTTCGAGTCCGCCATGCGTGAGTTGGAACAGCTCATCGCGGGTATGGAGAATGGAGAATTGGCTCTGGAAGCTTCTTTGCACGCCTATCAGCGCGGCGCATATTTGGTGAAATTCTGTCAGGCGCAGTTGCAGGCGGTGCAAGAACAGGTGAAGATTGTAGAGGCCGACATGGTGCGCCCTTTGGATTTGAATGACTGATATGAATTCTGTGATGATGGCCTCTGCCGCGGTAACTGAGACAGCACCCGCAAACAATGCAACGACAGCCCATGAGATCGCTGCGCTGGCTCAACGCTTTGACAGTTGGGCTGCCGCGACTCGCCCTATAGTCGAGGCGGCTTTGGCGCGAGGGCTCGACGCCTATGCCGAGCACGCGGTGGCGCACAACTCGCCCTTGGTCAGCGCCATGCGCCATGGCGTGATGAACGGCGGCAAACGCGTGCGCGCACTGGCGGTATTGGCGGCGGCGCGTTTGGTGGGTGGCTCAGAAGCTGTGGCGATGCAAGTGGCGACGGCGCTCGAGTACATTCACGCTTATTCGCTGATTCACGATGATTTGCCCTGTATGGATGACGACGATTTGCGCCGTGGGCAGCCGACGGTGCACGTCAAGTACGACCAAGCGCAAGCTTTGTTGGCGGGCGATGCCTTGCAGACCTTGGCATTTGATGTGCTGTCGGCTGAGTCTTTATCCGAATTGGGCTTGAGCGCGAGTGCGCAGTTGCAACTGATACGCACACTGGCGCGCGCTTCAGGCGTTGCGGGGATGGCGGGCGGTCAAGCCATCGACTGCCACCACGTTGGGCAGACGCTTTCTGTGGACAAGATGCAAACCATGCACCAGCTCAAAACAGGCGCATTGCTGCACGCCAGCGTGATGATGGGTGCGATGTGCGGTGCGGCTGCGTTGAGCGTGGCGCAACAGGCGGCATTGTCCGCGTATGCCGATGATTTGGGGCTGTTGTTCCAAGTGGTGGACGATATTTTGGACGCCTCGCAGGACACCGCCACCTTGGGCAAAACCGCAGGCAAGGACGCTGACGCGGACAAGCCCACCTATGTGCGCGCCATGGGCATAGATGGAGCACGTGCGTTTGCTCAGACTTTGTTTGAACGCGCCCTCAGTCACCTGCGCAGCACAGTGGCTTTGGGCGAACAAGCCCCAACACAGGCTCAAACCAATATTCAAGGCGCGCAACATCTGGCCGATTTGGTGGCGTACTGCCACGACCGAATTTATTAAATACACCATAAAAATAGACGACAAACACCATGCCCCATTCTTCTGAATCCAACACGCCCCACACCCCTGTCTTACCTCACGTTGCCAGCCCAGCCGATGTGCGTGCGCTCTCGCGTGAACAACTGGGTCAATTGACCGACGAGCTGCGTGCGTTTATCTTGCACTCGGTGGCGCAAACGGGCGGACATCTGTCCTCGAATTTAGGCACGGTCGAGCTGACCGTGGCGCTGCACCATGTGTTTGACACCCCGACTGATAAAATCGTCTGGGACGTCGGTCATCAAAGTTACGGACACAAAATCCTCACAGGTCGCCGCGACCAAATGGCACACCTGCGTCAGCTCGATGGTCTGTCGGGCTTTCCCAAGCGCACCGAATCTGAGTACGACACCTTCGGCACAGGCCACTCATCGACCAGTATTTCAGCCGCTTTGGGCATGGCGGTGGCGGCGCGTGAATTGGGCTTGCCGCAACGTCAGCACATCGCGGTGATTGGCGATGGTGCTTTGACTGGCGGTATGGCATTTGAAGCGATGAACAACGCGGGCGTGACTGAAGGCGTGAATTTGTTGGTGATTTTGAACGACAACGACATGTCGATTTCGCCACCTGTGGGCGCGCTCAACCGCCATTTGGCCAAGCTGCTCAGCGGTAAATTCGTGACCAGCGCACGCTCCAAGCTCAAGCAGGTGTTGCAAAGCACGCCCAAAGTCTTGGAATTCGCCCAGCGTTTCGAAGAGCACACCAAAGGCATGTTTGTCCCTGCGACCATGTTCGAGGCCTTTGGCATGAATTACATCGGGCCGATAGACGGGCACGATTTGGACTCATTGATTCCAACCCTGAATAATATTAAACACATGGGCGGCGTGCAGTTCCTGCACATTGTGACCAAAAAAGGTCAGGGCTACGCCTACGCCGAAGAAGACCCGATTTCCTACCACGGGCCATCGAAATTCAACCCCACTGAGGGCATCGTGGGTGGTGCAGCGAAGAAGCAAACCTTCACTGAAGTGTTTGGGCAATGGATTTGCGATATGGGCGCAGCTGACCCGAAATTGGTCGCGGTCACGCCAGCCATGCGTGAGGGTTCGGGCTTGGTGGCTTTTGAGGAAAAATTCCCCACACGCTACTTTGATGTGGGTATTGCCGAGCAACACGCAGCGACCTTTGCCGCAGGCATGGCTTGTGATGGGCTCAAACCGGTTCTGGCGATTTACTCAACCTTCTTGCAACGCGCCTATGACCAAGTGATACACGACATCGCGTTGCAAAAATTAGACGTGACCTTCGCCATCGATCGCGCGGGTCTGGTCGGCGCCGATGGTGCGACCCACGCGGGTGCATACGATATTGCCTATATGCGCTGCGTACCGAATGTGCTGATTGCCACGCCATCGGATGAGGCTGAATGCCGCGCCTTGCTCACCACCGCGTATCAGTACAAAGGTTGCGCCGCCGTACGTTATCCGCGTGGTGCCGGTGTGGGTGCAACGGTGCCAACGCAGTTGGACAGCTTGCCTGTGGGCAAAGCCAATGTGGTGCGCGAGGGTGAAAAAGTTGCGATTTTGGCCTTTGGCACCATGCTGCACACCGCCAAGGCGGCGGCAGAGCAGCACAACGCTACATTGGTCGATATGCGTTGGGTCAAACCACTGGATGAAGCGCTGTTGCATGAGTTGCTCAAAACCCACAGCCACATCGTCACCGTTGAAGACTCCTGCATCGCAGGTGGCGCGGGCAGTGCGGTTGCCGAATGGTGCGCGGCAAACAATGTTCAGCCATCGATTTTGCATCTGGGCTTGCCCGATAAATTCATCGACCATGGTGATGTGGGTTTGCTGCATGCGCGTCTGGGCTTGGATGAAGCC
>CAZDLD010000082.1:0-7833 GCA_964506355.1 uncultured Hydromonas sp.
ACGCCAAGCCAAGGCAGCGCATCCATCACACATTCATCCGCTGGCATCATAAGCAATTCATCGGTTATAACGAAATAGCAATCAAAAAGGGACGCGTCAGCGTCCCTTTTTTGCATCTAACTTAATGGTCAATCTTAACAGTCAATCTTAACAGTCAAATTCAATAGTCAAACCTAGCTCGAACCGCCCCCCTCTCCCGCAAGCGGGAGAGGGGTCGGGGGAGAGGGCATGCGCATAAAGCAACATCAATTAAAACCACAGCACCCACGGAACCCAGCCGTCACGCATCAATCACCAATACCCCACCAATACCAAGCATCAAGCCTTACGCCAGTCCACCACGCCACCCGCCTTGTCCTCAATCACCACACCCATCTCCAGCAACTGGGCGCGAATCGCATCCGACTGAGCAAAGTCTTTATTTGCTTTGGCCGCCTTGCGTTGTTCAATCAGCGCTTCAATCTGCGCCACGTCCAAAGCCTCGTCAGCGCCCACACCCGCTTGTAAAAACGCGCTTGAATGGCGCTGCAACAGCCCCAATACCCCTGCCAAAGACTTGAGCTCACGCGCCAGTTGCACATCATTGGATTTGTTCAGGGCATTGGCCATATCGAACAGCACCGACACCGCGACGGCAGTGTTGAAATCATCGTCCATCGCTGCCTTGAACTGCGCGGCATAGGGCGTAGTCCAATCAATCTGCCCCACTTCAACTGCATCGTGGTCTTTCAAAGCGGTGTACAGACGCGTGAGTGCAGCACGTGCGTCGTTCAGATGTTCATTCGAGTAGTTCAGCGGGCTGCGGTACTGCGCACGCAGGATGAAAAAGCGCACCACTTCGGCATCGTATTCTTGCAGCACATCGCGGATGGTGAAGAAATTCCCGAGTGATTTACTCATCTTCTCGTTGTCCACGCGGATAAAGCCATTGTGCATCCAATAGCGCACAAAGCCGTTGGGCTTATCATCTTCATCACAGCCACAACCCTCGCCGCCGCACAGCGCGCCTTCGGATTGGGCAATTTCGTTCTCATGGTGCGGGAATTGCAAATCCGCGCCGCCGCCATGGATGTCGAATTGATCGCCGAGTAATGCCTTGGACATCGCCGAGCACTCGATGTGCCAACCGGGACGACCCACACCCCATTTGGACGCCCATTTGGTGTCCTCGGGTTCATCCGCCTTGGCCGCCTTCCACAGCACGAAGTCCAGCGGGTCGCGCTTGTCCGTCGCCACTGCAACGCGCTCGCCTGCGCGCAACTCGTCCAGCGACTTGCCCGACAAACGCCCGTAATTCTTAAAATCACGCACCACGTAGTTGACATCGCCATCGGCGGCTTTGTACGCCAAGCCTTTGGACTCCAGCGTTTCAATCATTTCCAACATCTGCGCCACATACTCGGTCGCACGTGGCTCGTGACTCGGACGCTCGATGCCCAGCGCATCCGCATCCTCGTGCATCGCGGCGATGAATCGATCGGTCAATGTACGAATCGACTCGCCATTTTCTAAGGCGCGTTTGATAATCTTGTCGTCGATATCCGTGATGTTGCGCACATAGTTCACCGCGTAGCCCGATGCGCGCAACCAGCGCTGCACCATGTCAAACACCACCATCACCCGCGCATGACCCAAATGACAGTAGTCGTACACCGTCATGCCGCACACATACATGCGCACCTGCTTTGGATCGAGCGGCTTGAACTGTTCTTTTTGGCGAGAATAGGTATTGTAGATATGCAGCATGGCGGTCCTGAAAAAAGTAAAGCAAATAGATTAAATACAGCGGATACACAACAGCCGCCATTATACTATAATTGCACCTCGTTTCTAATCCTCAGGATAGAGCAAAGTACGGTCAAAGTACCCAACCACAGCACAGGATAACCCATGTCAAAAGTACGCTTCACCACCAATCACGGCGAATTCATCGTTGAACTGAACAGCGAAAAAGCCCCCAAAACCGTCGCCAACTTTATTGAGTATGTCAATGCAGGTCATTATGACGGCACCATTTTTCACCGCGTCATCAAAAACTTTATGATTCAAGGTGGCGGACACGTGGTCGGCATGAAAGAAAAATCAAAATCGCTCAACGCACCAATCACCAACGAAGCCGACAACGGCCTGACCAATGACAAATACACCATTGCCATGGCACGCACGTCCAATCCGCACTCGGCTACGGCGCAGTTTTTCATCAACGCCACCGACAATGATTTTCTGAACTTCACCGCACCGACCAACAGTGGCTGGGGCTACGCCGTATTTGGCGCAGTGACCGAAGGCTTTGACGTGGTGGACACCATTGAACGAGTAAAAACCTCACGCTCAGGCTTTCATGACGACGTTCCTATCGAAGACGTGGTGATTGAAAAAGCCGAATTAATTTAATTTGGCCACCCCGACACCGTCGAGGGAACGCACCATGCGCACAATCGAACCCAAACACCTCACACTGCCCCACGCACCGCGGGGCTGGTGCGTCATTTCAGACTTGCACCTCTCGGAGCAGATGCCCGAGACTTTGGCGCAGTTTGAACAGTTTTGCGCACACATCGCCAGTACACACGACGTATTGTTCATCATCGGCGATTTGTTCGAATACTGGGTTGGGGACGATGCGGCGGACTTAAACCCTGCCGCCCTGCGCGTCATTGATGCGATACAAACGCTCAAACAAGCGGGCACAAGCACCTACTTCATCCGAGGTAACCGCGACATCGCGGTGGATCATGCCTACTGCCAACGCGCAGGCATGACCCTGCTCGCAGACCCCTGTGTGATTGAGGTGGGCAAACAGCGCATGCTGCTCAGTCACGGTGATTTGCTCTGCACCGACGACATCGAATACCAACGCCAACGCAAAATCTACGCACACCCATGGGTGCGCGGCGCTGTGCTCAAATTACCGCTGAAATGGCGGGTCAAACTCGTGCTGCACCTGCGCGAAAAATCCCGCCAACGCTGGCTCAGAACCCCAGAACACCTGCGCAAGCAACGCATGGTTGAGCAAGACGTAACCGAAAGCGCGGTTGTGGAGTGGCAAGCGAAATATACGGTGAACACCATCATCCACGGACACACCCACAAACCCGCGCAACACCAGCACGCGGCTTGCACGCGCTGGGTGCTGCCTGATTGGGATATGGACAATGCACCGAAGCGTTGGGGCTATGTGGTCGGGAATGACGATGTGATTGAGTTGGTGTTGCCTGAATCAACACGCCAACCATAAGTAATAAGCGTAGGTTGGCGGTGAGGCACGAACCCAACATCATCAAAATATTGACGGTTGTTGGGGTTCACAAAAATCATTCACCCCAACCTACAGGCTACGGCTGCTTGCGCGCTTGCTCGCATAGCCCCCATCACTTCATCGCATCAAGCAAGGTTTTTGCGTTGTACTTCATCATGTTCAGGTAGCTTGCCGCTGGCCCATCGGCGTTGGACAGTGCGTCTGAATACAACTGCCCACCGACTTTGACCCCTGTTTCTTGCGTGAGTTGCGCCATTAGTTTGGGGTTGCTGATGTTCTCAAGGAAAAGAGCCTTAATGCGCTCGTTTTTAATCTGCGTGCTCAGCTGCGCCATTGCCATCGCTGAGGATTCGCTCTCGGTGCTCACGCCCTGCGGCGCGAGGAAGGTCACGCCGTATGCGTGCGCAAAGTAATTGAACGCATCGTGCGTGGTCACCACTTTGCGCTGCTCAACTGGAATTTTGGCCATGTCGGCTTTGATTTGGCTGTTCAATGCGCCGATTTGCGCGGCGTAAGCTTGTCCGCGTTTTTGATAGTAGTCCGCGCCTGCTGGGTCGGCTTGGGTCAGCCCTGCGACGATGTTGTTCACATAGCTGGTCTGCACGATGCTCGGGTCGTGCCACGCGTGAGGGTCAAACGGGGTCATGTGGTCGTGGTTTTGATTGTGCGTGGCTTCGCCATGCATCGGCTTGCCCAAGGCATTCGCCCCCTTTGTCGTGACCACGGTCACGCCCTTGAACTCAGCGGACTGGGTCAGTCGTTCTAACCAGCCTTCATAGCCCAATCCGTTGCTAATCAGCACCTGCGCGTGGCTAATTTTTTTCACGTCCTGTGGGCTGGGTTGAAACACATGCGCGTCCTGATTGGCACCGACCAAGGCACTGACCTCAACCCGTTCGCCACCAATCTCGCGCGCCATGTCCGCCAAAATACTGAAACTGGCCAAAACCTGCACTTTGCCTGTATTCACCGAAGTTGTCGGCTGTGCTTGGGGTTTGGATGGGCCACAGGCGCTCAGCGCAACCGTGATAAAGCTCAATGCCAACAGGGGTAATGCCCAATTTTTCCAACCGTGATTCATCGTTCCAACCTTATTTCTCAAAATGTTTCAAACGTAGATAACGGGGCACGATGCCGCCCACCGCCCCAAATAGCAAGGACAACACATAGGCCAATCCTGCAAAAAAGATAATTGAGGGGCCAGAAGCCAGCTCAAAATAATAGGACAGCAACAAGCCCGCCACGCCCGAGACCAGCGCCAGCAGCACCGAAATCCTCAGCATCTTACCAATGCTGTGCGACCACAAGCGCGCTGAAATTGCAGGCAGCATCATCAGCCCCACCGACATCAGCGTGCCCAGTGACTGAAACCCCGCCACCAAATTGAGCACCACCAACATTAGAAACACGATGTACCACACGCCACCGCGTCCGCCCACCGAGCGCAAGAACACAGGATCCACCCCCTCCAGCACCAAAGGACGGTAAATAATGGCCAATCCTATCAAAGACACCGATGTGACCGCGCCCATCAACAGCAAAGAGCTGACATCCACCGCCAACACCGAGCCGAACAAAATATGTATCAAATCCACTTGATTGCCCGACTTTGAAATCAGCAGCACGCCCAAGGCCAAGGCCATGAGGTAAAACGCCGCAAAATTCGCATCTTCCTTGAGGTTGCTCAAACGCGTGGCCAGCCCTGCGAGCAAAGCCACCACCACACCCGCGATGAATCCACCCGCGCTCATCGCAGGCAAACTCAGCCCAAACCACATAAAGCCCAAAGCCGCGCCCGGCAACACCGCGTGGCTCATCGCATCACCGGTCAGACTCATACGTCGCAGCACCAAGAACAAGCCCACAGGCCCACTGCCCAGAGCCAGCGCGACACAGCCGACCAGTGCACGGCGCATAAAGGCAAACTCGATGAATGGCGTGACCAAGGGCGAGACCCAAGGCGAAATCAGGAGTTCGTATAAATACTGCATCATGCCTGCCCCTTCGATGGTTCATCGTGGCTGTGCGCGCAATGCTCATGCGCCTGCGCATCGATGTGCGCCACTTGCTCGACCGTCTCGGTGTGACACACCGCCGCATGATCGAACCAATGGGCGCAGCGCTCATTCGCACTCATTAAATTTTCGGCGGTCAGCACCTCGCTTGGCTTGCCCCACGCCACGACTTCGTGGGCGAGCAGCACCGCTTCTTGGAAATACTGTTTGACCTGCTCAAAGTCGTGCAAGACCGCCACCACCGTGCGCCCCTCGTCGCGCCAGCGGCGAATCAGGTTGAGCAAGACCTGCGTGGTGTTCGCATCGACCGCGTTAAATGGCTCGTCCAGCAGGATAACGGGCGCGTCCTGCACCAAAATCCGTGCAAACAGCACCCGTTGCAGCTGCCCGATGGACAAAGCCGCCAGCGGACGCGCACTAAAGTCATGCATCCCCACCTGAACCAGCGCCTGCGTCACCTGCGCGCTACCCGAGGCATCGAGCGCGGCAAACGCACCCAATCTGCGCCACAATCCAGTGGACACCAGCTCAAACACCGTCATCGGCATGGACAAATCAATTTCGGCTTTTTGTGGCAGATACGCCAGCGCAGCAACCGTGCCCTGCGTCAGTCGCACTTCGCCACTGTCCACGGCGAGCACACCCGCCATGGCCTTGAGCAAGGTGCTTTTGCCCGCGCCATTGGGGCCGACGATGGCTGTCGCCACCCCGTCGCAAATCCGTCCACTGACGTGGTGCACCGCTGGGCGGCGCTGATAGCTCACCGTGACATTGCTCAGAACCATGCTCATAAATGACCTCCCAAGGCCCAAGCAATCATGCCCCACAACAGCACCAACACCGCAGCCGCGAGCGCCAAACGCCGCCACACCGACATCGTGAGTAAATTCAATTTAGTGGGTTTCATGCGTCACTCCTGCTGCATTGATTGCAGTACTTTTGCTCACACACAGCGTGCAACGACCATTGAGCAGCAGCTGCTGATTGTCCAGCTCAAAGCCACGCAACAAGCACGAATCGCGCAAGGCCTGCAACTCATCGAGCGCCACCATCTCATCGACGCGCCCGCAGTCGCGGCAAGTCACAATCACATTGGGCTGGGTGTGGTGGTGCTCATCCTGCAAATGCTGACACACCACATAGCCATTGAGCGCATCCACCCGGTGCAAAATCCCCTGCTCGACCAAAAAGTCCAAAGCACGGTACACCGTCGGTGGCGCGGCCGAGCCACGCGCTTGTTGCAAATCGCTGAGAATTTGATAAGCCTTGACCACGCCATCGTGCTGCAACACCAAGTCCAAGACCTGACGGCGCAAATCGGTGAGTTTCGCGCCATTTTTCTCGCAGTGCGCGTTGGCGGAATGTATGAATGTAGAGGTGTCCATAAAGTTCAACCTGAAGTAGATTAGTGTTTGTTACATTATAACATAACGCTATTCTCCACTCACAAACAAAAACGCCCTTGCGCGACACAAGGGCGTTGTGGTTAAATCAAAGGAGTCTGAACCCATCGATTTTGATTTGATTCACTTTGATTCGCTCGGGATTGATACTGTGCGTGTTCGTTCGAAAGGACCTTCACTTACTTCATCTGCAGGATATTCAAAGCACATAAAATCATCTGCTTCAATTATCAGGACTCCATTTTGAAACAAAAATTCATGTCTGTATTTTCCATCCTTGAATGTAAGTACCTGCATATAAAGTGAATGATATTTTTGGATGTCAGGATAAGTCATACAGACTACTTCAGGTGAAGCATAGCGAAAAGCTTTTCTAAACTCAAACCATCTATCTACAAAATCTAAATCCAAATAACTAAAATCCCTATGTCCCTTCTTAAAGTATTGAACATATTTAAATTCATACATGCATGCATGGTAAAGTGCATTTTGTGAGCCATAACTCGTATCAAAACTTGCCTCAATATGCTGTCTTGCATCTTGATTAACACTTGCCAAGAAAGTTTCTACTGCTTTTTCGTAGCGTGGATTACATGGCCAAATACTTAAAAACTCATCCTCCTCATCTTCAAAATCAATCCATTCTAATTTGTCACCATCACGATATCGCTTTGCAATACGCTCTTTATCTTTAACTAATTTCAATTTTTCAAGTTTATCTTTATTCATTTTATTGATTCCTCCAGCAAGTATTAGCACGCAGGGTTAGACGTAGGGTGGGCAAATGCTTTTGCCTTAAATTTGCCCACGGAGATGTAGCGTACAGACTCAGTCCACCCCTTTAATTACAGTCCAAAGAAACGTTACTACCAAAAAAAAACAATCACTTCCTACCCAAAAAAGGGCATACGAGCGATGTGTTTCAAATGAAAACCCTGGTCTTGAGCGAAGCATTCCTACGTATTCATTGTTTACAATTGATCGTTTCAAATTCCATAAAACATTCATCATTAGAATGTAATAAACGACAACAAATAGTTTATTTGCCTCATTAGAGTACAACCTCCAAGTCAGAATAACGCCCATTGCTATATAAATGAAACATAGAATATAAATATTACTTTTCTTCATTTTAATCGTTCCTCAACATTTACTC
>CAZDLD010000083.1:0-7536 GCA_964506355.1 uncultured Hydromonas sp.
CCAATTTCATCCATCAGCACCAAGCTGTGTGGCGTGGCGTGGTGCAAAATCTGCGCCGCTTCGGTCATCTCGACCATGAAGGTCGAGCGCCCGCCCGCCAAATCATCAGACGCACCAATGCGCGTGAAAATGCGGTCAATCGGGCCGATGGTCGCCGACTGAGCGGGCACGAAGCTGCCGATGTAGGCGAGCAGGGTGATGAGCGCCACTTGGCGCATAAAGGTTGATTTACCGCCCATATTCGGTCCTGTAATCAACCACAAACGCTCTGCCGTTGAGAGGTGGCAATCATTGGCGATGAACGGTGTGACCTGTTGCTCAACCACGGGGTGGCGACCCTGTTGGATGTGAATGCAGGGCGTGTCCACCAATTGCGGCGCCGCCCAGTTCAGGCTGTGGGCGCGCTCTGCCAAATTGCAGAGCACATCAATTTGCGCCAACGCGCTGGCTATGCGCTGCAAATCATAGACAAATGCTTGCAACTGCGTCAATAACACTTCAAATAGATATTTTTCACGCGCCAGTGCACGGTCTTTGGCCGAGAGGGCTTTGTCCTCAAACGCTTTGAGCTCGGGCGTGATGTAGCGCTCAGCGCCCTTGAGCGTCTGGCGGCGTTGGTAGTCGGCAGGCAGCTCGGACAGGCTGGCCGCTTGCGCGTGGGTCAGCTCGATGTAGTAGCCATGCACGCGGTTGTACTCGACTTTCAATCCAGCCACCCTCGTGCGTGCGCGCTCGCGCGACTCCAGCGCGAGCAGGAATTCGCCGCTGTTGCTCTGTATCGCACGTAATTCATCCAGCTCGGCATCGAACCCCGTGGCGAACACCCCACCCTCGCGCACGAAGGTCGCTGGCTCATCGCAAATGGCGTGGGTGAGCAAGGCGGATAATTCCGTTGGCGCATCGAGTGCTTGGCTAAGAATTTGCAGCAAACTGTTGTCAACGGTGTTTAAAATTTGAGAAATTGCGGTCAATTGTGCCAGACTGTCGCGAAGTGCGGCCAACTCCTTGGGACGCACTGTGGACAGAGCGATGCGTGCCGCGATGCGCTCGATGTCGCTCATGGCCGACAGATACGGGCGTGTCGCTGCGAAGTTGCGCGAGTTCAGCAACGCGCCGATGGCAGACTGGCGCGCCATCACGCTGGCCGCGTCGCGCAGTGGGTGGTGCAGCCAACGCTTGAGCAGGCGAGCACCCATGCTCGACGCACAACGGTCGAGCAGTGAAAATAATGTGGGCGCACTCGAGCCGCCTGCTTCGGACTGGCCGCGCAGGTTCTCGGTGATTTCGAGGTTGCGTCGTGTGGCGGCATCCAGCGTCAGGTACTGCTCGCCGCGCACCACGGTCAGGGCGTGAATGTGGCGCAGCGCTTGACCCTGCGTGTGCTGCGCATAGTGCAGCAGACCGCCGAGGGCATTGAGCGCGACGCTGAAATGCTCGGCATCCAAGTTCGCCAGATGCGGCGCGCCGAGCTGCTTGAGCAGGGCGCTTTGCCCGTAGTCGGCGTCGCAGTATTTATTTGGAATGGGGGAAAAAACCATCGACAGGTTGCTGTCCGAGGCGCGCGCTTGCGCTTGCAACTCGGGCAAAACTTTGTCCGAAGCAATCAGCTCAGACGGGCGAATTTGCTCGATCCACGTGGCCAAGTCGCGGCGCGGAATCTCGGTGGCGCATAGCTCGCCATTGGCCATATTCAACCATGCTAAGCCCAGCAGCGCGTGCGCACCAGCGGCCTTGTTCGGATGGACGCACAGCAGGTAGGCGTCGGACTTGTCCTTGAGTAGTGCGGCATCGGTGATGGTGCCGGGGGTGAGGATGCGCGTGACTTTGCGCTCGACGGGGCCCTTACTGGTTGCGGGGTCGCCGATTTGCTCACAGATGGCAACAGACTCGCCCAGCTGGAGCAGTTTGGCCAGATACTGCTCGGCAGCGTGGTAGGGCACGCCCGCCATCTTAATCGGTTCGCCATTGATGTTGCCACGCGCCGTCAGGGTGATGCCGAGCAACTGCGCTGCACGCACCGCATCGTCCAAAAACAACTCATAAAAGTCGCCCATGCGATAGAACAATAAGGTGTTCGGATGCTCAGATTTGATGTTCAAATACTGAGCCATCATCGGCGTGGGTTTGGACTCTTTAATGGGTGCGCTCATGGCTCGATGAACTGAAATTTAGACAACTGAGCCGTTGTCGGGGCTGATTTCACGCAACAAGGCTGGCAAGAGCTTGGGCGTTGCAGCAATGATGTCGCCCGCCATAAAGTCGCCTTCACCCGTAAAATCGGTGAGCAGGCCGCCCGCTTCTTTGACCATCAATGCGCCTGCAGCGATGTCCCAGCTTTTCAGACCTGCACCGACAAAACCGTCGAGAAAGCCCGCAGCGACATACGCCAAGTCCAGCACCGCAGAGCCCGTATTGCGCAAGCCCGATGAGTTAAAGCGCAATTGGGTTTGCAAGCGCACCAGTTCGGCGCGTTGTTTGAGCGCGTTAATCGGCATCGCGTTGGCCAGCAAGGCGTCATTCAAACGAGTACGGGTAGACACACGGATGCGGCGGTTGTTGAGAAACGCGCCCGAGCCGCGTGACGCGGTGAACAAATCATTGGTCGCTGGGTTGTAAATCACCGCATGCTCCAACTTGCCATTGAGTTCCATGGCGATGCTGACCGCGTAGTGCGGCAGACCGTGAATGAAGTTGGTGGTGCCGTCAATCGGATCGACGATCCAGCGGCATTCAGACTTGACATTGCCCGACACGCCTGATTCTTCGCCTTCAAACGCATGGTTGGGGTAGGCGGTGAGCAGCTGCTCGCGAATGATGGCTTCGGCCTCTTGATCGATGTCGGTCACGATGTCGTTCGCACCTTTGTGGCCGACTTTGACTTGGTCAAGGTTGAGCGCAGCGCGGTTAATCAATAGACCCGCGGCGCGGGCAGCGTCGATAGCGGTTTTGAGCATGGGTTGCATGTGGGTTCCAGTCTGAATTGTGAAATGAGCAAGCCACGAGAAACGAGTGTTTGCGCAGATTGAGCGCGCTTTGGATACTTTGTTTCGTGGCAACGGCGTTATTTTACTGTATATTTGAGGTTTATCAAAGATTTACCGAACCCAATTAACCGAACCCCATGAATTCTCAACACCGATTGACTCAATTGTCACACATCCGCGTCGTACTCGTGCGCACCTCCCATCCGGGCAATGTTGGTCAAGTGGCGCGTGCCATGGCGAATATGGGCTTGTCTGAGCTGTACATTACCTCGCCACGCTTTGCCGATATGACCAGCCAGCCCGACGCCATCAGCTTGGCCTCGGGCGCGACCGATGTGCTCGCGGGTGCGCACATCGTGCCCGATTTGGCCGCGGCCTTGCAGGGTGTGAACTGCGCCTATGCGTTCTCAGCGCGACCGCGTGACTTGGCGCCGCCCATGCGCACCTCGGGCGAAGCAGCGTTTGAGGTGATGGCGCAGTTTGACGCGGCGCAGGCCAGCGGAGCGCCCATGCCGAAAATCGCCTTTGTGTTTGGCGCTGAGCGCAGCGGTCTGGTCAATGACGAGGTGATGATGTGTCAGCGCCTGTGTCAGATTGAGGCCAATCCTGAGTACAACTCGCTGAACTTGGCGCAGGCGGTGCAAGTGATGACGTATAGTTTGCGCCAAGCGGCACTGCATGGTTCGGCTGCTTTTGATTCGGATGGCTCGGATGCAAGTGGGCACTTACTGACCACACCGAAACTCACCAGCGAAGTGCCGATGCAGCAGATGCCCGCCGATGTGCAAAAAGTCGAGGGCATGCTCGCGCATTGGGAGCAGATGTTGGTGGCGATAGGGCAAATCAACCCCGAGATTCCGTCCGAGACCATGAGCCGTGTGCGCGCCTTGTTCTCGCGCACCCAGCTCACGCACAACGAAGTGAATTTTTTGCGCGGGATTGCGCGGGCGGTGATGGCGGGGCAAGCGCCCAATTCATCGGCAGCTCAGGACAAATAAAGCCAATTCGGTTATGATGCGTCATAACAAACACACTCAAAATAGCGAGCTCATCATGTTCACTCAAATCAAAGAAGATATTCAGACCATCCGCACCAAAGACCCCGCAGCGCGGTCTACTTGGGAAGTGATTACTTGCTACCCCGGATTTCACGCCCTGACCATACACCGACTGGCGCATACTTTGTGGCTGAATAAACTGTATTGGTTGGCGCGCTTTATCTCGCACATATCACGCTGGCTGACGGGCATTGAGATTCACCCCGGTGCAACCATGGGGCGACGCGTGTTCATCGATCATGGCATGGGCATCGTGATTGGCGAGACCGCCGAGGTCGGCGATGACTGCACGATTTATCAAGGCGTGACCTTGGGCGGCACATCGCTCGAGCGCGGCACGAAACGCCACCCGACGCTCGAAGCTGGGGTGATTGTCGGCGGTGGGGCGAAAGTCTTGGGCAGTTTCACCGTCGGCGCTGGCGCGAAAATTGGCTCAAACGCAGTGGTGGTCAAGCCCGTACCCGCAGGCGCAACCGCAGTGGGCAACCCCGCGCACATCGTCGGTAGCAAGCCCAAAGAAGCTGAGAAGCCAGCGGATGCGACCTTCAGCGGCTATGGTGTAAACACGAGCGAAGAAGATCCGATTACGCAAACGCTCAAAGCGCTGAACGATCGACTGGAGCGTGCTGAAGCAAAATTGGCGCAGCAAGCTGCAAAAGGTGATGGTGCGGCATAACGAGTAGCCAATCAAAAGGCAGTCTATTAAAAACCCTCCATCGTGAGGGTTTTTTTAATGTGTCAAGCCGCGCATCTATCCTCTACCACTTTGGGGATGGGATACTCAATCAACAGCCACAATGACAAGGTTAAATGCACCAATCGTTATGACACAATCACCTCGGCGGCGTCCTCCGAGGTGTGCGCCACCAAAAACTCAATCAACCGCCGAACCCGCGCAGGCGGATTGCGCGAGGTGGTCACCGCGTGCACGGGGATGGTGTCGCTCCACCACTCGGGCAGCACTTCACACAGTCGCCCTTGTTCGACATGGCGCTGCACAAACATCGTTGGCAGCAGCGCCACCCCCGCACCTGTTTCACAAAAATGGATGAGCGCGTTCATATCATTCATTTGTAGATTGCTCTGCGTGGCGATGAGTACGCTCTGCGGCTCGCTTGTCAATACGGTTTCTAACTTGATTTTGCGCTGGGCAGGGCCCAATTTGAGGTAGAGCAGATTGTGTTGGCTCAAATCCTCAGGCGTGCGTATCGGCGGCAGTGCGGCCAAGCACGAGGGCGAGGCGAATAATTTGAGCTGGTTATTGAACAAAAACCGTGCGTACAAATTCGAGTCGCTCAGATGGCCGATGCGTATGGCCAAATCCACCTGCTCCGAAATCAAATCAACCACCCGCATGGACAAATCCAACTGCACCGAAATGTCGGGATAAAGCTGCAAGAACTTCGTGAGCAGTGGCGCGAGCGCACGTCCAGCAAAGTCAGCTGGCGTGGTGATGCGGATGGTGCCGCGCAGTTGTGCGTTGGCATCGGTCAAGCAGGTCAGCGCATCCTGCACCGAGCGCAGCGCGGGCGCGACACGCTCGTAAAATTCCTCCCCGGCCCCTGTGAGCGACACGCGCCGCGTGTTGCGCTTGAACAATACGGTGGAGACTGTGCGTTCGAGCTTGGAAATTTTGCGCGACACGCTCGCCACGGGCAGGTTGAGCTGCTCGGCGGCGCGGGTGAAGCCGCCAACCTCCGCCACGGTCAAAAACACGTGGATTAAATCCAATGGTGGCAGTTCGGTGGCGTGGGTCAGTGGGTTCATGGTGCGTCTTTCCTTGAAATTTTGGGGGTGGAGGGTGCGACCCTCAAACAATCAAAAAGCATCAAAAAATATCAAAAAGTGAGCAAAAAGTGAGCAAATAGTGAGCAAATAGTGAGCAAATAGTGAGCAAATAGTGAGCAAATAGTGAAGCATGCTGAGTTGTGCTTATATTAATGTCATTTCGACAAATATGTATTGGTATTTAGGATATTTATTGTTCAGATGATAGTCAATACACTGGGCGCATTGAACGATTAACGCAAAGCATGACTTCGCCGTACCGTTCCAGACCAACCAAGGAGACACCATGTCAAACACGACACAAACCAAGCACCCGATTCAGCGCAGCGCTCAACGCGGTTATGCCGACCACGGTTGGTTAAAGGCGTTTCACAGTTTTTCATTCGCGCATTATTACGATCCCAAGCGCATGGGATTTGGCCCCTTGCGCGTCATCAATGAGGACCGCGTTGCGCCGAACATGGGCTTTGGCATGCACGGTCATCAAAACATGGAAATCATCACCGTGATACTCAAAGGCTCGCTGATGCACCGCGACAGCATGGGCAACGAGGGCGTGATTGGCGCAGGACAAGTGCAAAAAATGAGCGCAGGCAAAGGCGTGCGCCACTCAGAAATGAACCCTGAAACCGAGCTCACCACGCATTTGCTGCAAATTTGGGTCGAGCCGAATGTGCAGGACATCGAGCCTGAGTATGAACAATACGATGTGGACGAGCTGCCGCTGTGGGATGGCTGGCGTGTGATTGCTGCTAATGTTGCCGCGACGAACACAGCTTGGCAAGGGCAGGCCAATGCCATGCGCTTGTACCAAGACGCCATCGTGTTGCTGGCGCAGAGCGATGATGGCAGCGCAACCCCCACCGTTACACGCAGCTATACGCTGACCGCAGGGCGGATTGCCTACATCCACGTCGCCACAGGCGCCGTGCACATCAATGGCGAATCGCTGCAAGCAGGCGACGCCATCGAGATCAGCGTGGCTGAGGTCTTGAATCTTGAGCTGGGTGCGGACACGCAGGTGTTGTTGTTTGACATGGTGGCGTAAATATAGGTTTTCGCCGATGATTTTGCGCAGTCATCGGTGGTGGTATGGAGTGGTTGTTTGAGTTGGATGTTTAATGCGCGTCTGTTTTTAATAATAAATGATTAACGGTAATTTTTTAGGAGAGTCAGTATGAGTTCAGTCGTGGTTGCATATCACAGTGGTTATGGTCACACCAAACGTTTGGTCGATGGTGCGGTGGCGGGCGCAGGTAGCGTGGATGGCGTAACGGCGCAGGCCATCGATGTGTCGAGCATCGATGAGGCAGGCTGGGAAGCTTTGGGTCAAGCGGCAGGGATAATTTTTGCCACCCCCACCTATATGGGCGGCATCTCGGCGCAGTTCAAGGCATTTGCCGATGCGAGCGCTAAAGTGTGGTTCGTGCAGGGTTGGAAGGACAAAGTCGCAGGCGGCATGACTGTGTCGAACTCGCCTTCAGGCGAAAAACAAGTGACTTTGCAGTATTTGACTGCGCTGGCGAGTCAGCACAGCATGATTTGGACCAGCATTGGCATGATGCCCGGCAAATACAATGAAGCGCACCCCGAATTGAACCGTCTGGGCAGTGCGATGGGCGTGATGAGCGAGGCGGAAAACGCAGCACCTGAAGTCACGCCACCAGAAGGTGACATCGAAACTGCACGCTTGTACGGCATTCGTG
>CAZDLD010000084.1:0-7533 GCA_964506355.1 uncultured Hydromonas sp.
GGTGTAGGGTATGCTCTTAAACAAAGCTTTCCTGAAGTGTTTGTCTGGGGATGCGAACCCAACAAAGACGTGGTGAAAATTGCAGAAACTCGTTTGGATAAAGTCACACAACAGACGACCGATCAATGGGGTGAGGCAGAAATTTCACTACTTAAAGAAATGGATACCGTGCTTTTTTTAGATGTTTTGGAGCACATGTACAATCCATGGGGTGAGTTACAATTTATGGCTAAACACTTGTCAAAAGACGCACAAGTACTGCTGAGCATTCCAAATATTGGTCACATGAGCATTTTGTCATCTTTGGCTGCCAGCAATTGGGCTTATTTGCCAGCAGGGATTTTAGACATAACCCACATTCGGTTTTTTACTGCATACGAAATGCGTCGTCTAATTTATCAAACTGGTTTTAGAATTGAAGAAGAAAAAATTCTTTCTGGTGCCAAACCGCAGGAAATTGAAAAATTCCCGGTCACATTAAACCTGCAACACATGCAAATGGTTGTTCGCGATTTAGCACACTGGCAAGAATTGCACGCCATTCAATTTGGCTTCAGAATCTCAATCGCTACTGATGACATGCTCACGCCCGAAGAATTAGAAATCCGCTACGGCAAACACAGATAAGCTCTACATCTGTAGGCTTATTGCTGCGCCCCCCATTTTTGGACGAGGCCATCTTTAAGCCCACGCCACAGCGATGGAATACCCAATGAGTATTCTTTAAACATCGCGGCACGCACCATTTCTTTGACCATCAGCACACTGGTAAACGCGTGAAACGTAAAGCGTTTACCCACACGCGCCCACGCCCTCGGCTCGTACTTAAGAATGGTTTGAATCAACAAAAACCGATTGCGGATGTGGAAATAACGGTACATATCGCTGGCGCGATACAAGGAGCGCACTCCGATGTCGATGTTGTCATGCCCGCGCTGACGAATCAGCGTCGGTGCATTGACATAAGCAATTTTGAACTGCTCGCTCGCCGCTCGAAAACCAAACTCCGTATCGTCCCAAGCCAAAAAATACCGCGTGTCCGCATAACCAATCGCATCAAACACGCTTCGGTGTATCAGTGCGCCTTCGAAGCAGCCCACATTGGTGTACCAAATATCGTCACTCTGAAACACGCTGTCTGGATAAGGGCGTGAAAACCCAATCCACGGTAGAAAAGTGCTTTGCCAATAAAATGGCGTGCCATTGGGGTTGGTGCGTCGACCGTGCAGCATCTGTGCGCGGTCTGAATACGCCATCAAACCAGCCAAGGCCTCAGGGCGCGCCAGCACGTCATCGTCCATCACCCACACCCAATCGTAGCCCGCTTCATGCGCGCTCTGCATGCCCTGCGCGAATCCGCCCGCCCCGCCCGTGTTCTCAGTGTTATGCGCGATATGCCAAGTCATCTCGGAATGCTGCGCCACAAAGGCGTCCAGCTCACTTTGGGTGTTGTCCGTGCTCGCGTTGTTCACCACGACGATGCCTGACAGCGGCTGAGTTTGCTCCAGCAGTGTTTGCAGGCATTCGATGAGCCAACCACAACGGTTAAAGGTCACAACAACAGCACAAATTCGCATGATTAAGCCATAGGGTTGATGGTGAATGCAGGCATCGCGGCATGGTTTGCGCGTGATTGCAAATAAACCTCGGCACAGTCGAGTGCCTCAGCGATGGTGACATCCATGTCTAAATAACGATAGGTGCCCAAGCGGCCAACGAAGGTCACGCCTGATTCGGCGTTGGCACGTTGCACATATTGCTCGAGCATGGCTTTTTCATTGACTTGACGGATGGGGTAGTACGGCGTGTCCTCAGGCGTGCACGCACGCGAGTATTCTTTGAAATACACCGTTGAGGCATGGGTCTCCCACGGCGCGAAATGCTTGTGCTCGGCGATGCGCGTGTAGGGCACCGATGGCTCGCCATAGTTCATCACCGCGCAGCCCTGAAAATCGCCTTCGCAAGTGCCGCGCTCAAAATCCAAAGTGCGGTAACCCAAACGCCCCAATTCATAATTGAACCACGCATCAATCGGGCCGCTGTAAAACACATGATCAAACTGCTGCGCTTGATTGCGCTCAAATCGCGTGTTCAATTGCACGGAGATGCCGTCGTGCTTGAGGATGTTGGCGACCACTTCGGTGTAGCCGTGCTCTGGCATCCCTTGGAAGCGGTGGTTAAAATAATTGTCGTCATAGTTAAAGCGCACAGGCAAGCGTTTCAAAATACTGGCAGGCAACTCTGTGGGCGACATACCCCATTGCTTGATGGTATAGCCCTTAAAAAAGGCCTCGTACAACTCGCGCCCAATGAATTTGAGCGCCTGTTCTTCGAAATTCTGTGGTTCGTCAATGTCGGCATCCGACAAGGACTGGATAAAAGCCCGCGCTTGCTCAGGAGAGAAGGTCTGGCCAAAGAACTGATTGATGGTGTGCAGATTAATCGGCAATGAAAACACCTGACCCGCCACGGTCGATTTGACCCGATTGATGTAAGGCTTGAACTGCCCAAACTGCTGCACATAGTCCCAAACCCTTTGATTGTCGGTGTGGAAAATATGCGGACCATAAACGTGCACCATCACATCGGTGTCAACGTCACGCTCAGAAAAACAATTGCCCGCCAAATGAGGGCGGGCATCAAACACAGTCACACCATGCCCAGCGCAAGCCAACTCACGAGCAATCACTGCCCCCGAAAAACCTGCGCCGACCACGGCGATGTTCAAAACTGTCACGGAATTAACCGATTTTCAAATTGAATTTTTCGCGCAAGGCAAAATACAACTTCTCGAAAATCATGACCAAAATCATCACAACCACCAAGACCAAGATTTTGTCGACCAAAACCATGATGCCTTTATTGTGTTGGAACACGTTCAAGAACTGCAAAATCATCAAAATCGGTGCGTGGAACAAAAACACGCTCAATGAGTATTTGCCCAAGAATTTGAATGGTGCGGTTGAGAAAATCTTTTGTGACAAGCTTTCAGATTTGGTCAACATAATCACGAACAAACCACCAAACGGCAACATCATGTAGTCTTTATAAGCATGTGGGCTATCTGGACGCCACAAGATGTACAACATCGCAATCCAAATCAGCGGTTCAAAGAATTTCCAAGTGCCTGACCATTGAATACGTGACACTTGAGTGAAGATGAACGCACCGATACACGCATCCATGAAAAAGCGCAACAAACCGGCTACGATGAAGCTGTTGTACTCTTGGACATGCACTTCCAAAGAGTTGTAATCGTGCTGCAACAACACCCAGAAGAAAAAGCCAAAAAACGCTGTAATCCACGCCGCTTGCGCTTTAAAACGGTTCAACACAGCGAACAACACTGCGCCGCCGAACACTTCAACTGACAAAGACCAGCCTGGGTAGTTGTAGTTGATGTCATAGTGCTGAATCGAGAACGCTTGCAACAAGAAAATGTTTTTAAACAAGTTCAGTGAAAAGCCTTCAGAGTGGTAATTTTGCACCACCGCGTCGAGCAAACCATAGTTGCCGTTGAAATGACCGCGCGCCAAAGACATCACGACGACCAAAACCAACACAATCAAAACTGAGAACAAATAGTGCAACCACAAACGGTCTGCACGTTTGACAATGTGATCGACCACGATTTTTGGATTCCACTCAATCGGCTTGAGCGCCGACAAAGCAATAAAAAAACCCGAAATCATAAAGAAGATTTCCAACAGATTGTACAGGCCTGTCCAGCCGTAACGACCCCACATATTACCTGTCGACCAGTGGTTCAATACAATCATCAAGGCCATCAGGCCACGAACACCATCGACGGCATCCAGACGCGCCTTAGGTTTTGGTGCTGCTGCTGTTTCAGACATAATACAACTCCTATTTTTTTGGGATTAGTTTCTGTTTTGCTTTGAGTGCAGTGCGATAAAATCTCGGCGTGTAGTACAGCAAACCGAAAGATAGCGCCTGTCTTTTATCCAACATTTGTATAATTTTTGACCAATGCGCGGGCGTGATTTTACCAAACATCTCAGAATGCGTGTGTTTAATTCGTTTGCACACACCCAGGTCATCGGGTAAGTTGTGGCGTATGGCATCTGCACAAGCCCACAAATACGCTTTACAGGTCAGACCAAAATACGCGTCCTGCATCGGCGCGCTCATCGGCTCATTCAATTGTAAACGCGCACGCAGCATAGCGACCGTATCGAGAAAATCAAAGCTCTTTTTCTCAGTCCATTTTTTCATAATTGAATTGGGGTTCTGACGGTAGTACACCACTTGATCTGGCTCGTACCAGATGGTTTTGGCGCGCGAGAGCAGCGGCGTGGTGGTCGCCACATCTTCCATATACAGGCCCAACGGGTACGGCACTTGCACCAACAATTCGCGTTTGGCAATGAAGCGCCAGGCATAAAAAGTTTGGGCATTGATGTACGACGCAATCACTGATTGGTCAACGGTAATTTCGGCCTTGGGCTCGAACTTAAATCCTTGCATGCCCCAAGCGTGGTCTTTTTCATACCAATAGCTGCCAAAGAACACCATATCCATGTTCAAATTTTGAACATCTCGGAGTACTTTGATAAAGGCTTTTTTATTCACATAGTCATCGGCGTCCATGGTGAACACATATTCACCTTGAGCCACTCCAATGCCGTGGTTGCGCGCACCACTCAAACCCTGATTCACACTTAGGGTTTCGATGCGCACGGGCACTTCGGATTTTTGCCAACAGCGTTGATAAATATCGAGCAAATGTGCGCTATTGACCGCATCAGACGCATCATCAACGATGATGATTTCGTACGGCGCATCTTGCTCACACGCGTCCAAAATACTCTGCACCGCAGTGTAAATATATTTACCAGCGTTGAAATAAGGAATCACTATTGATAACAGCACACAATTCTCCAAAATCAGGATGGGCGATTAACGCCCGCCACGTTTAAGCAAATCCAAGCCAAAGTGCAAATTGGCTTCCAAAAAGCCCGCTTTACTGCCGCAGTCAAAACGACGACCAGAGAACGGCAAACCCAAAATCGTTTCTGATTTGAGCAGCTCGCTGATACCGTCGGTCAATTGAATTTCGCCGCCTGCGCCACGAGGGATGTTTTCAAGCAGTTGCATGATTTTACCGTGCAAAATATAACGACCGACCACTGTCCAGTTCGACGGTGCATCTTCGCGCTTAGGCTTTTCAACAATGCCCGCCAATTCCAAAGGTATCTGTTTATCATCTTTTGGCACAATCACACCATACTGATGCACCTCATCCCAAGACACCTGCTCCAGCGCAATCACGCTGTTGCCCGTGCGCTCGTGTACTTCGTTCATTTGTTTCAACGCGCCATTTTGGTGACCATCAATCAAATCATCGGGCAGAAGCACCGCGAAATACTCATCGGGATGAATCAAAGGCGCGCCGCAATGCACCGCGTGCCCCAAACCCAAAGGCTCAGATTGTCGAATATAAATGCAGTTGACGTGCGAAGGAATGATGTTGCGTACAATTTCCAGCGCTTCGAGCTTGTTTTTTTCTTCCAGCTCATTTTCCAGCTCGGGGCTGCGATCAAAATAGTTGGCGATGGCCTGTTTCGAGCGACCCGTGATGAAAATCAAGGTGTCACAACCGGCTTCAACCGCCTCGCGCACGGCGTAATCAATCACAGGGCGATCGACCACTGTCAGCATTTCTTTGGGAACGGATTTGGTCGCTGGTAAAAAACGGGTGCCCATGCCTGCAACGGGAAATATGGCTTTGCGTAGTGGTTTCATCAACTGTCCCTTATAACAATAAGTAGTGTGAGCGTGTTCACGCCCAAAGAAAATTAAAATAATTTTTCAGAAATTTTGCCGTGTTCCAAGCGAATTGCCGTGTTGCACACGCGCTCAATCATGCCCATGTCGTGCGATGCCAAGACCATGATGGAAGAGCGCTTGAGCAAATCGTTCATGCGCGCAGCGGCTTTCTCAGCGAATGCCGAGTCACCGACTGAGAGCCACTCATCCATCAGGATAATGTCCGCGTCCGTGCTGGTTGAGACCGCAAAGCCCAAACGCATCGACATACCCGATGAGTAGGTGCGCATAGGCATGTACAAATAGTCGCCCAAGTCGGTGAATTCTGCAATTTCTTGAATTTTCTCTTCAATCTGCGCCTTGGTCATGCCCATGAGAATACCGCGAATCACGATGTTTTCATAGCCGCTGGCTTCGCCATCCATGCCCAGACCGATGTCAAGCAAGCTCGCCACTTTGCCTTCGACATCCAACACGCCGCTGGTTGGCGTGTACGCCCCAGCCAATACGCGCAACAAAGTTGATTTGCCCGAACCATTGTGTCCGACCAAACCCAAGCGATCGCCTGGTTTCAAATCCAACTCGATGTCCTCGAGTGCGCGCACCACCACGTGTTTTTTCGCGTCTTCGGCAATGCGTCCACCCGTTGCGGCTTGGATGATTTGTTTTTTCAGTGAGCGGTTGCTGGTGTTGTAGATTGGAAATTCCACGCACAGATCGTGTGCTTTAATATGAGCTGTCATGTTATCCCCTTACAACCAATACGCCACGCGGGTTTTGAACCGCGCTTGTGACCACAGCGCCAAGGCAGTACACACCGCCGCTGTCGCCAACATCCAATACCACGAAGCCATCGGCACCGAGTGCCCCGTCAAAGGCGCACGGACAATTTCTAAAGCGTGGAAAAATGGGTTATTCCCCGTGACATACGCCTTTTCAATAGGCAAGGCATGGGGCTGCCAGAAAATCGGTGTCAAGAAATACACGATTTGCATGACGTTTTGAATAATCGGCGGAATGTCGCGAAAACGCGCACACAGATAGGCAATCGGTACCGATACCATGAGCAAGGTGTAGCTCAACAATGCAAAACCCAAAAGCGATTGCACCAACAATGGCTTCCACGCAAAATCCAGATAAATCCAACAGCCAATCAAAATCACGAAGTTGTGCGCCAAGAAAATCAAATTACGCGCCCACAAGCGCAAGATGTACACAGGCAAAGGCAAATTGATTTGGCGGATATAGCCTTCGAACTGCGAGAACCCAGAGCACGCGTCATTGATTTGGGTCGAGATAAACACCCACATAATCGTGCCCGCTGCAAAAAAAGGCAAGAAACTCGGCACATCAACGTGGAAAATCTGCGTCCACAAAAAACCCAACGCGACAATCATCACCGCGGTACTCATGGTGATCCAAAACGGACCGAGCACCGAGCGTCGATAGCGTTGACGAATATCAAACCATGCAAGCAACCACCATTGGTTGGTGGATTTCAAACTTTGAATAAAATCAGACATGTGCACCCAAAAAAGTGTCAAATAACAAAACCGCCATTTTACGTCATATTATTGCAAACATGGCGCGATAATCGCGCCATGTCGCCAATTGAGCACGGTGTGGAGCCGTCCAGTGGGCGCTTTTCAGCGTTTGCACACTGTTTGACTTGCTGTGGTACCTCAACTGAGCCACGCCCAAACCCAAACCCGTTTACAATCACCCCCTAACAAACTAGTACAC
>CAZDLD010000085.1:0-7502 GCA_964506355.1 uncultured Hydromonas sp.
CAGCAACACCGCGTGCGGCTTCTTGGTCACCGCATCGGTGAGCAAGCCCCCTTGATCAAACCCCACATAACCCGGTGGCGCACCGATGAGTCGGCTGACCGCATGGCGCTCCATGTACTCGGACATGTCAAAGCGGATTAAATCGATTCCCAAGTTGAATGCCAATTGACGCGCCAACTCGGTTTTGCCCACGCCCGTCGGGCCTGTGAACAAAAACGAGCCGATGGGCTTGTCGGTATTGCCCAGACCCGCACGGGTCATCTTGATGGCTGAGGACACCGCTTCGATGGCTTTGTTTTGACCGAACACGGTGTTTTTCAAATCGCGCTCAAGGAATTTGAGCTTCTCACGCGCATCGGTACTGACGGTTTTGGGCGGAATGCGAGCAATTTTTGCTATCAGCTCTTCTATCTCCACCTTGGTGATTTTGCTTTTGCGCAAGGTCGCGGGCAGCACGCGTTGCGCAGCACCAGCCTCGTCCATCAAATCAATCGCCTTATCGGGCAAAAATCGCTCGTTCATGTATTTGGAGGACAACTCAGCCGCGGCGATAATCGCCGATGGTGCGTATTTGACCTGATGGTGGCTCTCAAATTGCTGTTTGAGTCCTTTGAGAATATCGATGGTCTGCGCCACGCTGGGCTCCACCACATCAATTTTGTGAAAGCGTCGTGCCAGCGCGGTGTCCTTCTCAAACACGCGGCGATAGTCCTCAAAGGTGGTCGCGCCGATACAGCGCAAACTGCCGTTGGACAGCGCAGGTTTGATTAAATTGCTCGCGTCCATTGAGCTGCCGCCCGTCGAGCCAGCGCCGATGAGCATGTGAATTTCATCAATGAATAAAATCGCGTCGGTCTGCTGCGCCAACTCGCCCAATACGTCCTTGAGCCGTTGTTCAAAATCGCCACGATACTTGGTGCCCGCCATCAGCGCGCCCATGTCGAGTGAATAAATATGTGAATTGGCGAGCACATCAGGCACTTCTTTTTTCACGATTTTCCATGCCAAACCTTCAGCAATCGCGGTCTTGCCTACGCCTGCTTCGCCCACGAGCACGGGGTTGTTCTTGCGACGGCGTGAGAGCACCTGAACCGCACGCAAGACCTCGGCCTCACGCCCAATCAGCGGATCAAGGCGACCCGACTTAGCCAGCGCGTTCAAATCACTGGTGTATTTATCCAGTGCGGATTCTTTCCTCGGCTCATCTGGATGCTTGTCCGAGGCAGCAGGCTGACCATCGCTCGCATCACCCCCATTGACCGACTGACCCAGTCCACTGAATTCAGACTTGCCACTCTTGCGGATGCCGTGCGATAAATATTGGGTCAAATCCACGCGTTCTATCCCCTGCTTGCGCAGGAAATAAACCGCATGCGAATCTTTCTCGCCAAACATCGCCACCAGCACCTCAACGCCCGAGACTTCTTTCTTGTCATTACCTATGGATTGCACGTGCATAATCGCCCGCTGCATCACCCGTTGAAATCCGATGGTTGGTTGTGTGTCGATTTCATCCGAGCCCGCTTTGGCGCTGATGTTGTCCGCTAAAAAACGTTGCACATCGGCTTTAATCGCACGAATGTCTGCATCCACCGCATTGAGCAGCTCAATCACGGTTGGATTGTCCAACAACGCGCAGAGCAAATGCTCCAGCGTCAAATCTTCATGACGCGCCTTGCGCGCCTCTACGAACGCCAAATGCAGCGTCACTTCTAAATCTTGAGCAATCATATTCCCTCCAGTACACATTGCAGCGGATGACCGTGCTCGCGTGCATAGCGCATTACACGCATGACTTTGGTTTCCGCGATATCCCGCGGGTATTCGCCGCACACCGCTTTGCCTTCGGTGTGGACTTTAAACATAATGACTTCAGCATCATCTGACGGTTTGTCAAAAAACTGCTCGAGCACATCCACCACAAACTCCATTGGCGTGTAATCATCGTTGAGCAGCCACACCGCATACATCGGTGGCGGCGTGAGCACCTTTTTGCGCTCCAACTGCGCCAATCCACCATGCTCGTGTTTCGTTGATTTTCGATTACCCATAACATCGCATCCAAGCTTTGAAGTTCATTTTTATCATGCCTGCATCTTAACCGAAAACACAGAAGCCCGCATAAAGTGAAATGCCACAGCCGCGTGCAGACAGGCTAAAAATCCAGCCAAACCCGTAAAAAAGTCCTAATAAACACCGATTTAGCCATTATTTATGGTCGAAACGAACAAAATCAACGTTATCGCTTGACAAGCACTATAAAACGGTCAACAATCACGCCATGCGTTGGAAATGATTTGCGCAGTAAGTGATTCTCAAGGTTTACGATTAAGTTAAGTCTTAAAAAATAAGCGAGAATAAATTTTTTTGTTTTGAAAAAAAGGATGGCTGGGTTATGGCTACCGGTACAGTAAAATGGTTTAACAATAGCAAGGGTTTTGGTTTCATTACTCCTGATGGTGGTGGTGAAGATTTGTTCGCTCACTTCTCTTCAATCGAGATGGATGGCTACAAAACGCTTAAAGAAGAACAACGCGTAAGCTTTGAGATCGTTGACGGTCCTAAAGGCAAACAAGCCGCGAACATTCGCGAAGCGTAATTCTACGTTTTCGATGAAAAGCCTGAACATTTATGTTCAGGCTTTTTTTTATGGACTTTATATTATAGAACGTGCATAGCCATTGACAGATTTAATGGATTTTCACGCCTAAGCAATTGCATGCCCAATATAATGGCAGTAACTGCACCTGCCGCCACAAACTCACCCCACGACAATCACCATGTTCACACTCAGCCAACCTTTGCAATTTTGGAGCCCGCTTACTTGGGCGCTGTTCAATCTACTCGCACTTGCGTTCATCGCCGCTGCGGTCTGGGTGTCGTTCGTTCGTAAGGACTTTCTCGATCATGTTCGAGTCAATCACTGGCTGTTCATCAGCTTTGTGTTGTGTTGTTTGTGGTTGATTAAGGCGCAGATTATGGACAACCTGTACATTCATCTAATCGGAGCGAGCGTGGCCTATCTGATTCTGGGCGCGCCAATGGCGATACTCGCGCTGGCGTGTACCACCTTGGTCACCTGCATCACCCTACAGACCAGCCCATGGATATGGGGACTGCAATTCATACTCGCCAGCATCGTGCCACTGCTATGCGTCGCTGTTCTACACCGCGTAGCAGCGGCACTATTTCCGCAGCGATTGTTTGTGTATATTTTTGTGCGGGGTTTCTTCGTATCTGCCATCGCGATGATGCTCTCGATGTTTTTTAATTTGGCGCTCATCAACGAGCTGCACTTGATTTCTCTGGCGGGCAATCAAGTGTTCTGGGCCAGCCCCATACTGCTGGGTTGGGGCGAAGGCTTTCTCAGTGGCGGCGTCATAGCCATTGTTGCCACTTACCATCCTGAGTGGCTGTACCGACATCGACCGTTTACAGGGATGTAACGAAAAAAACCGAGCCTAGGCTCGGTTTTTTGATTGATGGGTGCTGTGATACTGCTTAACCCAATCCCATGACCTCACGCACATCGCGCATGGTCTCCTGCGCCATTTTGCGCGCTTTGTCAGAGCCGTCGGCAATAATGCTGCGCACCAAGCTCGGATCGTCCACATAGGTCTGTGCGCGCTCGAGCAAGGGCTGTTGCTCGCGCAACACCGACTCAATCACGGGTTGTTTGCATTCCAAGCAACCAATTTTCGCATTTTTGCAGGAGTCTTGAACCCACATGCAGGTCGCGTCGTCACTGTAAATCTTGTGGAACGCCCACACAGGACATTTTTCAGGGTCACCCGCATCGGTCTTACGCACACGCGCTGGATCGGTCGGCATGGTGCGGATTTTTTTGGTAATCGAATCGGAATCCTCGCGCATGGCGATGGTGTTGCCATAACTTTTGGACATTTTTTGTCCATCCAAGCCTGGCATACGCGAATCTTTAGTCAACAAGGCTTGCGGCTCAACCAAGATGATTTTGCGCGAGCCTTCCAAATAGCCAAACAAACGCTCTCTATCGGCCATGGTGAGGTTCTTTGACTCGTCGAGCAATGCGTGTGCTTGCTCGATGGCCTCTTCCTCGCCCTGCTCTTGAAAACGATTGCGCAGTTCGATGTACTGCTTGGCGATTTTGCTGCCCAGTTTTTTCACCGCTTCTTGGGCTTTTTCTTCAAAGTCTTTTTCACGACCGTACAGATAATTGAAGCGACGCGCAATCTCGCGGGTCATTTCCAAGTGTGGCACTTGATCCTCGCCCACTGGCACGTGCTCTGCACGATAAATCAGAATATCCGCCGCTTGCAGCAATGGGTAACCCAAAAATCCATAGGTGCCCAAGTCTTTTTCTTTGAGTTTTTCAATCTGCTCTTTGTAGGTGGGCACGCGTTCCAACCAGCCCAAAGGCGCAGACATACCCAGCAACAAGAACAACTCTGCGTGCTCAATCACCTGCGACTGCACAAAAATCGTGGCTTGAGATGGATCCAAGCCCGCCGCGAGCCAATCAATCACCATTTCATGGGTGGACGACTCAATGATGCTCGGGTCATCGTAATGGGTGGTCAATGCATGCCAGTCGGCCACGAAGAACAAACAGGGGTACTCTGATTGCAAACGCACCCAATTTTTGAGCACACCGTGGTAATGACCTAAATGCAAAGCACCCGTGGGGCGCATGCCTGATAAAACGCGTTCTGGAAACATGGAACTCTCTAAAATAAATTACGCCAACAGCGCGTACAAAGGATACAAAATAAAATTAATCACACTTTGAGCCGCGTCCACAATCGGATAGACCCAGTAATTGAACAACAGACCGCCCGTCATAAATGCCAGCCCCAAGACGATGAACATACCGTATGGCTCGAGTTGAGCGAACGAGCGCGCCGCTTGAGCAGGCAGTAAGCCCATCAAGACCCGTCCACCATCGAGTGGCAAAATCGGCAGCATATTGAAGGCAAATAAAATCAGATTAAACACCACGCCCACCGAAGCGACCTTAAAAAAGAAGTTTTGCTCGGTGTGTGACGTCAAATAGGCGACCACAAACAAGATAATCGACCATAAAAACGCCATGATGAGATTGGATACTGGTCCAGCCAAAGCGACCAAAGGCATGTGCTTGGCAGGATTGCGCAAACGCGAAGCAATCACCGGAACAGGTTTGGCATAACCAAAGAAAAAGCCACCGGGCATCAACAAGGTAATCAATGGCAGCAAGATGGTGCCAACAGGGTCAATGTGCGCGGATGGATTCAAAGTCACTCGCCCCATGCGCTCCGCGGTGTCATCACCAAAAAATTTAGCCACATAGCCGTGAGCTGCTTCGTGCACCGTGATGGCCAACAAAGCGGGAATCACAAACACCGTGATTTTTTGCAGCATCGCTGCAATATCGAATTCGCCCATAATTTCTTTCTAAAATGTAAGTTCGCATTTTACCTAAAAACACGTGTCTTGGCTGAGCTTTGCACCATGCATTTTGCTTGGGTGTATGGTGTTTCAGTGTGCTGCCGCCCAAAGTTGATGCACAGGCTTGAGCCCCACCGACAACTGTGGCACACGCCCGATGTCCATTTTGCTCTCACCTGCGCCATGAAAATCCGAGCCTGCCGAGGCGTGCAAACCCAACTCGGTGCACATCTGTGCGTAGTGGCGAATTTGTTTCTTGCTGTGCGCGCCCGTAATCACTTCGATGGCTTGTCCACCGAGTGCAGTGAACTCTCGCACCAGTTCTTGTTCACTGGCGGCATCGTGCGGATAGCGCCCTGGGTGCGCGAGCACCGCCACACCACCAGCGCCGTGTATCCATGCCAGTGCTTGTTCCAAACTCGCCCACTCGTGTTGAACAAAGCCTGGTTTGCCCTCCACCAGATAATTTTGAAACACATGGCGCACACTTTCGGCTTTTTTGTCCGCAACCATCACCCGTGCAAAATGCGTGCGTGCCAGCAAATCCATGCGCCCGTGCGCTTCCACCAATGCGCGTTCCAATACATTCTTCACGCCCACAGCTTCAAGCTGCTCGGCGATAACCAATGCGCGTTTGGCTCGTCCACTGGCGTTATCGCTCAGGCCTTGAATCAGCGCGGCGTTTTGAATGTCAATATTCAAGCCAACGATGTGCACGCTCATGCCGCGCCAAGAGATTGACACTTCTACCCCGTCGACGAACTGGATGCCTGCGGCCTGCGCATGGCTGCGCGCAATGGGCAATCCCGCCAGTTGGTCGTGGTCGGTCAATGCCATGTGGGTCACGCCATTGCGTGCGGCGCGTGCGACGAGTTGCTCGGGCGTGAGCGCACCATCAGACGCGGTTGAGTGGCAATGAAAGTCAAAGCGCGGCATCAGGATTCGCCCACGCTGGGTGAAGGGTTGGGGTTGGATTTGGCCTCGCTCGCTTTATCAGCATTGGCATTTTTGAGCAGCTCGTTGGGGATTTTGCCTTCGTTGAGGCTTTGAAACAGCACCGCAGTCTGCGAAGCCATGATATCGCGCATTTGCAAAAACATATTGCGACTTTGCTCGATGTAGTTACCCATCAGACCTTGCATCATCGGCGCTTGCATGGCCAGTAGTTTTTGCCACACTTCGGCGTTGAGGGTCTGTTCGGATTCGGACTGGGTATCATCGGCCAGATTGCTCTGAATGTCGGCGAAGGCCTGCATGTTTTTTTCAAGATACGAGCCCAACATGCCCTGCATCACATGACCATACGAGCGAATAATCTGCGCCAACATCTCGGTGGAAAACATCGGCACGCCGCCGCTTTCTTCTTCCAAAATAATTTGCAACAAGATGCTGCGGGTCAAATCTTCATTGGTTTTGGCATCCAGAACGACGAGCTCATCCCGCGCCAGCACCATCTTTTTGATATCAACCAGTGTAATGTAGGTCGAGGTCTGGGTGTCGTACAGGCGACGGTTGGGGTATTTTTTTATGATGTGTTGTGTGTCACGTTCACGCATGGCTACTCCAAAGGTTCATTCAGTTCATGATGCTGTGTAATGTTATGCGGTGCATTGTAAACGTTTCATAGCGCGTGTGCAGTGCAATATTCTATATATCCAGCAGCTCAATCCGAGCGTCTTCCACATCGCTGAAATAGCGCCAACGAGCGAGCACTGAGTCATCGACAAAACTGGCGAAATTACGGGTCACACCTTGAGTTGTCCCGGGATTTAGCCCAGCACGCTTGTCCAAGACACTTTGCGTATAGCGCGCCACGGGTGCCCCTGAATCCAGTAAAATCACATGCTCGCCCAAGTAGCTGAGGATTTCATCGGCGATGAATGGGTAGTGGGTGCAGCCAAGCACCACTACATCAGCTCCGAACTCGCGCACTGGCTGTAAGTACTGCTGCAATAAATCCTCCCACGCCTGTGCATGGATGATTCCAGAATCTATCGCTTGCGCCCAACCGACACACGCGACTGATTGCAGTTGAACGCCGCTTTGCTCAGTGATTGTGCGTTGCACCAAGGCTTGGTATTTCTCACTTTGCACAG
>CAZDLD010000086.1:0-7449 GCA_964506355.1 uncultured Hydromonas sp.
CACAGACTTCAATCGCTGACAATACGCCCCCACGCTGGAGCGTGGGAGCGAGGATGTTCATGGTGAGCCCTTTGATTTGTTAGTGTATCAATACTGATAGCCATCCGAGCGTAGCTAATAAAGTAAAGAAGAAAAAATCAAAATGAAATTGTTTCTTCCTTAGTTCTATTTCATCTGGATCCGCAGTCCTTCTACCTATCACATTTGTATAGGGTAGATCCTTATCAAGATATATTCTGAGTCTGAGTAACAGCCCTAAATACAATAAAATTAATAGCATTATGAGCTTCCAATATCCCCAAATTGATACACTTTGTAGCACTGCCAGAAGCAATATAACTTTAAAATAATTGCTATTCCACAAACGATTCATTTCGCGCCTCCACAATCAATTACTCGTTCCCACGCTCTGCGTGGGAATGCACAGACTTCAATCGCTGACAATACGCCCCCACGCTGGAGCGTGGGAGCGAGGAATGTTGTATCAATCTACCATCCCCTCATTTGCGCTTACAACACCCGATGCTGCAACGCAGGAATACTCGCCCGCACCCGCGCCACACGCGAAGGCTTGATTTCAGCCAACACCACGCCCTCGCCCGTCTCATGCACCGCTTGCACCACGCCCCACGCATCGACCACCATGCTGTGACCGAAGGTCCGGCGGCCGTTTTCATGTTTGCCGCCCTGCCCGCAGGCAATCACATAACATTGGTTCTCGACCGCACGCGCACGCATGAGCAGCTCCCAATGCGCCTGTCCTGTGGTGTTGGTGAACGCCGCGACATTGACCCACGCGAGCACCTCACGCGCCGCACGGTACAGCTCAGGAAAGCGCACATCGTAGCATATCGACAGCCCAATGCGCCCCCACGGACTGTCCCAGACCACGGGCGCTTGCGCCAATTCGCCCGCCATGATGGTGGTGGACTCGTCGTAACTCTCGAGCCCATTTTGAAAACCGAATAAATGAATTTTGTCATAGCGCGCAAGCACAGCTCCATCGGGCGCGTAGACCAAGGTGGTGTTGTACACCTTGCCTGCGTCTGCGGTCTTGAGTGGAATCGTGCCTGCGATGAGGTGCACGCCGTGCTCTACCGCTTGTTGCTGCAAAAACTGCTGAATGGGCGTGCTGGCATCGGGCTGTGCGCCTTTGTAGGCTTCTGCCACCGCGACTTTGTCCGAGTCTTGATTGCCCATGATGCAGAAATACTCTGGCAGCACCACTAAATTTGCGCCCTGCGCGACCGCTTGGGCGATGCCACGGGCGGCTGCATTGAGGTTGTCCGCCACCTGTGTGCCTGAGACCATCTGCACGCAGGCCACTTGCAGGTTCTCACTGTTGGTTTGGTTCTCGCTGTTGGCTTGGTTCTCGCTGTTGGCTTGGTTCTCGCTGTTGGCTTGGTTCTCGCTGTTGCCCACTTCTGGCGCTGCAGGCTTGTTGTTTTGACTTGCGTTCATGTGTTCCACTCCGATGTTGCACTTCAATGAATAAGGGCATTCTATCTGCGTTCAAAGCACGCGTCCTCAAGAACGGGATTTAATTTTTGAGCGCAGCCACTGTTGCAGCGCGTCGATGCGCATATAAATCACAGGAATGACCAATAAACTCAAAAACGTTGAGGTAATCAATCCCCCAATGACCACGATGGACATCGGCGCGCGAAAGCTCGGATCCGCCCCCAAACCCAAGGCATTGGGCAACATCCCCGCTGCCATCGCGATGGTGGTCATGACGATGGGACGAGAGCGTTTGCGACACGCGTCGAGCAGCGCGTCGTAGCGACTCATGCCACGGTGGTAGGCGAGAATCGCGTAGTCCACCAACAAAATCGAGTTTTTGGTCACAATCCCGATGAGCATAATCAAGCCTATCATCGCGGGCATCGAGAGTGAAAATCGCGTGATGAACAACGCACCAAACGCGCCACCTGCCGCCAGCGGCAAAGCCGCCAAAATCGTCAATGGCTGCGAAAAATCATGGAACAGCAAAATCAGCACCAAGTAAATCGCCGCAATCCCAGCGAGCATGGCGAGCATGAAGCCCTGCGCCATCTCGGCCATGGCCTGCGCGTCGCCCAGCTCAAGGCGCTCGACACTGGTGGGCAATTTTTTCATAGACGGCAGTTCGGCAATTTTGGCGCTCAAGTCGCCCAAGGGCACGCCATTGGGCTCGATGGTGAATTTGATGTTGCGCTTGCGATCAAGGCGCGAGATTTCGGTCGCGCCTGTGCCCAGCCGCACATCGGCAACAGTGGCGAGCGCGACCAAGCCCGCACCCGTGTGCAATTTGAGGTTGCCAATCGCATCCAGACTCTCGCGCTCGTTCTCGCTCATGCGCACGACGATGGGGACTTGACGCTCGGGCAAATTCAGCTTGGGCAGCGCTTGGGCGTAGTCGGCATTGGTCGCGATGCGGATGGTGTTGGCCAACTCGGCGGTGCTGATGCCCGCTTGCGCCATTTTAACCGTATCGGGTCGTATCACCACTTCGGGGCGCAGCAGACTGGCGTTGGACGCCACATTGCCTATGCCCGGTATGGTGCGCAGCTCGCTCTCTATCTTGCTCGCGGTTTCGGTGAGCATTTGTGCGTTGTCCCCTGTGAGCGCCATTTCAAACTTGCTTGAACTGTCGATGCTGCCGACCGTGATGCGCGCACCGGGAATTTCGGAGAGTTTGGCGCGCAGGCGTTGTTCGATGTCTTGCTGTGATTCACTGCGTTTGGATATATCGGTTAGCGTCAGGTTGATGGTGGCTTTGCGTGCATCGCCTGGTCCTGCGGGCATGAACGGATTGACCAGCGAGCCCACGCCGATTGCGGTGTACACGCGGGTGATGTCAGGCTCGGTGCTCAACACCTGCGTGCGGATTTTTTCACTCACGGCGCGGGTCTGCGCCAAGGTGTAACCGGGTGGCAGCTCGACATTGACCGCGGTGCGCGACAAGTCGCCCGTGGGCACAAACTCACCGGGCAGGGTCGAGGCCAGCCCCATGGACGCGATAAAAAATGCCGTCGATGCGCTCAAAGTTAACCACGGATGTGCCAAGCATTTGGTGACTGCATTCATATACCAGCGCATCAGGCGACCTTCTGACTCGTGCTCGTGGTGCGCCGTTGGCTTGAGCATATAGGCCGACATCATCGGCGTGAGCAGCCGCGCCACCAGCAGTGAGAACAGCACCGCAATCGCTGCGGTCCAGCCAAATTGCACAAAGAATTTGCCCGTCACCCCACCCATAAACGCCGTGGGCAAGAAAACCGCGACCAAGGTCAAACTGGTGGCAATCACCGCCATACCGATTTCGTCCGCGCCCTCCATCGCTGCGTCATAGGGTGATTTGCCCATGCCCATGTGGCGCACGATGTTCTCCACCTCGACAATCGCATCATCGACCAGTATCCCGATGATGAGCGAGAGCGAGAGCAGGGTCACCAAGTTCAAAGTAAACCCCATCAAATTCATCACCCAAAACGCAGGGATGATGGACAAAGGCAAAGCCACAGCCGAAATCAATGTCGCGTGCCAGTCGCGCAAGAACCACCACACCACCAAAATCGCCAAAATCGAACCTTCAAGCAAGAGCATCATCGAGTCGTGGTAGTTGTCTTCTATCGGTTTGACCGTTTCTGAAATTTCACTGATACGCACATTCGGATGGGTCTTGATGAATTCGGCCATGGTCGCACGCACGGCGTTGAGCACGACGATTTCGCTTGAACCCTTGCTGCGCGTCACATCGAATGTCACCGACTCTTTGCCATCGATGAGCGCGAGGGTCTTGGGCTGAGCCACGGTGTCGCTGATGGTGGCGATGTCGCCCAGCCGAACCATGCGCCCTGCTTGCGTGGCGAGCTGAATTTGGCGAATGTCGTCGACGTTGTTGGCGGTGGCAATCACGCGCACCGATTGCTCTTGCCCTGCGATGCGCGCTTGTCCTGCAGGCGCATCCTGCTGCACACTGGCCAATGAGCGCGACACATCGGCGGCGGTCACGCCCAAATTGTTCATCACCGCGGTGTTTAGATCAATGCGCACCTCACGACTGACGCCACCCGTGCGTGTCACTTGACCGACGCCCGTGACGCGCATCAATGCCTTGTTCACCTGATTGTCGACAAACCACGATAAATCCGTGGCGTCCATGCTGTCCGATTGTATCGAGTAGGTCACAATCGGCGCGCCCGATAAACTGACCTTGGTCACCATCGGCTCGTTAATCGCGGTGGGCAAATCCCCACGGATGCCATCGATGGCGCTGCGCACATCGTCCACCGCTTCATTGACTGGTTTTTCAATCGCGAACTCAACCACGGTGGTCGATACACCTTCGTTAATCGTGGAATACACATGGCGCAACTGGGTCAAATTGGCCACGGAGTCCTCGACTTTGCGTGCCACTTCGGTCTCCAACTGCTCGGGTGAGGCACCGGGCCAGGCCACCGTCACAGTCGCCATGGGCAACTCGATGTCGGGGAAGTTTTGTATCATGGATTTTTTAAACGCGACCAAGCCCAGAACGGTGAGCACCAAGAACAAAACCAATGACGGTATCGGGCGACGGATGGCCCATGAAGAAAAATTCATGTCCGCTCCTATGGTTTTGTGCTTGGGGTTGTTGATGGAGTTGCCGATGGGGCAGCAGATTGCGCTGTCACCACTTTGACCGCATCGCCATCCTTGAGAAACTCAACCCCAGCCGCGACGAGGGTGTCGTTCGCTTGCAGTCCACTCAAAATCGCCACTTGACCATCCTTGCGTGCGCCCAAGGTCACTTTGACCTGCTGAACCACCGAGGTGTGCTCGTCCTTGTTCACCACCTTGAACACATAATAAAAGCCATCACGTATCATCGCCGCGGTCTGCGGCACGGTCATCACTGCGGCGCTCGGTTGTATGAACACACCTTTGGCGGACATCCCTGCGCGGATGTTGGGCGCAGCGTCGAGCTTGACAAACACCGTCGCGGTGTTGGTCGCAGGGTTAATCGCGGGCGAGACACTGCGCACCGTGCCCTGCACCACTGCCCCATCGCTCAGCATGATTTGTGTCGCGTTGCCCACGCGCACTTGCCCAATTTGCGCGGCGGTCAGCTCGGCTTGCCACTCCAGTCGGTTGTCCACCAGCAGTCGGTACAGCTCCTGCCCTGGTTGCACCACCGTGCCCACTGTGGCATTGCGCGCTGAAATGACGCCATTGCTCGGCGCGGTCAGACGACTGCGCGTTTGCCCTGCGGCACTTGCGGCACGCGCTGCATCCATGCGTGCTTGCGCGGAGATGAGTGCGGTTTTGTACTGGCGGTATTGCACTTCCGAGATTGCCCCTGCGGCCTTGAGCGCATCGGCTTTGCTAAAATTGATTTGCGCGTCGCTCAAGTTGGCTTGCGCTTCTTTGTACACCGCATTGAGTTGATTGATGTCCGCCATCGCGGTGCTCTGCTCAAACTCAACCAAGGTCTGACCTGCGCGCACCGTGTCGCCAATTTGTGCGAGCACCTTGCTGATTTTTAAGCCACTGCCCTGCGCGCTGATGCTGGCGGTTTGCCATGCTTGGATGGTGCCATCGGCGTGCAATTCACTTTGCCAATCCTGCGTGCTCGCTTGCACCACTTCGACGGTCAAGGCCGCTTGTGCGCCGCTGGTGCCTTCAGCTTTTTTCGCATTTGCGGCACCGCTGGACTTGGATTTGGCATAGCCTACAATGAGTAATGCTGCAATCAGCAGCGCCAGCGCAATCCAGCGGCCTTTGCCCGCACGGATGAATTGTCGCAGGCGGGATTTCCAAGTGGGGTGGTCTTCGAAAGAGTAATGATTTGGGTTCATGCTGAGGCTCGATTTTAAAAATTTATGGCAAATTGTTTGTGGGGCGCAGATTAGGGGGTAGATTGGGGAGCAGGCGCGGCATCGATGCCCTCGCGCCACTGTCCGCCCAAAGCTTTGTACAGATTGATCCACTGCACGGTGTATTCTTGCTCGGTGTTGATTAAGGCCTGCTGTGCGTTCAAAGCCGAGCGGCGCGCATCCTCTAATTCGAGCAGGCTCAACATACCCGAGTCATGGCGCACCACGCTGGCGGTGAGAAATTTTTGCATATTGCTTTGCGCGATGCGTGCTTGTTTGAGGCGGTTTTGCACGCTGTCCAACTGCACCAGTGCGGTTTCGACTTCGCGCACGGCATTTTGCACAGATAGTTTGTACGCTGCGAGGGTTTCGTCGTACTGCGCCCGCGCCGCTTCACTCGCCGATTGCAACTGCCCTGCATTGAACAGTGGCAGGGTCAAACTCGGCCCGAACGACCATGAGTCGCTCTGCGCGGTGCTGCTCTGCCCTGACAAACGCACGCCAAACAGACTCAAACTACCCAGCAGTGACAGGCGCGGAAAGCGCTGCGCCTGCGCCACCGTGATGCGGCGATTGGCAGCAAACAAGCGCCGTTCGGCCGCAGCGACATCGGGGCGCTGGCTCACCAGCTGCACGGGCAATTGATTCAAGGTAAACGCGGGGGCGTGCGGTATGGCGTGCAACACGTCTTGCGGATTGTTGATGCCCATGGCGCTGCTCAACTCAGATTCGGTCACGCCTGCGAGTACGGTGAGTGATTTTTTCAACACCGCGCACTGCGCCTTGTAGTTGAACCACGTTTGCCGTGCGTTCGCCATAGCCGCATCGGACAACGCGCCCTCAGCTGGCGCTGTAAAACCTGCATTGACCAACAGCCGCGTCAATTCGACACTCTTGGCACGCGAATCTATGTCCTGCCCCATCAGCGCAAACTGCTGCTCGCAAGCGCGATACGCGGTGTAGGTGCTGGCGATTTCTGCGCCCACAGATACTTTGGTCGCGGCCCAGTCATAGACACTGGCGTCAGCCAAGGCATCTGCACTTTGGCGGTTGGCGCGCACGCCACCCCACAGATCCAACTCCCACGCCGCATCCAGCACGCCCGTCATATTGGTGCGGATCACGTCCGAGCCGTCCGTGCCATTGGTGCGCGCTGCATTGCCCACCGCATTGAGCGATGGCAACTGTGCGCCACTGGCAACGCCTGCGTTCGCTCGCGCCTGCATCATGCGCGCTCGAGCCATTTCTAAGCTTTGATTGTTTGCCTGCGCCAAGCGCTGCAGTCGTGTGAGCGCGGCATCATCGAATTGCGCCCACCAGTTCAGCACCGATTGTGCATCGCCCTCGTGCGGCAACTGAGCATGCCACTGCGTGTCGAGCGTGACTTGTTCGCTCGAATTGGGGTAGTTTGGACCTACGGCGCAGGCGCTCAGTACAATACTGAGGGCGCAGACAAGCATCGACTGGACGCGCAAGCGGCGCGGTGATGTGTGGTTATATTTCATGAAAACTCTCTGAGCATAATCGCCCACAATTATAACAACATCCAATCGATGATGTGTGGTTATATTTCATGAAAACTCTCTGAGCATAATCGCCCACAATTATA
>CAZDLD010000087.1:0-7325 GCA_964506355.1 uncultured Hydromonas sp.
CTTCTATGGCACTCAAATCCACCATTCACAAAGCCGAAGTCTCCATTGCCGATATGGATCGCCACTACTATGCCGCGCACAGCCTGACCCTCGCGCAGCACCCGTCTGAGACTGAGGAGCGCATGATGGTGCGCCTGCTCGCATTCATACTCAATGCGCATGAACGTCTGACTTTTGGCAAGGGTTTGTCCACCGACGATGAGCCTGATTTGTGGCACATCGATTACAACATCTACATTCGTCTGTGGATAGACGTTGGTCTGCCCGATGAGCGTCGCCTGCGCAAGGCCTGCGGGCGCTCCGATGCGGTGCGGGTGTATCTCTACGGGGGTTCGATTGCGGACAAGTGGTGGCGCGACAATGAAAAGGCCATGAACGCCTTGCCCAAAGTATCGGTGTTTCAGCTGCCCGACACCTCGGGGCTGACCGAGCTGTGCCAGCGCAATATGGCGCTGCAATGCTCTATCTCTGATGGGGAAATTTGGCTCTCGGATGCCAGTGGCGCGCACCTAATCCCCTGCACCACGCTCAAGCCCGCTTAACTCATTTAATAACTTACTGCTGTTGTGCCAACATCTGACGGATGTCGTGCACGATGCTCTCGGGCTTGCCCTCGTAGGGCACGGACACGGTGGTGCGACCGTTCTCATCGAGCAGGTAAAGATTCGCGGTGTGATTCACGATGTAGTTCGGTCCTGTGCCGACTTTTTCATACACCACTTGAAACTGCTTGGCCATCTTGCGGGTGTTCTCTGGGTCGGTCATCGCGCCTGTGAAACTGGGGTTGAACGCGGCCATATAGGCCTTAAGCACCACCGCGGTGTCGCGCTCGGGGTCAACGGTGACAAAGACCACGCGCACTTTACTCGCATCATCGCCCAGCTGCTGCATCACCAATTTCATCTTGCCCAAGGTCGTCGGACAAATATCAGGGCACTGGGTGTAGCCGAAGAACACCGCGGACACTTGCCCTTTGTGCGGCTCGTTAATCTGCACCACTTCACCATTCTGGCTGAGTAGGGGGATATTGGTCTGCAAATTGCTCGCGCTGATGTTGGGGTTGAGGTACTGCGCTTGTGGCTTGCACGCGCTCAGTGCCAGTAATGTGCCCATCAAAATGCCTGTGACGATGCGCATGCTCAGTCGTGATTGTGGTTGACGTTGTTTCAATGTGTTCATTCTAAATTCTCTGGTTGGCGGAGTTCCGCTTATTTTTTCAAGGAGTTGGTCAATGATTCCAGCGACACGGTGCGCACACCATCGTCACTTCTCCGTGCGCTCGGCTGCCACACTTGGCCGTAGATAATCTCCAAAGACAATTCATTCATGCCGTCCGCAAATGCAGCGTCTATTTTCTCGCGCCACGGCGACTGCTCGGCCGCACTCATACCTTGCAAGCTTGGACTGAGGTTCAGCACATCTTGCCACAGGGTCTGCGCGTCACTGTAGCCCAGCCGCACGGTCTCCACATCCAGCACAGGCAGACCGAAGTTCAAGGCCTGCAGTCGCGCACCTGTGTCCATGATATTCGGCAGGTGCTTCAGTTGGACGAGCCACTCTGGGTCGCGATTGACCAACTCAGGCGCCGCACCCGCGCCCAGCAGTGCAAACATCAACACCCCATCAGCCGTGAACCACTGTGGCAATTCGCTCAAATGCGCCAACACTTCGCCCGCGTACAAGCCCTCGAGCACAAACGGCGCGATGACCAGCTGCGCATCTGCGCTGGGCGCGAAGTCCGTCCACGTCTGCGACTCGAGCGTGCTGCGCTTAAACGGATTGAATTTTTTAACGGTGTTGGTCCACGTGGACACTGCGGCTGGTGTCTCGCTCAGCTGCCATTGCGACACTTGCGCCTTGGGATAGGCGGCTGTGAGTTCTGCGCTGGGCAGTGGGGCAGGGCTGATTTCGCGCAGCGTGGTCACGGTCAATTTAATCACGTCCGTGCGCTGCAGCAGCTCACGCGCAGCGTGCTGCACCAAAGTGTCGGGTAACTGCGTGCGCGGTGGATTCATAAGTGGACTTGGCAAAATAGGGGATTGGTTGGATAATGCATCGGTGTCGTTAAGCTGCACGGCACACCTAAATACGCTTGGTGTACTGGTTTTATCAGGTATTTTAAAGGCTCAATGCTGTGCGATTTTATCACGTCTCCCACCCACACGATTCAAAACTTGGCTGGCTGGCTCGCGCCCTCGCTCGCGTGCGCCCGTGGTCTGTTGCGCTTAATCAGCGTTTGTCTACGTGGGTCGGCGGCTGTGTGCTCTGCGGTCAAGCCACCCAACTGCGTGGTGATGATATGGTTTCGCCGCGCTTGTGCATGGACTGCACCGAGCACCTCCCGCACCATCTGTGCACCGATGAGACTGTGCAGCGTTGCGTCCAGTGCGCACACCTGCTCGCCACGCCCGATGCGCACTGTTTGGAATGTCTGACCGAGCCACCTGCGTTCACGCACACGGTGGTGTTCGCCGACTATGCCGAGCAGATGCAGCATTTGATACTGCCCTACAAATTTCACAACGCGTTGCACCTCGCACCCGCTCTGGGCGATTGTCTGCGCCATGCCTTGCGCCACTATGCGCGCTCGCACACGCCCGACTTCATCGTGCTGGTGCCGCAGCTCGATGCACACACCCAGTCGCGTGGGTTCAATCATTTGCGCTTGCTGATGCAGCACATTGACCTCGCGGCGATTTGGCCGAATGCCACGCCGCGTTATTTACCCGATGGGGTGCTGCGCCTGCACCACGGACGGCTGCAAATACATGTCAAACCCGATCAGCGGCGCAAGCAGGTTAAAAATGCATTTTCACTGCCGAATCCGTCGATGTTTGAACACGCGCATGTGCTGCTCATCGATGACATCATCACCACGGGCGCGACTTTAAATGAAATCGCACGCCAATTCGCCTCAGCAGGTGCGCGCCAAGTCGATAATGTGCTGATTGCCCGCACACGGCGCACGCCGCTCAAGTAAAATATCGTTTTTATTCAGCGACTCGCCCCATGTTTAATCTCGTTCTGGTTCACCCCGAAATTCCGCCCAACACGGGCAACGTCATCCGCCTGTGCGCCAACACGGGCTGCCAGTTGCATTTGATTAAGCCACTGGGTTTTCCACTCGATGACAAGCGCATGGTGCGCGCAGGACTGGACTACCACGAGTTTGCGAATTTGCACGCGCACGAGAGCTGGGACGAGTTTATCCGAGTTGCTCAGCCCGATGCGACGCGGATGTTCGCATTGACCACCAAGGGCTCAAACGTGCTGACCGAGACGCAATTTCAAGCGGGCGACTGGTTCGTGTTTGGCTCCGAGACCTCGGGCTTGCCCGACGCAGTGCGGGATTTTTTTCCCACGTCGCAGCGCATACGTCTGCCGATGATGCCGAACAACCGCAGCCTGAACCTCTCCAACACCGCGGCCATCATTGTTTATGAAGCATGGCGTCAATGCGGCTTTGAGGGTGGGGCGTAATTGATGTTGCCGCGTGACCCCATCCGCCGATTGCGCTACACTACTACTCATCCTAAACTCGATACCCATACACACACAGAAAGCCCGAGATGAATTCATACACCCCCCCAGATTGCGTCGCTGATGACGTGCGCCGCGCACTCGAAGAAGACGTGCGCACGGGCGATTTGACCGCCTTGCTCATCGCCGAACAGCAACAAGCGCACGGGCGCATCATCGCACGCGAATCTGCGATACTCTGCGGTCAAGCGTGGTTCAACGAGACCTTTGCGCAGGTCGATCCGACTGTCAAGGTGACTTGGCATGTGGCCGAGGGCGAGCGCATTGAAGCGAACCAAACCTTGGTCGAAATGCACGGCTCAGCACGCTCCTTAGTCACGGCTGAACGCACGGGGCTGAATTTCTTGCAACTGCTCTCGGGCACCGCCACCAAGGTCAATGAATACGTGCAGCAAGTCAAAGGCACATCTGCCAAAGTCGTGGACTCACGCAAAACCATCCCTGGTCTGCGTCTGGCACAAAAATACGCGGTCCTCGTCGGCGGCGGTGTCAACCACCGCGTGGGTCTGTACGATGGCATCTTGATTAAAGAGAACCACATCGCGACCGCAGGCGGTGTGAGCGCTGCGCTCGAACACGCCCGCACCATCATCAACACGCCTGAGATTACCGCTCGCGCTGTGCAACCCTTCATCGAAATCGAGGTTGAAACCTTGGTGCAACTCGAAGAGGCGCTCAAAGCAGGTGCAGACATGGTGCTGCTGGACAATATGAACCACGAGCAAATCGCCGCCGCGGTGCAAATGCGCAACAGCCTGCGCACCGTGTGTCAGCTTGAGGTATCGGGCAACGTCACGGTGGACAACATCCGCGCCTATGCCGAATTGGGCGTGGATCGCATTTCCAGTGGCAGTTTGACCAAGCACGTGCGTGCCATCGATTTTTCCATGCGTGTGAATGCCGCAGCCAATTAATATTGTTTGAATTCTGACAACACATAGAGTGAGCCAACATGACCTTGCATAAACCTGAACTGTTTGAAGTAGATTACGACCTGCCCGTCACCGACGCAGGCGCGAGCTGCAACATCAAGACCGCCACCGCATGGGCGCAAGTGCCGAGCGAACCATCGCCTGCCGAGCGCACGGAGCTGATTGCGCGCATCAAGGCGGGGCTCAAACAGCACAACGCCCTGTTGGTCGCGCATTATTATGTGCACCCTGATTTGCAAGATTTGGCGGAGGAAACAGGCGGCATCGTCTCGGATTCACTTGAGATGGCGCGCTTTGGTCGTGACCATGCGGCTCAGACCCTAATCGTCGCTGGTGTGCGCTTCATGGGTGAGTCGGCCAAAATACTCTCCCCCGAAAAAACCGTGCTCGTGCCCGATGCGCGTGCTGAATGCTCGCTCGACTTGGGCTGCCCGATAGACGAGTTCTCGGCATTTTGTGATGCGCACCCCGACCGTGAAGTGGTGGTCTATGCCAACACCTCAGCTCAGGTCAAAGCCCGCGCCGATTGGATGGTGACCTCATCGATTGCGCTCAAAATCGTCGCTCACCTGCACGCTCAAGGCAAAAAAATCATCTGGGGACCCGACCGTCATCTGGGCGGCTACATTCAGAAAGAAACAGGCGCGGACATGCTGCTGTGGAATGGTTCATGCATCGTGCACGACGAGTTCAAGGCCATCGAACTGGAGCAATTGATTGCAAAGAACCCGCACGCCAAAGTGCTGGTACACCCCGAATCACCCGCCAACGTGGTCGCACTCGCGCACGTGGTCGGCTCGACGTCAGCCATTTTGAACGCGCCAGCGAATTTCCCCGAAGTCGATACCTTCATCGTCGCCACCGACAATGGCATGATGCACAAACTGCGCCAGAAGCACCCGAACAAAACATTCATCGAAGCACCGACCGCAGGGCAGTCCGCCACCTGTAAAAGCTGCGCCCACTGCCCATGGATGACGATGAACGAGCTGCGCAATCTGGCCGAAGTCATCGACAAAATCGGCACAGGTTACAATGAAGTGCACATCGATCCCGCCATCAGCGAGCGAGCGAAGTTACCGATTACGCGAATGTTGGATTTTGCAGCGGCGCAGAAACAATTAGAGCAGGATAAACTCAAAGCCGATTTTCAGCCGAATATCGGTCCCGCTTGATGTTTACTTTCAGGGAGTGAGCCGTGTTATATGGCAAATATCAAATCACCGCTGATGAGCGCGAACGTCGCCGCAAAGGATTTCGTTATGCCACCGCAACGATGGTGCTCGAAGGCGCTGATTACACCAACTCGCCCGACAATCCACTCTATGAAGCTTGGATCGAGGGCAATCTCACCTTCGCTGAGTTGCGTGAGCAAGTGCACGAGATTAGCAATGTTCGCCAGATTCTCAGTGAATGAATAAACGGACTCGATTGAGTCCGTTTTCTATTGAGTTTGTTTAATTTACGGACAAGCCGTATACACTCCCCTCACCCGTTCGCGGGAGAGTGGCTGGGGGAGAGGGTGTTGGCATCCTCGTAATCCCTACGAATCCACTCACGCGCCATCCCTCTCCCCAACCCCTCCCCCACTTGGGGGGGGGGCTTTTCCAAGACAAAAAACGGACTCAATCGAGTCCGTTTTTAATTGTGCTTAGAGTTACGTATGCACGTGCTCGGCTTATGGCAACAAAGTCAAATGCAAAGTGTCCGCAAATGATACAGCTGGCAAATCACGGTAGTCCGCGCCTTGAATCTGTGCGTTCAAGTCAACTGAGTTCGGTGTGCTAAAACCTTGACCCGTACCTGTGAAGCTCGCTTGTGCCAATGCATACGGCAGGTAGTCGTCACCGTTGTTCATGCGGCGTTTGCTCGCTGCGCTGTCGTAGTGTTGGCCGTTGTCTGCGCTCAGGGTGTAGTCTGCATTTTTAGTACATGCAAATGTCACTGTGCCTTCCGCGGTTTTGTTCACTGCGTTCGCAGGATCGAGTTGACCAAAGTTCAAATCTTGTGCGCTGATGATTTTGCAATTGTTCAATACCGATGCCGTTACTTGGATGTCGGCTTCGTCTGCGTAGGCTGTGCTCAATGACATGGTGGCAATGAGGGCGAGCAATAATTTTGATGTCAATTTCATGGTAATTCTCCTAATGGATTTGGTTGTGTTTGTTTGGGTTGATGTTGCTGTATCTGTGTGTGAGCGGCGACCGTGCTGTCTTTGGTCTGGCTTTGGGTGTCAGCCCGATGCGCCGTTAAGTGGCTTATGGCAACAAAGTCAAATGCAAAGTGTCAGCGAATGATACAGCTGGCAAATCACGGTAGTCCGCGCCTTGAATCTGTGCGTTCAAGTCAACTGAGTTCGGTGTGCTAAAACCTTGACCCGTACCTGTGAAGCTCGCTTGTGCCAATGCATACGGCAGGTAGTCGTCACCGTTGTTCATGCGGCGTTTGCTCGCTGCGCTGTCGTAGTGTTGGCCGTTGTCTGCGCTCAGGGTGTAGTCTGCATTTTTAGTACATGCAAATGTCACTGTGCCTTCCGCGGTTTTGTTCACTGCGTTCGCAGGATCGAGTTGACCAAAGTTCAAATCTTGTGCGCTGATGATTTTGCAATTGTTCAATACCGATGCCGTTACTTGGATGTCGGCTTCGTCTGCGTAAGCTGTGCTCAATGACAAAGTTGCGATGAGGGCCAATAAGAGTTTAGAAGTGATTTTCATAATGTGTTTCCTTTAAGTTGGATTTAATTCAAAAGTTTAATAAGTTGAAAGTGATCATTTACATTTCTGTTCGATGATTCTTTGCTGTTTGCGTGTTGAATCATGACAAGACGAATAGTACAGAGCTATTTCGTCACCT
>CAZDLD010000088.1:0-7304 GCA_964506355.1 uncultured Hydromonas sp.
CAAGAAGCCTGACCCTTTAAGCCCAAAAATGAACAACACCGCCACGATAAACCAAGCCATTTGTACGTACAAAGGAATATTGAGCTCTGCCATGGTTATCGGTCCTCTTTTTTCTTAAACATCGCCAACATTCGTTCGGTTACCACATAGCCACCTGCCGCATTGGCTGCGCCCAGTGCCACGGCAAAAAATCCGATGGCGATTTCCAAAGGCGTTTGAGCACGTCCCAAGGCTATCATCGTGCCAACCACGACCACACCATGAATGAAGTTCGAGCCGGACATCAAGGGCGTTTGCAAAATCACTGGAACTTTGGCAATGATTTCATAGCCCGTAAAGGCCGCGAGCATGAATATATAAAGTGCGAGTATGCCGTACATACTTATTCTCCTAAAATCTGTTTGACGCATGGATGCACGGTCGCGCCGTCCTTGCACAGTAAGGTGCCTGCGACAATATCGTCTTGCCAATCGATGTTCAATTCGCCTGCTTGAATCCACGCCGAGAGAAAGTTGTAAATATTCTTGGCGTAGAGTTCTGAGGCGTGCGTGGGCATGCGCGATGGCAAATTAACAGGGCCATAGATGTGGACGTTGTGAGCCAGAGCGTAGGTATCGGAGATTGGCAGCTCATCTGATTCCGCAAGGGTGAGCGCGCAGTTGCCACCAGATTCAGCCGCCGTATCGACCTCGACCGCACCATATTTCATCCCAGCAATCATGGCTTCGGTAATAATCACAGGGGCTTTTTTACCAGGAATGGCGCGGTTGTAATCAGCACGTCGGCATTGGCCACGGCGAGTGCGAGTTTCTCCTCTTGCAGGGCTATTTCATCCGTGGTCAGCTTACGTGCATAGCCCCCAGTGCCATCGGCCGTCACACCCGTGTCCACGAACTTTGCACCAAAGGATTTAACCTGTTCACGAGCGGCCGAGCGAGTAGCGTCCTCATAGGGTTTGAGCAGTCCGATTAACACCGCCCCTTCGGGCATGGCGTTGATTTCCTCCGTGCTCGGAGGGGTCACACGCAGTATCAACTGCGCCCCCGTATAAGTCTGCGCCAAATCTGCATGGGCAGACACATCGGTGGACACCTCGGCGTATTGCGCGTCCTGAAATTGGCTGAGGTTACCTGCGCCCTGTTCCATGCGCAGTTGTGCACCCAATGCGGCGAATTTCTTGGCCGTCTCGGGCACCAGTGCGACTCGATGTTCGCCCGACAGGCGTTCACGAGCGATGGTGATACTCATATCTTCTCCCAAACACTATTGAATGCTGCATTGTGCCATTTTTCGCATTCATTACCCGCTCAAAATTCATAAATCTTTATCATGCAATGCTCAGTCTTATTTATGGATGGCTGTGTTATAGTTTTGGGATGAATACAACCCTCAACTGGCTGGACAATCAGACCCCATGCAGCGCAGTATGGCGCTCTGAATCAGGCGCTTTACCGCCCAAAAACATCACTTTGGCAGACGACACCCTACCTGCCGAGACCGCCCATCGACTGGCCTCAGAAGGCCATGCACTGCTGTGGCGCGGGGATTTTCAAAATGCCCGCCACTTGTTGCAAGCCCTCACCCGTCGTCTGGATAAACCGAAAAAGCCGAAGAAAAATGCCCCAGAGTTGAGTTTGCTCGAGCATTTTCACCGCCACCGCATGGCACAAGCCCAGCGTGCACACATATTAAACGCTATTGTGATTGTGGTTGAAGCCGACCACAGCATTGCCCTGCGCCGCGCACCCGATGCGCAATTGGCCTGTGAAGAAGTGCTGGGACAACAGAGCGAGCGCTATGCCCTACCCCTGCGCCAGCTGCTCGCCTATATTTCTGCACATGAGTGGCGCAAAAAAGGCGTGATGATACCTGCGCTCGGCGCGTCCATACACCCTCACTACGGTGTATTCTCGCCCATACGTGGCGAATACTTAGAGTTAATCAATGACGCCCCACTGCCCAAACCATGCACCACTGCGTGGGACATTGGTACGGGAACAGGCGTCATTTCAGCTATTTTGGCAAAACGTGGCGTGCCTCATATCGTCGCCACCGATATGGACGAGCGCGCCTTGCGCTGCGCTCAAGAGAATTTAAGTATTTTGGGCATCAGCAAACAAGTTCAATTGCAATCGGCTGATTTGTTTCCAACATCTGGGGACAAGCACAACAAGCAGGCAGACCTAATCGTTTGTAATCCGCCGTGGCTGCCTGTCAAAGCCAGCGCGCCCGTTGAGCGTGCGGTGTACGACGAGCACTCCGCGATGCTCAAAGGCTATCTCAATGGCGTGGCGCAACACCTCAGCCCGCATGGACAAGCGTGGCTCATCATGTCCGATTTTGCCGAGCATTTGGGGCTACGTGCACCTAATGATTTGCGTGATTGGATTGCGCAGGCAGGCTTACGCGTACTCAAAAAGCACGACATCCGCCCCACCCATACCAAGGTTTTTGACAAGACCGATCCCTTGCATCATGCACGGGCGCAAGAGACCACTTCTTTGTGGTGTTTGTTGCGTGCCTAACGTCTATCCGCTACAATGTGGGCTTAATTATGTAGAGAACCCAAGGCCACTATGACAGCAGCATTCGGCGCGATATGTCCCCATTGCGACACATTGTTTAAAGTTTATCCGGATCAATTGCGGATACACAATGGCTTTGCCAATTGCGGTGGGTGTGGTCACACCTTTGATGTACAAGCTGTTTTGATGTTCTTACCTAATCATGTGACATCATTTTTAGAACGTTCTTCAACAGACCTTGACGGTCTGCCGATTTTAAATGCAGTTGTTGAAATTTCTTCTAATAAACCAACACAAACACCAACGACTGAACCAAAAAACAACTCATCCATTACGTCGTCTTCCGCACCCTTATCAATCAAAATTCCTGAACCCAGCCCTACTTCAGTAGCTCATCGTACTGTAGCGGGCAAACTTGTTCAAGAACAAAAAATACAAAACAATACAACTAAAAATGTGGGAAATAATTTAACGAAAGATTCTCTAGAAAGCAGTGTAAGCAGCTTGGAGAATAAAGAGGTTGTTAAAGTTGTTCCCAAAAAAATTACAGAAAACTTGGCTAATAATACAAAAATTCCTACATTAAATTTTATAAAAGCCCCAGATATAGTTCCCGAGCCCTTACGTTCATCCAGACAACTAGTCGAAACCACATCAAACTCACACTTCTCTTTAATCATAAAAGGCTTGATTTTAGTTGCGATATTATTTGTGGTGATTGTTCTTTTTTGGGTTATTGCAGAACCAGAACAAAAAAATGCGATTCAAACTTTTGTAAGCCATTATGTTCCACAAACAGAGGATATATTTAATCGATTCGATATCTGGCTTCAGGCTCTTTCCAATAAAGTAAAAGGGTCGAGATGAGCGCTGCCAGCCAGCAATCTCCGTGGCAGGCCTACACACCACGCATCGCGACAACACATCAACATTGGCTCACCGACACGGGTTCTCTGACCCTCAAACTCAAACGTCACAGCCGTGAATTCAAGGTCATTCGGTCTTTTCAGGGAAAATCTCGCCTGCATTTGAGCGAGCAACGCGCCATCAATCTGCCTTTAAACAGCCAAGTGATGAGCCGCAACGTGATTTTGTGCTGCGACCAACAACCCGTGGTCATTGGCCACACCATCACTGCCCTCAATCATTTGAAGCGCGACTGGCCATTTTTCAACGGATTGGGGCAAAATGCCTTGGGTCTGGCGCTGTTCTTCAACCCTTTGATTCGTCGCTCGCCTTTGCAATACACCCGTTTGTGTGCGCACGACATGCTCTATCAACTGGCGCAGCAGACCTTGCGGGCGCATGGCTTTGACGACACACTACCGCCTCATTTGTGGGCGCGTCGAGGCTTGTTTCGCCACCAAAGACGTGCACACAGCCGCATGATGGTGACCGAAATCATGTTACCTGCGGTCTATCAGCTGCAAGAGATTCAAGCCGACTTTCACAGCCAACACCCTTAATGCTCTAATTATGCATAAAAAGAACCGCAAGCCTATGAACGACCACGATGACGATTTTGGGTTTGAACAGTTCCCCAGTGCGGACAAGCGCAGCAACGCCCCTACTCTAACCGACAAACATCTGTACAAACGCATACTACAGCGTGGGGTCTATCATCTATCGCGCCGTGAGTACGCCCAGCAAGAACTCAAAAGCAAATTGATCCGAGCCTTCGCACAGACAGAATTCACAGTGCAGATGGATGACGACGAGCGTTTGAACCACGGCACAGATGCAGACGAGATCACTGTGGACAGCCTGATTGATAAAGCGCTGGCCTACTTGGCGCAGAACAATTGGCAATCGGATCAGCGTTTCGCGCAGCAAGTGAGTAAGGTCAAGGGCGAGCGCTACGGCAGTGCCCGCGTCAAACACATCCTCAATCAAGAAGGCCTCGAGCGCGAGCTCATCGACAGCACCATGGCGGAACTGGCACAAACCGAATTTCAAAGGGCCTGCGAGGTGTGGCAACGCAAATTTGGTCAAGCCCCCAGCAATGCTGCCGAATACGCCAAGCAAACGCGGTTCATGGCCTATCGCGGCTTCTCATTTGACATCATCAAAAAAATCCTCAAAGGCGACTTTGAGCAGGAATAAACCCGCCCTTTGGTAACACAGTTTGCAGCGCAGTTTGCAGCATCGTTTCTGCAGAACCACTGCACTAAAATGGTACAATCCTTCGAACTTATCAATCGCGTAGGATTGCCCATGAATGCCCTCTCCAGCCTCAAATCTTATTCCTATTCTCAATATGCGCAGCGTATGCTCGACAGTCAGCGTGTACTGCCCGACGAAGTGCAAGCGCTCAGTCAAGCGCTGCCGCTGAGTACCAACTCCATCACCGAGCTGTTCCGCACCCACACACCCGAGCACCACGACGCAGAATACGCCGCCAGTGTGGCGCTGCGCAAGGTTCGCGCGCTGGTGATGCTGGCGATGATGGAGTACGACTTAAACCACGCACCCAATGAATCCAGCCTCAACGCGGTCACACAGACCATCAGCGCGCTGGCCGACGCCGCCACTGTATATGCCTTGGACATTGCCTACGCGGCGTTGGTGGCCGTGCATGGTGAGCCGCGCTCTGAATCCTCAGATCAGGCCATGCCGTTGTGGGTGATGGGCATGGGTAAATTGTCGGGGCATGAGCTCAATGTTTCGTCAGATGTGGATTTGATCTTTGTTTTTGAACACGAAGGCGAAACGGTTCTGCCTGCGCATGCGCCGGAAGGCACGCGCATCCGCGCCCTCTCACACAGTGAATTTTTTGACCGAGTGGGTCGCCGCGTGATTAAGCTGTTGGACGATGTCAATGAATTTGGCTTTGTGTTCCGTGTGGATATGCGCCTGCGCCCGAATGGCGCATCGGGCGCGTTGTGCGTGAGTTTGAACACTTTGGAGAAGTATCTGTTCACACAGGCGCGCACTTGGGAGCGCTTTGTCTGGCTCAAAAGCCGCTTAATCAACCCCAGCGCCCAATCCGATGCGCTCGATCAGCTGGTCACGCCATTCGTGTTTCGTCGTTATTTGGACTACGATGCCATCGACGCGCTGCGCGACGTGCATGCCAAAATCCGCACCAAAGCCCAAGGACGCGCCTTGAAAAATCCAGAATCCGAGGACATCAAGGTCGGCAATGGCGGCATCCGTGAAATCGAATTTTCAGCCCAATTGCCCCAAATCATCAAAGGCGCTCGTCTGCCCAAATTGCAACAAAAAGCCACGTTGGCCGTGTTGCCTGAGTTGGCGCAAGCAGGCTTGATGCCAGCGGATATTTCGGAGCAATTGCGTGCACATTACATCTTTTTACGTCATTTTGAGCACCGAATTCAATATTTGAACGATGCACAGACCCAACTCATCCCCGTAGAACCCGAGTTGCGCGAGCGGATTGCGCAGAGCATGGGCTTTGCCGATTATGCCGCCATGCAGGTGCAGCTGAGAATTGGACAAGAGCAGGTGTTAAATCATTTTAATACTTTGTTTGAAACCCCTGCCGAGCAGCAGGCTCATGCCGATGGCGGCTATGCAGACCCGCAAAACGACGATGCCGCCGCGCTGTGGGCGAAATTTGATGCCCCACAAGAGGCACTGGACACCCACGCGCAGCTTGAAGCCAACCCTCGCCTATCGCTATTGCCTGAGCGCAGCTTGATTCGTTACAAACAGTTGTTGCTCAGCAGTGCCAAGACCTTGGTCGCGCTTAATGATAAAAACACCCCAACTCAAGCCATTCCTGTCGAATGGCTGCGTCGGGTGTGGAATTTCTTGGACGCCATCAGTCGGCGCAGCAGTTATTTGGCACTGCTGATTGAATACCCCCGCGCCATGAATCGACTGGTTGAGTTGCTCACGCGCTCGCGCTGGGCTGCGGATTATCTGACTGCCCACCCGATTTTGCTCGACGAGCTGCTCAATGTATCGCAACTGCACAGCGCCCCCGACTGGGCTGCGCTGAAAATTCAATTGGACGACGCCCTAACCCACGCCGCACCCGATGTCGAGCGCCAAATGGATGTGCTGCGCGAGATGCACCACAGTCAGATTTTCCGCCTATTGGCTCAAGAACTGGACGGATTGTGGACGGTTGAGCAGCTGGCCGATCACTTGTCCGATTTGACCGACGTGATGCTGCAATGCGCGCTGAGCCACTGCTGGCAAGCGTTTAACAAAAAACACATCGATGCGCCCAAAATGGCCATCATCGCCTACGGCAAACTGGGTGGTAAAGAAATGGGCTATGCCTCAGATTTGGATTTGGTGTTTGTGCATCAATGTGATTCGCTGGCAGCTACTTCTGGCGATCGCGCCATCGATTCCCGGCAATTTTACTTAAAGCTGGTGCAACGGATTTTGCATTTATGCACAACTCGTACTGCAAGTGGTGTGCTTTATGACATTGATACCCGCTTGCGGCCATCTGGTAATGCCGGGCTACTCACTGTGCATATTGAAACTTACGGCGAGTATTTGCGCCAAGATGCTTGGACTTGGGAGCATCAAGCGTTGGCAAGGACACGTTTGATCTATGGCGATAGCGCGATCGCTGAGCGTTTTGAACACATTCGCGCTGAAATATTAGGTCAGGCTCGGGATGTTGATAAACTTCGGCAGGAAGTGGTGGAAATGCGGCAGAAACTGCGTGAGCACCATGGTATTCATTCGCAGGAGGTAAAGCACAAGTCCGGTGGCGTTGTTGATTTGGAGTTTATCAGTCAGTTTTTGGTGTTGGCGTATGGACTCTGTGCCGGTTTTACAGCAGCAAATTCGTCG
>CAZDLD010000089.1:0-7287 GCA_964506355.1 uncultured Hydromonas sp.
GCGTTGGACGGGTTCTTGCCAATGACGCTCGTTCGAGGCGTTGATGGCGAATTCTGAGGTGGTTTTGGGAATGGTCATGTTTTCTTTGGTCAAAATCCATGAGCCCAATTCCAAGTCGAGGGTGAAGCAGTGCGTGCCTTTACCAGTGCTCAGTACCAACAAGGTTTGTGGGCCATAGATGGCATAGCCTGCTGCGACTTGCGCGGTGCCAGGTTGCAAGAAGTCCTCTTCATCTATGTGCGTCTCCATATCAACTTTTTTGATGACTGAGAAAATCGTGCCCACGGGTGCGTTGATGTCGATGTTGGATGAGCCATCGAGCGGATCGAACACCAGCAGGTATTCGCCTTGCGGGAAGCGGTTGGGGATTTCGTAAATGGTTTCCATTTCTTCAGAGGCCATGCCGGCGAGGTGACCGCCCCATTCGTTGGCTTCGAGCAAAATTTCATTAGAAATTACATCTAATTTCTTCTGTGCTTCGCCTTGCACATTGTCGGTGCCCGCGCCGCCGAGCACATCGCCCAGTGCGCCTTTTGACACCGCGTGACTGATTTGTTTGCACGCGCGCGAGACCACTTCGAGCAGCAGGCGCAAGTCGTTCGGGATGTTGCCGTGTTCGCGCTCTTGTTCAATCAGGTAGCGAGAGAGAGATTTGCGTTTCATGTGGTTCCTTTAAAAAGTCATTAATTCTGAAGGTTCAATTGTTAATTTTAATCAGTTCTATTGTGATTTTGCATCAAATGTTCAAGGCCTTGTGCACGATTTCGCGAGTGTCGTCCGAGAGTGTGGGTGCGTGCGCTATGTGTTCGAGCGCGGCTTTCATCTGTGACTGGTAAGGCTGAGCGAATTTGCGCCAGTGCTCGCACGAGCGCGCCAAACGTGAAGCGACTTGCGGATTTTTTGCGTCAATCTCAAGCACCTGCTGCGCCCAGAATTGATAACCTGCGCCGTCCGCTTGGTGAAAATGTCGCGGGTTGCTGTTGCAAAACGCGAAAATCAATGAACGTAGACGATTCGGATTGGGCTGGACAAATGCTGGGTGCGCCATCAAGCGATCCAGTGCTGCGCGCATGGTTGCAAACTCGCTTGTGTGTTGCGTTGCTTGTGCCGTGAACCATTTGTCGATGACCAAGGCCTCGTCAGCGTAGCGTTGGTAAAAATCCTCGATCAAACCACTTGCTTGTTCGGGGAAATTTTGAATCATCGCACTGAGCGCCGAGTAGCGGTCGGTCATGTTGTCGGCGCGGCTGTACTGCTGTTGCACCGCTTCACAAGCGGCTGGGTCAATTTTTGCCCAGTAATTCATCGCCAAGATTTTCAAACTGCGCTCACCCGCTTCTGCGCCGCTGTACATATAGGCACGGCCGTGGTTGTACGCGTGGTAAATGGCGGGCCAAGATTGGCCCAAGGCTTGTGCCAGTGCCATCTCGAGCGCTTCGCGTGCTTGGTAGAGCGCCTGTGGGTCGAGCAATTGTGTGTGCTGCACCCGTTGCGATAGACTTGAAAAACTCGGCAGAGTGAACAAAAATCCGCGATAGGCTGGGGATAGATTTGTATCATTCAAGGTGCGCGACAAGGCCGCAACCCATGTCGCGTCCAGTGTGATGTTCGGGCTGTTCATGGCCTTGAGAATGGCATTGGCAAACAGTTGTTGTCCCGCATCCCAGCGATTGAAGGCGTCGGTGTCGTGCTCGAACAGACACAACAGTTCTGCTTCACTGTAATCGTGCTGCACCAGTATGGGTGCGCCGAAGTTGCGGTTCAGTGATGGAATGACGGGGCAAGTGATGTGCTCAAACACGAAGGTTTGACTCGCTTCGGTTAAATTTAAGGTCAGCGTGGTCGCGCCAGACGCATCCAACGGGACGGCGCGCTCTGATGAATCATTCGTGGCATCGGCCGCAATCAAACCGAAATTAAACGGGATGTGCAAAGGTGCTTTGACCAACTGTGCATCAGTCAGCTCGATGCCCACCGCAGGGTTGGACTGGCGAAGGGTCAGCTCGTAGCGTTGTGCAGCGGCGTCGTAGCGCCCCTGAGCGTGCACGCGTGGCGTGCCTGCCTGCTCGTACCAGCGCGCGAATTGGCTCAAATCAACACCGTTGGCCTGCGCCATCGCCAGTCGAAAATCATCACAGGTCACTGCTTGGCCATCGTGGCGCTTGAAATACTCATCCATGCCGCGGCGAAAACCATCGCGTCCGAGCAAGGTTTCGTACATGCGCACCACTTCTGCGCCTTTTTCGTACACCGTCATGGTGTAAAAATTATTGATTTCCTCGTAGGCATTCGGACGAATCGGGTGCGCCATGGGACCTGCATCTTCCATGAATTGCGCTGAGCACAGATTGATGACGTTGTAGATGCGTTGCACTGCGCGTGCGGATTGCGCTTCACTTGCCGACAGATCTGCGCACAGCTGATCGGCGGTGAACTCCTGATCGCGGTATACGGTCAGACCTTCTTTTAAGCTGAGTTGGAACCAGTCTTGGCAGGTCACACGATTGCCCGTCCAATTGTGGAAGTATTCGTGGCCGACCACCGATTCGACGTTCTCAAAATCGACATCGGTCGCTGTTTCTGGGTGTGCGAGGACAAACTTGGTGTTGAAAATATTCAGCCCCTTGTTCTCCATCGCGCCCATATTAAAGTCCGAAGTCGCGACAATCATGAAGCGATCCAAATCCAAAGGCAGCCCGTAGCGTTCTAAATCCCATTGCATTGAAGCCTTTAGACTGTCCATGGCAAACTGCGCTTTGGGCAGGTCGTGTGCTTCGACATAAACTTGCAATAATTTGCTTTGACCATTGTGCGATACCGTTTCTTCGATGTGTTCGAGCTGACCTGCCACCACAGCGAATAAATACGCGGGCTTGGGGAAGGGGTCGTGCCAAGTGGTGCTGTGCAACCCTTCGTTTAAATTCGCGCTGGCAATCAAGTTGCCATTGGACAACAGCACGGGAAACACCGTGGCGTTGGCAATCAATTCAACCGTGTAAATCGAGAGCACATCGGGGCGATCGGCGAAATAGGTGATGCGGCGAAAGCCCTCGGCTTCGCACTGGGTCATCAAATGAGGTCCTGTGGCGAATAAGCCCGACAAGCTGGTGTTGCTCACTGGGGTGCACGCGGTCACGATGAGCAGCTCGCCGTGTGCGGGCGGCTCGCTGATGGTGAGGGTCTTGTCCGTGAGGGTGTACTGCTCAGGCGTCAGTGCGGTTTGGTTCAGCGAGACTGAAATCAGTTCAATCTGTTCGCCATTGAGCACCAGCGGTTCAGGGTGGGCTTGAGTCGCGTCTTTGTGCTCAAATGCGATGCGTGTCTGTACCAGTGTGCGCTGCGCATCCAAGTGTAAACTCAGGTGAACGCTGGGCAGGGTGTAGGGATAGGGCTGATAATCTTGACGCTGGGGCATTGTGTACTCAAATCTTAAACGTAAATTGGGCTCAATTGTAAACGAAACGTACGAAAAAAGCGGATCAATCGATCCGCTTTCTCATGAGGTTAAATCAATTTTACTCTTGTTTATTGACTGAGCTTGGGCTCAGGGCGAGTACTTGGCGCAGCTGAAGAAGGCGGGGTTGAAATAATGTTCTCAAGTTTTTTTTCAGATGCAGCTTTGACGTCAGCAGGGTTGACTGTTTCAGAGGCTTTGCGGGCGTCCGAGTTGGGCAACGGCACCGCGTTTGGATCCACTTGAAGCTCCTCAGGCGCCTGCTTGCCATCTATTGTTAACGATGGATCCGTTGGATTTAAAGTCATACTTTCACCTGCATTGGTAGGAGAATTTTGCCATTGAGATTCACGCGCTTCTACTTTTTTGCCTTGCAGCGCCATGCGCATGTAATCCATCCAAATCGGCAGAGCCAAACCACCACCGAATTCGCCTTCGCCCAGTGATTTATTGCCTGTATCAAACCCCATCCACGCCACGGCGACGAGCTTGGGCTGGTAGCCTGCAAACCATGCATCCACCGCATCGTTGGTGGTGCCTGTTTTGCCCGCAATGTCTGAGCGACCCAATGCGCTGGCTGCGCGCGCGGTACCGCCACGAACCACGCCTTTGAGCAGGGCGTCGGTCATGGCGGCGGTTTCCTTGCTAATCACACGATTTTTCTCATCATTGGCATGGCGTGGTTTGGCTTCCAAAATCACATTGCCCGAACGATCGACCACTTTGGTGATGAGGTAAGGGTCTACTTTGTAACCGCCGTTGGCGAACACGCCGTAAGCGCCGACCACTTGGTAAGGGGTGGCTTCAATCGCACCCAAAGCCACGGTCAAAAATTTATCAATGCGTTTGCCTTCAAAACCAAAGCGCTCTGCAAAACTGCGGAAGTAATCATTGCCCGTGCTTTGCAACAAGCGAATCGAGACCATATTGCGTGAGGAGGCCAGTGCAGTCGAGAGTGGAATCGGTCCCAAATAACGACCGTCCGAGTTTTTTGGCTCCCAAGAGCCGACTTTAATCGGTTTGTCATCGACGACAGAACCTGGGTTCAAACCCAGTTTTTCCATGGCGGCGGCATAAATAAATGGTTTGATGGTAGAACCTGGTTGGCGGTAGCCTTGGGTGATGTGGTTGAATTTGCTCAAACCAAAGTCAAAACCGCCGACCAAGGCGTGAATCGCGCCATCAGTCGGATCCATCGAGATGAATGAGGCTTGTACATTGGGTACTTGAGCAATGCGAAAACTTGAGCCGTCTGCAGATTCAATCACACGCACGACCGAGCCTGCGCGAATGCCTTTTTTGTCGCTGCTGCCTAACAATGATTTAGCAGGACCCAAATTCGCGCCATCTATTTGAATTTCTTCGCCTTCAGAGGTCACGGCTTTGAGCACGCCACCATTGGTCGAAAGTGCGACCGCCGCTTTGAGTGTATCCAAATCAGGGTGCTCATCAAAAATCTTGTCCAACATTTTTGCTCGCGCATCTGCGGCAGTTGGCAAATCGTACTGCGCTTCAGCACCGCGGTAGCCATATTTGCGATCGTAGGCAAAGACCGCTTTGCGCACAGCGGCGTAGGCGGCGTTTTGTTCTTGGCTGCGGATGGTGGTGTAAACTTTGAGCCCTTCGGTGTAGGCTGCGTCTTTGAAGCGTTCGTACATCAACATACGCGCCATTTCGGCGATGTAATCACCGTGAACAGTGTAGTTGTCATTGCGCACGGCCGAGCGCGTATCCGCTATGCGTACAACTTCGGCGCGTGCTTGATCGTATTGCGCCTTGGTGATAAATTCCAAATCCAACATGCGTTCGAGCACATAGCGTTGACGTTCATCGGCTCGCTTGCGGTTGCGCGAAGGGTTGTTGCTGCTGGGCGCTTGTGGCAAAGTGGCGAGCATGGCCGATTCTGCGATGGTTAAGTCTTTGATTTCTTTGCCAAAATATATATCGGCTGCTGCAGCAAAACCATAAGCGCGTTCGCCCAAATAGATGTGATTCATGTAACGCTCGAGAATTTCATCCTTGGTGAGGTTTTGTTCGATTTTCTTTGCCATGAGCGCTTCGTAAAATTTACGGGTGAAGGTGCGTTCATTGGTTAAAAAGAAGTTTTTGGCCAATTGTTGTGTGATTGTGGATGCGCCTTGCTTGCTGCCACCCGTCAAATTGTTGACAATCGCACGACCCAAACCAAAGTAATCAATGCCACCATGCTCGTAGAATCGTGAGTCCTCAATCGCAATCAGTGCATTTTTCAGATGGTCGGGTACTTGGCTCAGAAGAACAGGCTTGCGTCTCTCCTCGCCAAACTCTCCGATGAGTTGACCGTCCTCACTGAAGACCTGCATCGCCATACGAGGCTTGTAGTCCTTCAGGGTGTCGACCGACGGCAGGTTGCGCCATGCGATGAGTGACGCGAACAGCAGCGCCACAGCGGCAATCAATGCTGCAAAAAACCCAATAATAACGAGGGTTTTGAGGTGGCGCCAAATCGGACGTTGTGCGGTCGATTGAGGGTTGTTGGTGTGTTCTGTACTCATAAATGATCTATTGGTAAGGTGCGAAAAGTGAGTGAAACAAGGGGGGTTATTGTATACTCTTGAAGCTGGCTTGTGGGAAATTCCGTCCAGTCTATATGTCGTTGTATCTATTGTGTTCAAATCATGTGGAAATTCAGTCGTTGATTCGCTATTTGGCGTGTAAACGGTGGTCAATAAGGTTCAAAATGGTCGTGAGAACATTGCGTCAATGGTTGGGTGGTTATCCGCCTGTGCTGGCCATCCAATTGGTGGATCAAGAGGTTCGCTATGTGGTGCGTGAGGGAGCGCACATCTTGATTCAAGGCAGCTGCGCTGTGCCTCATGCCATTGTCAATGGTCGCATCGAAGCGCCCGAATTACTCGCGCAAGCTTTGTTGCCGAAGCTGCCCAAGTTCAAGGGTAAGGTGGCCGTGGCGCTGCCTGCTCGCTGGTTGCATGTGCATGAAATGAGCCTGCCCGTCGGGCTGGACAATGAAGAGCGAGCATATCAAATCGAGCGCTACATCATCCATCACTTGGGTTTGGCACTGGCCGATGTGTTTTATGACTGGACACTGGTTGACAATGCTGAGAACCCACGCGTGAGCTTGATACAGCTGGCGATTGCCCGCCAAACCGAGGTATCGCCTTATTATCATGTGTTCGCTGGCAGTGATTGGCAGATGAGTTGGGTCTGCTCAGAGGCACAGGTGTGGAGCTTGGGCTATCAAAATCAATTAAATATGGAGCCCATTGCGATTTGCCAAGTCGAGTCGCAAGGGTTGTCCCTGTGGTATGTTGAAAAAGACGGTCGCGTACAATCCTATTACAAACAGTTTGACAGTCATCAAATTTCACAGGCGGGTTTTGTCTACCAAGCCGCGCTGAATACCGAGTCGATGCTGCAACTGCCCGTGCGCTTTGTGGCAGAAGAGTTGGTCAACTTACTGCCCGTCTGGCTCGGCGACAAATTTCAAAATTTAACAATGCTCTATGTCACAGGCAAAGCCGTGGACTGGGAGACGGGTAAATCGGTATTTCAATCGAGATTGGGCGTGCCTTTGCACTCTGCTGAAGATCAGGTGACGCTTGATCGTATGGGCGGAGGAGACTTGCGTTGTAATCAAGGATTGGCCATCTTGTGGTACTTATCGAAGCTGGTGAACGAATGAAACTATTGAATCTCTGGCCACACACACATGAAGCGCCGCACCCAAAAAAACAACTGATGCTTGAACTGTTGTTCGCGGGTTTGCTCGTGCTGGTTGTGATGCTGGCGGCGAATTTGTGGTTGCGCTGGCAGCAGATGCACACCACCGA
>CAZDLD010000090.1:0-6759 GCA_964506355.1 uncultured Hydromonas sp.
CACCAAGGCCTTATCCACCACCTGCCGAATGGTGGACTCAATTTCTGCGTTGCTACGCCCTGAGCCTGTTGGCTGGTCAAATTTCGCCAATCGCGCTTTGACCGCTTGAAAAAAGGCAACCTCCTGATTCACCGCCATCGCCTGCTCATGTGGCACAGCAATCGCAAAGGCCTGTGACAATTTACTCACCTCATCAATAAAGCGTTTTTTGCCATTGTCCAAGCCCAGAATATAATCCTCAGTCTCCAAAATCACCGACAACTTACCCGACACATCCGCCATAAAATACCGTCGATACGACACCCCTGCCAATATGTCATTCAAGACCGCGATTTTTTCCAGCACCAGTGCCACCGCTTGCTCTTGCGCCTGTGCTGGGTCACCTTTACCGCCAGCATCAGAATAAAAAGACAAGGCCTTTTTCAAATCCGTAGCGATGCCCAAATAATCCACCACCAAACCACCCGGTTTATCACCATACACCCGATTCACCCGTGCAATCGCCTGCATGAGATTATGCCCCTGCATTGGCTTGTCGATATACAGTGTGTGCATAGACGGCGCATCAAAGCCCGTGAGCCACATATCGCGCACGATGACCAACTTTAGCGAGTCTTGCGCATCTTTCATACGCTCAGCGAGCTTGCGGCGTTGCTCTTTGGTCGTGTGGTGTTTGGATAACTGTGCGCCATCGTCACTCGACGCCGTCATCACCACCTTCATCTGCCCAGCCATCAAATCATCTGAATGCCAATCAGGGCGCAACAGCGCCATTGCCTCGTACAACTGCGCCGCAATCCGCCGCGACATACAGACCACCATCGCCTTGCCCGCAAACACCGCTTGGCGCGACTCAAAATGCTCGATGATGTCGCGGGCAATATTCGCGATGCGCTGCTCACTGCCAATCAACGCCTCCATGCGCGTCCACTTGGCCTTGGCTTTTTGCGAATCGCTTAAATTCTCCTGCTCCAGTTCAGCGTCCAACTCCTGCACCAAGCGTCGCCCCTCATCACTCAAAGCAACCTTGGCCAAACGGCTTTCATAATAAATCCGCACCGTCGCGCCGTCCTCAACCGCCTGAGCAATATCATACACATCGACATAATCGCCAAACACCGCAGGCGTATTCACATCCGTACCCTCAATCGGCGTCCCCGTAAAGCCCAAATACGTCGCATTGGGCAGCGCATCACGCAAATATTTTGCAAAACCGTACACCAATTTTTGCCCCACCAGCTGACCGCTCGCATCGACATCATCCACGGTGCGCGCCTCAAAGCCATACTGCGTGCGGTGCGCCTCATCCGCCACCACCACGATATTACGCCGCTCAGACAAGGCATCAAACACATTGCCCGACTCGGGCTGAAATTTTTGAATCGTCGTAAACACCACACCGCCCGACGCCACACTGAGCAACTCGCGCAAATGCGCCCGACTACTCACCTGTTTGGGCTCCTGGCGCAACAACTGCTTGGCCGCGGTGAACGTATCAAACAACTGATCATCCAAATCATTGCGGTCGGTAATCACCACCACTGTCGGATTGTCCAAGGCACGCACCACCTTGCCCGTGAAAAACACCATCGAGAGCGACTTGCCCGAGCCTTGCGTGTGCCAAACCACACCACCTTTGCGGTCGCCCTGACTACCCGCCGCCCTGAGCGTCGATGCCACCGCTTTATTCACTGCGTAGTATTGATGGTATGCCGCGATTTTTTTCACCGTCTGAATCCGAATCAGCCCAGTGTCGGCGTCGGTGTGGTCGTTTTTTTCAAACACCACAAAACCACGCACCAAATCCAAAAAAGTCGGACGATTTGGCCTCCCCGCAATCAACACCTCCAATTGACTCTGCAAACGCGACGCCTCCGCCACACCATCGGCAGACTTCCACGCCATAAAACGGCTCAACCCAGCGCTAATCGTCCCCGCCCGCGCCTCCAGACCATCGCTAATCACCGAAAACGCATTGAACGTAAATAACGACGGAATCGCCTGCATATACGTCTCTAACTGACGATGTGCCGAGCCCACCGACGCAGATTCATCCGCCGCATTTTTCAACTCCAGCACCACCAAGGGCAAACCATTCACAAACAAAATCACATCGGGACGCTTGCTCTGATGATTGTGCGTAATCGTGAACTGATTCACCACCACAAAATCATTCACATCACCCACATTAACCGCATCAAAATCAACCAACCGCACAAAATCCCCACGGCTCTCGCCACCGACCTGCACAGTCACAGGCACACCCTCGGTGAGCAAACGATGAAACGCCTCATTGTTCTCCAGCACAACAGGCGAGGCAATCCGCAACACCTGCGCAATCGCCTCATCCTGCGCCGCAGATGGAATCTGCGGATTGATACGCCGCACCGCCGCACGCAAACGCCCCACCAGCACCACCTCATCATAGCGTGAGCGTTCGGCAGCAGGTGCGTCGGGGGCGATGTCAGGCCCGTATAAATACGTGTAACCCTGCGCTTGTAATAATTCTATTGCCCAGTTTTCGATATCAGACTCTAACAACTTCGCCGTCATAAACGACTCCCTAATAAATTGATTTCACTTTGTAATTCAGCCAAAACATCCATCACCTCATCAAAGGATAAACGCTGGTCAAAAATCATGGCTTGCATCGCCTCATAATCTTGCGCTAAAGCCCGAACTCTCCCCTCTGGAGGCAACAACCTCAGAGTAGCAGGCACAGCCAGTTCATACTGCGCCCATGCACTGGGATAAAATTTTTGTTTAAACGCCACCACCTCAGCCAACAAATCCAAATCAGCCAAGGCATCAACCCGCACATCCGATGAAGCCAAACGAGCCAAATCATAATAATGCCGTGAATAACGGCTGGGTAAAGGTTTTTCAATCGCTCGATGCGCCTCTTGGTGCAGAATCGTCGCCTTTTCCCAAAAAGTACGCTTTGCCAAAATCGTAGGTACGTGACAACTCGGCTGCTCAAACAACTTGGGAAAATGCTCCGCTGCATAAGAGCGAACTTCAAAAACACCCGAGGGCAACCAAGAAGCCAAAGGTCCGATTTCCAACAAAATTGCAGGCCGTAAGTACGCATCTTTAAACGCCGCTGGATAATGAATATGAACAATCTGCGGATCAACCTCATCAACCTTAGAATCACACACATCACCCAAACACCCTTGCAACATAGGCAGCAACTTCTGCGCAATATACTGTCCCGCCTGCGTATTGGCCGTCTCATTGATTTTACTTTGTTGTGTTTTACTGCGTTCTGCACGCGGATCATCGCGCACCACCTCACGCCAATCCAAAATCAAATCAATGTCCTCAGAAAAACGACCAATCACCCCAAACACCTTGGACAAACTCGTGCCACCCTTAAACTTCAACACACGCGCCAGCTCAGGCTGCGCAAACAAACGCGCCAACACCCACACCACCCAAAAATCCTTTTCGACAATTGCAGGCGTGGTGCGCATCATCGCCGCCGTCTCACGGAACAAATCCGCACGTTGGGCAGCCGATAGACCCGCAACCTTATCCATGAACACCACCCATCACATCTGAGGCATCGAGGCGGCAAATCTGCTTGATCGCATCATAAACCCAGCCTGTGCTGCCCTGAGTATCGCGCAAAATCGCCGCAAACTTCTTGGCGTCCAACTGCGCCCGAATACGAGCCAACACCTCATCTGACAAATGTGCTTTACCCAAAGCCTTCAAAGCCTGCACCAGCAGGCTGCTCTCGCTGAGCTTAAAGCCAATATCCTTCAAATTGGATTTTTTGAATTGCAGCTTCGCCCCCATCACATCATAACTTTTACTCGGGCCATCGCTCAAATACACATACTGAGCCACCACCTGAGTGGATAAACCCAATACATTCAATGCCGAATCCCCCGACACCACAATCCGCCAGCCAAACTTACGCGCATAGGCATCGGCCACCTGATTGATGTCGGGTGACAGCGTTTTTTGCAGCAAATCGCTGAATTTAGGGTAATCATACAAGCCACGCGCCACACGGCGAATCTTGCCCGCCTGCGCCAAATCGGACAAAGCATTATCAATCTGCTGACGCGAAAAACGCCCGGTCAAATCGCTGGGAGAAAACGCCCAACCCCTACCATGACCTGATATGATATAAAATATTGATTCTGAAATGTTTTTCATACGCTCAATATAAACAAAAATCTAGAAAAAGTACATCGTTTTTCTAGAAATCAACCTCAAAATTCATTGTCATGTTTACAGAAAAAATGCAGTACCGTAGTTTTTGATAGGGACTCAGTGGGGCTGGTCATGATTGGCTCATTTTTGTTTTGCGTTAAGATAAGAAAGCCCGTAGGGGCGATTAGCGTTTTGAGCGTAATCGCCCGTTCGTCAATTTAATGTCAATTCGTATTCTGGGAACAATCGGGCGATTACGCTTCGCTAATCGCCCCTACACCTGTTTCGACGCGCACCTCACCGCTCATCAACTTGGGCAAAAGTGTATCGCGTAGTTGGGTTAGGGTTTGGATTTGTTTCTGATTTGACAGCTGTTTGACAAATTGATAGGAAATCATCTCTTCAAATTGCAATATTTTTTCACAGGGCGGAATTAAAAACACAGCCTCTTTGAATGTTGAAGTCGTGATAGTGTCAAAAACACTGCCATAGGCGGCCGATTGCAATTCATCTACAGCATAACCAATCAACAAATTAGTGAAAAAATAACAATTCTCAACTTTGGGCAAAATACCATAATTCGACTGACTAAAAGCCATTTCCTTAGATAGTAAGCAATACTTTCCAACAGTGCCACGAGCAGAAATTACAGTTGAAAACTTTGGTAAAAGTTTGGTTGAACTATTATTTAATCCCTCATAGGTTATTGATTTTTGCGTAGTATTTACAAAGCCTTTATGGTTCGCTGCAATATCACCGCCAGATAACCAAGGAATATCACCATCCCAGTAGGTTGGCTCTGAAGTTTTAGGAGTGCCACCACCTACCAAATCAACCAAATCCAGCAGACTTACCTCTGTCCAATCCTCCCGCGCTTCTTCGATGAACCACTGGCGAAAGAGGGTTTGCGCCATGGCTTCGAGGGTTTGGTTTTGGCGGTGCAGCAGGTCGATTTTGTCGTCAAGGCTGGACAGCACAGCGGCGATGGCTTTTTGTTCTTCCAAGTAAGGGATTTTCACTTTAAATGCGCGAATATCCTTCATATTAAGATGAGCAACAACACTCCCAGAAGAGCGTGATTGCAAATCGTATTTTGTATCAGGATTTGCTAAATAATACAAAAGAAACCTGCTATTCACGGCATTATTGGTAATCTTTATCAAAACCGTTCTCTGTCCAAGACAAACTTTATAACCTTCTTTAATCCAACCGACCTCTCCGACAGGAGCTTCCCTAGCTAAAATAATATCCCCTGCTTTTGGAATTGCTCTAACAGTCCACTCAATATATGTCTCTTTTGAAACCCTATTTGCTCTATCAAAGTCAATTTTTGCATTCAAAATATCTGTGGTTCTAATTGAATAATACTCACTAAAATCCACTTTTGGAGCAGTTTTATGCTCGCAGTCTATAACTTCGGCAATTTCATGTAGTTGATACTCCCTTGTTTCAATTAACGAATTGCCCTCCACAGACCTCACTTCGAGCGCAATGCCTTGCGCCCCGACGGTTTCGGTGGCGTTGGTGGTGTCATTGGGCGTTGCGGTGGTTTTGGTCATACTTTCACCTTCGCCAAGTTGTCCAAAATGGCTTGATTTAACTTTGCTTCATCAGCCAGTTGCGCTTCAAACTCAGCTTTGAGCGTGGCAAATCGTTCGGCAAAGTTGAAATCATCCTCCTCGTCAGGCAGTCCAACGTAGCGGCCGGGGGTGAGGACGTAGTCGAGCTCTGCCACGCGGCTAATCGGTACACTGGCGCAGTAGCCTGCGATGTCGGCGTAACTGTCGTCATTTTTGCCCCATGCGTGGTAGGTGTTGGCTATGGTTTTTATATCTTCATCGCTGAGGGTGCGGGTGCGGCGGTTGATGAGGTGCCCCATGTTACGCGCATCGATGAATAGGATTTCGCCTTTGCGTGGGTGTTCGCCATGGGCGCGTGCTCGGTTCATGAACCACAGCGCGGCGGGAATTTGGGTATTGAGAAACAGTTTGGCAGGTAGGTTGACGATGCAGTCGATGAGGTTGCCCTGCTCTATCAGTGCGCGGCGCATGTCGCCTTCTCCGCTGGTTTTGCTGGTGAGTGCGCCTTTGGCAAGTACCACGCCTGCTTTGCCACGCGGTGCGAGGTGATAGACGAAGTGCTGTAACCATGCGAAGTTGGCATTGCCTGCGGGGGGCGTGCCGTATTGCCAGCGTGCGTCGTTGCGCAGTTGTTCACCGCTCCAGTCGGATACGTTGAACGGTGGGTTGGCGATGATGAAGTCTGATTTGAGCTCGATGTGCGCGTCATTGAGAAACGAGCCTTCGGTGTTCCATTTGACTTGGCTGGCGTCGATGCCGCGAATGGCGAGGTTCATTTTGGCCAGTCGCCATGTGGTTTGGTTGGATTCTTGACCGTAGATGCTGATGTCGCTGATGCGGCCTTGGTGCTCGGTGACGAATTTCTCACTCTGTACGAACATGCCGCCACTGCCACAGCAGGGGTCAAATACGCGCCCTTTGTAGGGTTGGAGCATTTCCACCAGTAGTTCGACAATCGGGCGCGGGGTGTAAAATTGCCCGCCCTGCTTGCCCTCTGCCAGTGCAAATTCAC
>CAZDLD010000090.1:6769-7223 GCA_964506355.1 uncultured Hydromonas sp.
AATTCACCAAGGAAGTATTCAAACACGTGTCCGAGTACGTCGGCACTGCGGCTTTTGGCATCGGTCAGTGCGATGTTGCTCACCAAGTCGATGAGCTGTCCCAAACTCACTGGGTCTAGGTTCTGGCGGGCATAGACTTTGGGCAATACGCCTTTGAGTTGCGCGCCGTTTTCGATTTCGATGGCGTCCATGGCGTCGTCAATTTTTTTGCCGATGTCGGGTTGTTTGGCTTGGCTTTGCATATACGACCATCGCGCTGTCGGTGGGACGAAAAATACGTTTTGTGCTTTGTATTCGTCTTTATCCTCAGGATCTGCGCCTGCAAATTCGCCCTCGCCTTTTTGTAAAACCTCATAGACGGTTGCAAATGAATCTGAAATATAACGCAGGAATATCAGTCCCAGCACGACGTGCTTGTATTCGGCAGCATCGATGTTCTTACGCAGTTTATCGG
>CAZDLD010000091.1:0-7214 GCA_964506355.1 uncultured Hydromonas sp.
ATTTCATTCAAGGTCAGTTGACGACCCATTCCAATAACCGCACGCAAGATGTGTTCAACCCCGCCACAGGCGAGGTGAGCAATCAAGTGGCTTTGGCCGACGTGGCGGATGTCAACGCGGCGGTTGCGGCTGCCAAAGCGGCATTTCCAGATTGGGCCGCGCAATCGGTGCTCAAGCGCGCTCGCGTGATGTTCAAGTTCTACGAGCTGCTCAATCAGAACGCCGAGAAGCTCGCGGCTCTGATTACCCGTGAGCATGGCAAGGTATTTTCCGATGCGATGGGCGAGGTGCAGCGTGGGATTGAGGTGGTGGAGTTTGCCACGGGGATTCCACAGCTGATGAAGGGCGAGTACAACAATCAGGTCGCCACGGGCTTTGATTTGTACAGTTTCCGTCAGCCGCTGGGCGTGTGCGTGGGGATTACCCCGTTTAACTTCCCTGCGATGGTGCCGATGTGGATGTTCCCGATGGCGATTGCTTGTGGCAACACATTTGTGCTCAAGCCTTCTGAGCGCGATCCGTCGTCGAGCATGTTCTTAGCCGAGTTGCTCAAGCAAGCGGGTCTGCCCGATGGTGTGTTCAACGTGGTCAATGGCGACAAGGTCGCGGTTGATGGTCTGCTCACCCACCCTGATGTGGCGGCGGTCAGCTTCGTTGGTTCTACCCCGATTGCGCAGTACATTTACGAGACCGCTGCGGCGCATGGCAAGCGTGTGCAGGCCTTGGGCGGGGCAAAAAATCACATGATAGTCATGCCTGATGCGAATTTGGACGCGGCGGTTGATGCGCTCACGGGCGCGGCTTATGGCTCGGCGGGCGAGCGCTGCATGGCGATTTCGGTCGCGGTGGCGGTGGGCGAGGTTGCGGATGTGTTGGTCGAGCGTCTGACCGAGCGTGCGCGTGGCCTGAATATCGGCAACGGCATCAATGCTGAGAACAAAGACACAGGTAAGGACATGGGCCCGCTGATTACCGCAGCGCACAAGGCCAAAGTGGCGGGCTATATCGAGCAGGGCGCGAAAGAGGGCGCAACGCTGGTGGTTGATGGTCGAAGCCATGCGATTGCCAATGAAGCAGGTTATTTCCTCGGTGGCACTTTGTTTGACCATGTCACGCCTGAGATGACGATTTACAAAGAAGAGATTTTCGGCCCTGTGCTGTGCGTGGTGCGTGCGCCTGACTTTGCCACGGCGTTGAAGTTGATTAACGACCATGAGTACGGCAACGGCACGAGTATTTATACCGCCGATGGCGCGGTGGCGCGTGAGTTCGTGGACAAGGTGCAAGTGGGTATGGTGGGCGTGAATGTGCCTATTCCAGTGCCTTTGGCGTTTCATAGCTTTGGTGGTTGGAAGCGCAGCTTGTTTGGCGACCATCATGTGTATGGCACTGAGGGCGTGCGTTTTTACACCAAGGTCAAGGCCGTGTCGCAACGCTGGGATGCGCCTAAGAGCAATGCCTTTATGATGCCGACGCTGTAAGCACGGTCAATGTGATGTTATGTGATGTGACGGGATGATATGAATCGAGTGGTGGTATTTGCCAATGGTGTGGTTGAGTCGGCGCAGGACTTTGCGTTGTTGCAAGAGCGGCTGGACAGTGATGATGTGATTTGCTGTGCCGATGGTGGCGTGGCGCATGCCTTGGCCATGGGTTTGACCCCGCAGGTGTTGATTGGCGATTGTGATTCGGTCACGCCTGAGGTGCTCGCGTCACTCAAAGACCGTGGCACTGAGATTATTCTGCATCCGAGTGACAAAGCCCAAACCGATTTACAACTGGCGATTGATTGGGCCGTGGCTCAGGGCGCGGGCGAGGTGATGTTGGTCACGGCGCTGGGCGGTCGCTTGGATCAGTTGCTCGCCAATGTGCTGCTGATGTGCCGTGAGGACTATGGCTACACTCATGTGACCTTGGTCGATGGCGCGCAGTGGGCGTGTGTGCTGCATGCGCACGATGCCTTTGAGCTGCATGGTGCGCTCGGCGATGGTCTGTCCTTAATTCCGCTGTCCAAGACGGTCGAATCGGTGTGCCTCAAGGGCACGCAATGGCCGTTGAAAAATCACACCCTGAAGCTCGGCGAGACCACAGGCATCAGCAATGCGTTTGCCAAAACCAAGGTCAAAATTGAAATCGGCGAGGGCGAGTTGCTCGTCATTCACACCAGCACCGACATCTAAATACAGATTTTAACCCGCGCTGCGCTGATCGCCCATGGCGCAGGAGATGTCTTGCGCTGCTTGGCGCAGCATTTCCAACCACTGCTCTTGCACGCGGTTCGATGGCGCAGAGATGGACAGACCCGCGATGAGCTGGTGACTGTCGTCATAGATGCCCGCCGCCATGCACGACACTCCCATTTCGAGTTCTTCGAAATCGCGTGCGGTTTGATTCTTGCGCACACTGTCCAATTCTTGATTCAGGCGCTCGAGTGAGTTGATGCTGTTCACGGTGTTGCCCTTGAGCTGGGTGCGCTTGGCATACGCCAGCACCGAGGCTTTGTCGCCAGCGGACAAAAACAATTTTCCCGTAGAAGTCAGATGCAAGGGTGCGTGTCCACCGATGGCGCGCACCACTTGCATGCCCGAGCGCTCGGAGAAGGCGCGCTCGATGTACACAATCTCGTCGTTCTGACGAATGGATAAATTGATGGTCTGCCCCGTTTGCTGCTGCAACTGGCGCATGATGGGCATGGCGATGGCGCGCACGTTCAGACGCGCTTTGACCTTGTTGCCCAATTCCAATAAACGCATCCCGAGCTGATAATGCCCCGACGAGGGGCGATCGACCATGCGTGCGAGCACTAAATCATTGAGGATGCGGTGCGTCGTCGAGATGTGCAGCCCCGACTGCTCGGCGAGAAATTTCAGGCTCAGCGGCTGATTGAACTGCGCGAGGATGTTGAGCAAATCATTGGTGCGCTCGAGCACCTGTATGGTCGGGCGGGCGGCTTCAGCAACGATGCTTGGGGTTGAATTAGTATTGGGCGTTGTCATAATAATCCAATTGTTGTAGTAATCTGAGGTAGAACTCGTGACGCGCAGGGTCGATGTCGCCGTGCTCAATGGCGTTGAGGATGGCGCAAGCCGGCTCGTGCTCGTGGGTGCAGTTGTGGAATTTACACTGCCCCAAGTAGGGCACGAACTCGGGCATCGCGTGCTGCACTTGCGAGCGTGAGAACTGCGCCATGCCAAACTGCTCAAAGCCGGGCGAGTCGATGATTTGGCTGTGCACACCGTTCAAATTGCAGTCAAACAAGCGCGAGAACGTGGTGGTGTGCTTGCCGCTGTTGAGTACGCTGGAAATTTCACGCGTGCGCAAATTCGCATCGGGAATCAGTGCGTTGATGATGGAGGATTTGCCCATGCCGCTTTGTCCCATCAGCAGGGTGGTTTTGCCCTGAAGCGCTGGGATGAGCTCGGCCGCCAAACTCTCGGGGTTGTTCGCCATGGTCTCAATGACGCGGTAGCCGAGCTTCTGATACAGCGCCAGACGCTCGCGCGCCAGTGGCAGCAACTCGGCGACGTCGCATTTATTCAGCACGATGAACACATCAATCTGCGCCACATGCGCGCAGATGAGCGCACGCCCGAGCAATTCTTCGGAGAAAATCGGCTCGGTCGCGCAGATGATGGCGACCTGATCAATGTTGGCGGCGAGGTTCTTTTGCTTGTTAAATTCCGAGCGGTAAAACATATTGCGCCGCTCAAGCGCCTTTTCAATCGCACCTTGACTGACATTCTCAGAGCTGGGCGAGAGCGTGACCTGCACATGGTCGCCCACAGCATAGCCTTGCTTCTTGCCGCGTGCGACCAGCTGCACCCATTGCGGCACTTCGTCATCGGTGCGCGCATCGGCCATCAGACCGAGGTACTGGTGGCCGTAGTTGGCGATGATGCGGACGGTGGCTTTTTGCGTACTCATAGTGGCTCGTGGTTGTGTTTGGTCATTTCTGCTTGCAATTGTGCCACGCGGATGGTGGCGGGCGGGTGACTGTCATAAAAACGCGAGTACCACACATCGGTGCCGACGAAATTCGCATTGTCGTGGTACATCGCGGCGAGGGCGTCGATGAGGTCTTGGCCATTGGCGTGGCGCACGGCAAATGCATCGGCTTGAAACTCATCGCGGCGCGAGGACATTGAGAACAGCGGTGAGAGAATAAAGGTGAACACCGGCAGCACCAAGCTGAACAACAACAAGCCCACCGCGTACAGTTGGGCTGGCTGCTGCGTCAGACTGCTGAGCAAACCATGGTCATTGCCCACGCCCAAACCCGCATAGAACCAAGCTTGATGCACCAAATAACCCAGCAACGCAAACCCAGCCAAACTCATCGGCAGTACCCACAGCATACGCTTGAGGATGTGTTTGTGGTGAAAGTGTCCCAGCTCGTGCGCGAGTACCGCTTCGATTTGCGCTTCGGTCAGCTGGGTGAGCAGGGTGTCATAAAACACAATCCGCTTGCTGCGCCCAAAACCCGTGAAATACGCATTGCCATGGGCTGAGCGGCGCGAGCCGTCCATCACATACATGCCATTGGAAGCAAAACCACAACGCGCCAGCAGTGCTTCTAAGCGGGTTTTCAGACTGCCGTCTTCGAGCGGCTTGAACTTATTGAACAGCGGCGCAATCAATGTGGGGTAGAGCCACATCATCAGAACATTGAACGAGATGAACAAGGCCCACGCCCAGAACCACCACGTATCGGGGAACACTTGGATGAACCACAGCACCGCGTACAGCAGAGGGATACCGATGAGCGCGGACAGAACCGTGCTTTTGAGCAAATCCACCAGCCACATTTTCACCGTCATGCGATTAAAGCCAAACGCCTGCTCGACATAAAATTGATCGACGAAAGCCAGCGGCAACTCAAACAAAGAGCTGATTAAACTAAAAATCACCAGCAAAGCCACACCGAAATGCAAAGGATGGGGAAATCCAAGTTGCACCAAACCCGCCAACGATGCAATGCCGCTGCCCAGCGTCCAAATCAGCAAAATCGACACCGCGATGAACAGCTGCAAACGATTCAGGCGCAGTTTGACAAAGGCATAACGTGCGGATTTTTGATGCGCGGTTAAATCAATGCGACGATCAAACGGCGCAGGGACGGCGTTCTGATGGCTGTCGATATATTTGATTTGGCGCATATTGAGCACCAACTTTAGCGTAAAATACACGCCCAGCGCGATGATAAACGCGAGCATCATACGAATTTCGGGTTGCCCCAACAGTGTGAACATAGAACAATAAACCTCTGATTTTTCGGATTATGAAAGAAGATTGCATTATGACAGATTCCCAGCCGCAAGTACAAGCCAACATCGGCATCCCACGCGACGACGATCGATTGATTTGGCTCGATATGGAAATGACAGGGCTGAACCCACTCCAAGACCGCATCATCGAGCTGGCCATCGTGATTACGGATAAAAATCTCAACACCGTGGCCGAGGGCCCTGTGTGGGTGGTGCACCAGTCTGACGAAGTGCTGGCAGGGATGGACGCATGGAACCAAAAGACCCACGGCAATTCGGGACTAATCGCCAAAGTGCGCGCTTCAACCTTGAGCGAAGCGCAGGTCGAACAAGAAGCCCTCGAATTCATCCGCCGCTACATCGGCATGGGCAAGTCACCGATGTGCGGCAACTCCATCGGGCAGGATCGTCGATTCATGGTGCGTTATATGCCCACGCTTGAGCAGCACTTTCACTACCGTAATATAGACGTGTCCACGCTCAAAGAACTGGCGCGGCGCTGGTATCCGCGCATTTATGATGCGTTTAAGAAAGAAACCCGCCACACCGCGCTGGCCGATGTGTATGAGTCGATTGATGAGCTGAAATATTATCGCAGTACCATGTTGATTGCGCAGTCGTAACGCTGTAACTCCCCTCGCCCGCAGGCGGGAGAGGGGAGTATAGAGAAACAACAAACCCCACGTAGAAGTGGGGTTTGTTGTTGGTGCGGCATGATGCGCTTTATATGCTTTATATGCTTTATTTGCCTTGATGCTCGTAGCCAATATCGACAGTACCGTACAGCTCGATGGTGCTGCTGCCGTTTTTCATTTTCAAATCACTGGCAGATTCAGCAGGCTTGGTCCATTCGCTGATGACGCTCGGCGGCGTGGTGACGAACGGTGCGGCTTCGGTTTTGCTCGTATCGGCCTGTGCCGTTAAACTCACAGCAGTGCTCACACCCAAAACACCCAACAAAAATGCTTTTTTCAACATCGCTCACTCCTTATTTAATTCGCTCAATCAATCGATAATCATTAACCACGTACAGATTATCACAAATCATTGTGCAGTGATTGTGGCTCATACAATTGAATGTAAATCAGATGCATCAGGCCGATATCAACGAACCACACCACAGCGACGATTAAACATCCAACTTATTGTGGTATTTTTCTTCAGTGTCACGCAATTTTTGCAAAGCGCGTTTTGCCGCGTCTAAATCATGGTTCTTAATCGCCTGATCAACATCGTCTAATTGACGGTGCAGGTAGACCAAACCTTCTTTGTAGGTGCTCTGCTCTTGTGCTGAGCCATCGAAGGGCAAGTTCGACGCGTGCCACGCGCCGTATTTGAGTGCTTCGACGTAGGGTGCGAGCTCTTCGACGCTATCGCTGTTCATTGCGCCACGAAGGTTCTTTTTCATCGATTTCATGTCTTGCTTGATTTCGCCAGCGCTGGCTGTGCCTGCGTTCAATATGCCGATGGAGGCAAATAAGGCGAGGGCGATGAAACGGGTTTTGAATGGGGTTTTGAATGAAGTTTTAGCGATGGTCATGGGAAAATCCTTTATAAAAGACGTGAGAAGATGGCTCACGGATAATGGCATTATCAACGACGCAGATGAACACAAGCTGAAGAAACGCAAAATCGCCCAGTAAATCATGCAATCTCACACACAGACGCACCCACAGCACGGGTGATTGCGCTAAAATAACGCATTCACATCACGCAGCCGCGTGATTCGCACAATTGCCCTTACACATTAGGAGTTCTCATGCCCGCATACCGTTCAAAAACCTCCACCGCTGGTCGCAATATGGCAGGCGCTCGCGCACTCTGGCGCGCCACTGGGATGAAAGACGATGATTTTAGCAAGCCGATTATCGCTGTCGCCAACTCCTTCACCCAGTTTGTACCGGGACACGTCCACCTCAAAGACATGGGGCAACTCGTTGCACGCGAGAT
>CAZDLD010000092.1:0-7180 GCA_964506355.1 uncultured Hydromonas sp.
CCTATGCATTAAAACACCACTGGAAAGATATGATACGCGTGGTTTGTGCTGCATTCATGAACGTGACCCCGATTGTTGCCACTGTTTTTGGCGCTGCGTATGCGGTTCAACCCATCTACGGCATTGGCTTTAGCAAAGAAATGTATTTGTGGATTCCTGTCGTGGGCAACATCGTGGCCGTGCTTTTGATTCCATTCGTGGGTAATTTGTCTGATCGCATTGGTCGTCGTATTCCTATGGTGGTGGGCTCTGTTGGTTCGGGCTTGTTGTCATTCGCTTACTTGTATGCCATCAGCATTCACAATGCACCTTTGGCATTCTTGATGTCTATTTTGATGTGGGGCGTGGTTTATCAAGGTTATAACGCGATTTTCCCAAGTTTTTACCCAGAAATGTTCCCAGCACGCGCTCGTGTGTCGGGTATGGCGATTGCACAAAACGTGGGTACTGCATTAACAGCTTTGTTGCCAGCATACTTCGTGGAATTGGTAACGCCTGTCAAATGTGCCGATGGTGTGACCATGTGTAATGTGGTGAATGTGCCAATGACCATTGGTTCTGTGGTATTGGGGATTACCATTATTTCGGGCATTGCCATTTGGTCTGCACGTGAAACATATCGCATCCGCACTGAAGACTTGGGCAAACCTGACGCCAAACCTGTGTCGGACGAAGAATATGCCAAAGCTCGCGCAGCGGCATTCTCTAAATAATTTAATGTTGATTCGATGTTAGTTATTTATGTTTAATTATCGTCGTATCATTTAATTATCGTTTAATTGATTGAAAACTCGCTTAACTGTGTTGCCTTGGCTTGCTAAGGTGATGACAGTTAAGCCTTTATTTCACAAGCTCCTTTGAAGGTTAATCCGAACTGAGGGGCTTGTTTTGCTTTATACCTATTGAATTGGATTCGGTGCAGCGCCATGATTGAAATACTCTCTGTCACACTCCCTGTTTATTTGCTCATACTGCTGGGTTACGGCGTGACCAAAGGTGGGATGTTTGCAGCCAGCGACATGAAGAAGCTTGGCTTGTTTGTCATACGCTTCACGCTGCCCGCAATGATTTTTAAGTCACTTTCCCAAACACCCATAGCGGATATTCTGAATGTCCGTCTGTTGCTGATATACGCGCTTGGCTCACTGCTGGCGTTCGCGTGGGGCTGGTTCAGCGAATCAAGCCACAGCAGTGCATTTCGCGCTCTGAGAGGGGGCGGGATGTCGGTGTCCAATTCAGGGTTCATCGGCACACCGATAGTGTTGCACTGGTTGGGGCCTGCCAGCAGTGTGGCCATTGCACTGGCCTTGGTGGTCGAGAATATTTTGATTTTGCCATTGATGTTGATTCTGGCAGAACGTGACAATGCAGAGCACGCCAGTGTCAAAGATGCTTTGATTCAAAGCTTAAAACCTTTGTTAAAGAACCCTTTGATATTGGCCATCGTATTTGGATTTCTTTGTGCGTTGTTTGAAGTGGTTCTGCCCAAGCCTATGGCGCGTGTGGTGGACATGCTCGCGGCGTCCTCGGCTGCTTTGTCGCTTATGGTGGTCGGTGGCGCTTTGGTCGGGCTCAAAATAGCTGGGCTCAAACGTGAGGTGAGTAAAGTTGCTCTGGGCAAATTATTGGTTCATCCACTGTGCGTGGGGATACTGGTTTATGTGTTGCTGCCGCATCCCTCAACCTTGGGCGTGGCGGCCATCACGCTGGCGGCGATGCCGATGATGAGCATTTACCCGATATTTGGGCAAAAATACGGACACGATGGATTTTGTGCCGCGGTTTTATTGGGAACCATCGTGACCTCATTCTTCACATTGATTGCGTTGATTTCGTTTTTTAATGCGTTTGTACCGCTTTAAGTTGTATCAGTCTTTTATTTAAGGGGACAAGATGAAACACAGTATAGCCACGGTTTCGCTCAGCGGGACTTTGCCAGAAAAACTCAAGGCCATTGCCGCAGCTGGTTTTGACGGGGTTGAGATTTTCGAGAATGATTTATTGTATTTTGACGGCTCTCCTGCGGACGTGCGCCAGATGTGCCAAGATTTGAACCTTGAAATCATGCTGTTTCAACCATTTAGAGATTTTGAAGGTGGGCCTCGTGAGCGCTTTGAGCGTCAAATGGAGCGCGCCAAACGAAAGTTTGAACTCATGCATGAGTTGGGCACGGACAAAATTTTGGTGTGCAGCAGCGTGGCGCTCAATGTGATTCAAGACGACGCGGTCATCGCCGAAGATTTGTCTAAACTGGCTGATTTAGCGCAGCAGCACAACATTATGGTCGGTTATGAGGCACTTGCATGGGGGCGTTATGTGAACTCATATCGCCATGTGTGGGACATCGTCAAGCAAGTTAATCACCCCAATTTGGGTATTATCTTGGATAGTTTTCACACCTTGTCAATTTTGGACGATCTAAAAACGTTAAGTGACATTCCAAGCGATAAAATTGTCTTTGTTCAGCTGGCCGATGCACCGTATCTAAAAATGGACGTGATGGAATGGAGCCGTCATTTTAGAAATTTTCCAGGTCAAGGAGACTTTGGACTGGCCGCATTTCTCGCGCCGATATTAAACTCTGGTTATCAAGGTCCATTGTCATTGGAAATTTTCAATGATGGGTTCCGCGCCGCACCGACGGGGCAAACTGCGCTGGATGCGCGTCGTTCATTGCGCTATTTGGAGGAAGTGACTCAGACTTATATGCAGGCGCATACACCCGACACACCCGCACAGCAATCTTTGTTTCAACCGCCCGCAGCGGCCGAATACAAGGGTGTGGAGTTCTTGGAGTTTGCGGTAGATGAGCCTTCGGGCGAGAAGTTGGGCAAGATTTTGCAACAATTTGGATTTACCAAGACAGGGCAGCACAAGTCAAAAGCGGTGACCCTGTATCAGCAGGATAAAATTAATCTCATTTTGAATGCCGAGCCTGATTCGTTCGCCCACGCATTTTTTGTGGCACATGGCCCCTCCTTGTGCGCCAGTGCCTTTGCGATGGACAACGCTGATTTGGCGCTTGAGCGCGCCACAGAATACGGCTGCAGACATTTTGAGAGTCGCGTCGGACCGAAAGAGCGCCGCATTCCAGCAGTGCGCGCACCTGATGGCAGCTTGCAATACTTTGTCGAAACAGGACACGGCAAAAAATCGATTTACCACTCGGATTTTGAGTTGCAGCCCAAAACCCAACACATATTGAACAGTATTGATCACTTTGCGATTGGCTTGCCTGCTGAAACCTTGGACAGTTGGGTGTTGCATTTTAGAACGGTGTTTGGTTTTGTGACCGAACACGAGTGGACCTTGCCTGATCCGTATGGGCTGATGAAAAGCCGTGTTGTGCGCAGTACCAACAACAAAGTGCGCATTCCCTTAAATATCTCAGAAAACCGCAACACCGCCATTGCTCGCTCGGTCTCGACGTATAAAGGTTCAGGATTGCAGCACATTGCATTCTCAACTCAGGATATTTTTGCTGCGGTCGAGCAAATCAAGGCCAACGGGGTGAAGCTGTTGGAAATCCCTGAAAATTACTACGATGACCTATTGGCGCGTTTTGCTTTGGAAGAAACATTTGTGGCAAAGTTACAGGCCTATAACATTCTGTACGATGCTGACACATGGGGCGGCGCATTTTTACATGTGTATTCGGCGCCGTTTGAGCAGCGTTTTTTCTTTGAAATCAGTCAGCGCCTCAATGGCTACGACCAATACGGCGCGGCGAATACCCCCGTGCGACTGGCGGCACAAACCCAAAGCCGAAAAGAATCTTTTGATTAAACCGTGTGCAGCCGTTATGATGTGCGCATCTACATAATCATGGCGCAGGAAAGTCGATGGATTTAAAACAACTGGAATATTTCATTCGTGTGGCCGAGCTTGGTAGCTTTACACGGGCGTCGATAGAATTGGATATTGCTCAGCCCGCCTTGAGCCGTCAAGTCCGTCTGCTCGAAATGGAGTTTCAACAGCATTTGTTTATTCGTAACGGGCGTGGCGTGTCCGTGACCGATGCCGGTAAAATCTTATTGGAGCATGGGCGAGGAATTTTGCATCAAGTGGGCAGAACTCGCGAAGAACTCAACCGTACCACTGGTACGCTCAAGGGACGCGTGGTGCTTGGCATTCCACCAAGCTTGATGAAATCACTGGCAGTGTGTTTGACCCGCTCGTTTCGCAAGCACATGCCCGATGCCGCTCTGGTCATCAGTGAGGGCTTATCCGTGACCATGCTGGAGTCGCTCAACACGGGTCGCATTGACATTGCCTTGCTCTACAACATCACGCCTTCACCTGAAATTGAGACCATTCCACTGATTGAAGAGGACATGTATCTGATTCAACCTTTAAGCAGCAAGCAATCCGATTCAGAAACCATTGAATTTAGTGAGTTGGCAGACATACCGTTGATTATGCCGTGCCGCCCAAACTCGATTCGGATGTTTATCGAGTCTGAAATGGCCAATATTGGTAAAAAGCCACTGATTCCTTTGGAAATTGACAGTATTTCTGCCATTCTGTCTTTGGTTGCCGATGAGCAGGGTAGCGCGATTTTGACCAAGAACGCCACAATTTCACTCGCCAATCCGTCATCGTTTCATATTCAGCGCATCATTAACCCCAGTATCAGCATCAAATTGGCACTGGCAAAAAGTTTGCGCCATCCCACCACTAAAGTTCAGCAAAAACTCATTGATTTAATTAAATCTGACATTGCAAACTGGATTAAATGAATTCATGCGGCAGTCAAGACCATGTGGCATGGGCTCAAATGGGCGCTCGTGGTATGATGCTGCGTGTTGACGCTCTCATAATTTTGGAATACCTATGTTAAAAATATCTTGTGCACAGATTCCTGCGCGTATCGGTGATTTTGAATTCAATTTGGCGCAGATTCTCGCCGCTGCGGCGAATGCGCAACAGCAGGGCGCGCATCTGTTGATGACGCCTGAGTTGTCGATTACCGGTTATTTGCCTGAAGATTTGCTCATGCGCCCCGCATTTCGTGCGGCGAGCGAGGCCGCGCTGGGTCGGTTGTGCGAGGCTTTGCGTGCTTATCCCGATTTGTATGTCTTGGCGGGCGTGCCCACTTGGTTCGCCGATGGCGCGAAAACCCGCGTGTACAACAGCGTGGTGCTGCTCCAAGGCGGGCATGAGCTGCACCGCATTCACAAACAAAAACTCCCCAATCAATCGGTGTTCGACGAGTTGCGCTACTTCGTCGAAGGGCCAAAGCCTGAACTGATTGAGATTCAAGGCGTGAAACTCGGCGTGCTGGTGTGCGAAGACGCATGGCACCCACAACCCGCAGCACATATCAAAGCCATGGGTGCACAAGCGCTGATCGTGGTCAATGCCTCACCATTTCACACGGAGAAAGTGGCAAAACGCCTGCGATTCTTTGGTGCGCGGGTGCGTGAAACGGGTTTGCCGTTACTGTCGATTAACCGCGTGGGTGCTCAGGACGAATTGATTTTTGATGGCGCATCGTTTGCGCTCAATCCTGACGTGAACGGTGAGCAGGGCGACTATGCGCTGGCGATGCAGTTGCCGATGTTTGTGCCTGTGTTGCACGAAGCGGTGTTTGACATTGCCTCACAGCGCTGGCTCAAGGACATGATTATTGAAACCCCAAGCGAGGAAGAAGAAGCCTACCGCGCCATGGTGCAGGGCGTGCGCGATTATGTGCACACCACAGGGTTCAAAAAAGTCTGTTTGGGGCTCTCGGGCGGGGTTGATTCGGCCTTGACCTTGGCGGTGGCGGTCGATGCACTGGGCGCGGACAATGTTCACGCCATCATGATGCCCACGCGCTACACGGCGCAAATGTCGCTCGACGATGCCAAGGACATGGCTCATCGCGTCGGCGTGCGCTACGATGTGGTGGCGATTGAGGATATGTTCAATCTCTACACCACCATGCTCGCGCCAGTATTTGATGGCAAACCAGCCGACGTGACCGAGGAGAATTTGCAAGCACGTATCCGCGGCGTCATCCTCATGGCGGTGTCGAACAAGCACCAAGCATTGGTACTCAATACAGGCAATAAATCCGAGCTGGCGACCGGCTACTGCACGCTGTACGGCGATATGGTCGGTGCGTTTGCCGTGCTCAAGGATGTGTACAAAACCTTCGTCTACCGCATCTGTGCGTGGCGCAATCAGACCGATGGTTTTGCCCTGCGCGATGTGATTCCACAGAACATCATCACCCGCGCACCCTCGGCTGAGCTGCGCGACAACCAGACCGATCAAGACAGCCTACCCGCGTACGAAGTGCTGGACGATATTCTGCATCGCTACATCGAGCAACGTCAGCCCATAAGCGTCATCGTCGCATCGGGGCATGATGAAGCGGTGGTGCGCAGGGTTGTGCGACTGGTACGCATCAATGAATACAAACGCCGTCAAGGCGCACTGGGGCCGCGCATCACCACACTGGCCTTTGGCAAAGATTGGCGCATGCCGATTATGAATAATTTTACCGAGTAGGTTCAATATAGTAGTTGGCGCGGACGGGTTCAATACGCATGGTACCACTCAATAAATAATGATGAGTCCATTTGGTTTGCACCTCAAGCACGCTTGAATATGGTAGAAATTGTGATAGACTTCAGTCGTGCAGAAATGATGACCGAGTGTACAGCCCACTCATGGGAAGCGCATGGAATTGTTTAGGCTGTTGACGATTTGTTTGATGTAACGACATACACACACATATAAATAATAGGAGAAGTTTATGAAGATGAATCAATTGACATGGATGGGCGCGGCAATCGTGGCTCTGACCCTCACTGCATGTGCACCTAAGGCTGAAAAACCAGCAGCCCCAGCGGCAGCAGCAGGCGCGCCAGCTGCACCTTTGACCATTAAGTTTGGCTCAGATGCGACCTACGCACCGTTTGAAATGACCAGCCCATCGGGCGAAATTATCGGCTTTGACATCGACGTTGCCAAGGCCATGTGTGCTGAACTCAAAGCCACCTGTACATTCCAGAACCAAGATTGGGACGGCATCATCCCTAGTCTGTTGGCTAAGAAATACGACGTGATCGCATCTTCAATGAGCATCACCGAAGAGCGCAAAAAATCTGTGTCGTTCACGAAAAAAATCTGGAGCGCACCGAATAAATTCGTGGGCAAAGCAGGTTCAACCATCGAGCCAACTGTGGAC
>CAZDLD010000093.1:0-7113 GCA_964506355.1 uncultured Hydromonas sp.
TGCGTGGTTTACAGGGTGACGTTGTTATCGACGAAGCAGCATTCCATGAGTCCTTAGAAGAACTGTTAAAAGCCGCGCTCGCATTGACGATGTGGGGTAATAAGGTTCGGCTGATTAGTACCCACAATGGCGTGGACAACGCCTTCAACCAATATATTCAAGATGCCCGTGAAGGTCGAAAAGACTACAGTGTTCACCGTATCACCTTAGACGAGGCGATAGCCGAAGGCTTGTATAAGCGTATTTGTTACGTGACAGGTCAAGAATGGTCGCTTGAAGCCGAGCAAGCATGGCGCGAAAAACTCTATAAAAACGCACCTAACAAAGAATGTGCGGACGAAGAATATGGCTGTGTGCCTAAAAAGTCTGGCGGTAATTATTTACCGCGTGCGCTTGTTGAAGCGGCAATGGTGGCTGATCATTCAATACCGATATTGAAGTATGAAGCCGATGACACCTTTATTACGTGGTCAGAAGAAAAACGCCAACAAGAAATAGAACAATGGTGTAAAGACACTGTCCTTCCTGAACTCAAAAAGTTAAACAAAAATGACCGTCACACATTAGGTGAAGACTTTGCCCGTCGTGGTGACTTAACCGTATTTGTGCCGTTAGCGATTAACCAACACCTGCGAAAGCGCGTTCCGTTTGTGGTTGAATTACGCAACCTCACCTATGACCAACAGCGTCAAGTACTGCTCTATATTTTGGAGCGTTTACCACGCTTTACAGCGGCGGCGTTTGACGCGACAGGTAACGGTGGCTATTTGGCAGAGGCTGCGGCTCTTAAATACGGCACAGAAGCGATTGACCAAGTGCATTTATCAGCGGCTTGGTACGGCGAATGGATGCCTAAACTTAAAGGTGAGTTTGAAGCATTTAACATTGAAGTGCCGCGCCATCAAAATATCTTAGATGATTTGATGCACATTAAAATTGTCAACGGCGTGCCTCAGATTGATAAAGGTCGGCAAAAAGACCTCGACTCGATTGGCGGTAAAGGTCGTCGGCATGGTGACTTTGCAGTGGCCTTGATGATGGCAATTCGTGCCAGTTTTATGCAGGGTGGAGCGTTTGAGTTTACCGCGATTGCGAGTAAGGCGGAGCGTGATCGGGATGATGATGGTGATTATGGCTATCGTGGTAATGGGGGCTGGTGATGAACGACAGAACATTAGCAGTATTGCTTCTTATATTAATAGCCTTATCTATAGTCATAAGCATACATTTCGGCTTATGGCCGCTTTTTAATATCGCTATCTTAAAGCTTAAAATTATTTGGAATATCTTCCTCCTTATACTTTCACTCAATGACTTGTAGCGTATAGGCGAACTAATCCGCCTAGAGTCTGCATGTCATGGGAAAGAAAAAATCTCTCGAAAAACTTAAAAAAAGTGAAGCCAAACAGGCTTTGGCACAAGTACAAAGTGCTGAGGTTTGGGCGTTGCATCGTGAATTTGCCGACCATCCCGCTCGAGGCATTACTCCGCAAAAACTCCACGCTATTTTGACTGAAGCCGAGCAAGGCAACTTAATCGCACAGTCCTATCTATTCATGGATATGGAGGAGCGCGACGCGCATATTTTTGCTGAGATGAGCAAACGTAAACGCGCCCTACTCACCATTCCTTGGCATATCGCCCCGCCAAAAAACGCCACTCCTGCCGAAAAAGCTTTAGCTGCTGAAGTTCAAGAATGGATAGAAAACATCGACGATTTTGAAGATGTGATGCTTGACCTACTGGACGGCATTGGTCACGGCTTTGCCTGTTTAGAAATTGAATGGGAGCTAGTGGATAATTTGCAACTGCCTTGCAGTTTTACCCATCGCCCGCAGTCTTGGTTTCAAACCCCACACGATAACTTTAACGAGCTGCGCTTACGTGATGGCTCAATGGATGGTGCAGAACTATGGCCGCTGGGGTGGTTGGTTCACACGCACAAGGCTAAAAGCGGTTATTTAACCCGTGGTGGTTTACATCGTATTTTAGCGTGGCCGTATTTATTCAAGAATTACTCTGTCCGTGACTTGGCCGAGTTTTTAGAAATTTACGGCTTGCCAATGCGCTTAGGTAAATACCCCAGTGGCGCAACAGACGGAGAAAAATCAACCTTACTTCGTGCCGTGACGCAAATCGGCCATGCGGCAGCAGGTATCATCCCGCAAGGTATGACCATCGACTTTGAGGAAGCGGCTCAAGGAAGTCATGACCCGTTTGAAGCGATGATAAATTGGTGTGAAAAATCGGTCAGCAAAGCTATTTTGGGCGGCACGCTCACCAGTCAAGCAGACGGCAAAACATCAACCAATGCCTTGGGCAATGTTCATAATGAAGTGCGTCATGACTTGCTTGTCGCGGATGCTCGTCAGTTGGCCAGTACATTAACAACTGGCTTAATCATTCCCATGTGTTCTATTAATAAGCCTAATTTCGACCCACGCCGCACACCGCGCTTTGTCTTTAATACCCAAGTACCCGAAGACATTAAGTTGTTTAGCGAGGCATTGCCTGAGTTAGTCGATATTGGTATGGAAATTACCGTGGAGTGGGCACATGGAAAATTAGGTATTCCTATGCGTGAAAACAAGGATAAACCGATTTTACAGCGTCAAGGAAGTAAGGCTCAAGCAGCTCTTAGTCAAACAGCAACGGCGGCATTAAGTCAAATCATCGCTATCCAAAAGCCTGACTTAGCTACGCAAAACGTCAACGCGCTGTATGGTTTATTGGACAACATCCCCGCCGATGTTTTGCAGTCGGTTGTTGAGCCATTGCTATTACCTGTGATTGAGGCCGTTAAGTCTGCAAAAAATGAAAATGAGTTACTGTCTATTTTGGCAGACACTTACCCGTCAATGGATGATAGTGAACTACAAGAAAAACTCACTAACCTGATTTTTGTTGCTGAAGTATGGGGACGCTTGGCGGCTCAAGAGGAGCTAGGCCAATGAATGGCTTAGACCTTAAAGCAGCCTTTGGCATGAAGCCCGAAGCGGCGATTCAATACTTAGAAAGCAAGGGTTATAAAATTGGCTGGGACTGGCACGAGACATTAGATGCGGCTCATGCCCGTGCTTTTACCGTCGCTAAGGTAGCGCGTGTTGATGTGCTGCAAGATATTCATCAAGGCTTAGTGACGGCATTAAAAGAAGGCAAAAGCTTTGAAGAGTTCGCCAAAGACATTACGCCAACGTTGCAGAAAAAAGGCTGGTGGGGTAAGCAGATCGTTGTCGATTCAGCAGGTAATGCTCAAGTGGTGCAATTGGGTAGTCTAAGTCGTTTACGCACAATTTATGACACCAACATAAGCTCGGCTTACATGGCTGCCAAAGAACAGTATTACCTCAGCAATCCTGCCCTTCAAATTAGCCACCCGTTTGTTAAGTACATTGCCATTTTAGACGGTAAAACACGCCCAACGCACCGTGCAATGAATGGCCGTATTTTTAGATACGATGACCCTGTATGGCACACCTGTAAACCTAAGAACGGATTTAGATGCCGTTGTAATTGGACTTGGGTATCAGCTTATGAAGTTGAAAAAGACAATCTTATTGTTGACTCATCCAAAGACAAGTTAATCACTAAAACCGAACAGATCGGCACAAACCGTTTAACCAATGCGCCTATCTTGGCAGAACGAACAGGGATTAATGTACCCGATGCAAATGGCAAACAAGTGTTCTTTGCACCCGATGCAGGGTTTAACGCTGCGCCTGCTGAGTATCTTGCCCCAGTACTGCGAAAAGTGGAAGCAATGGAAGCACCTCTAGCGACACGCTTTTATGACGATATGAAAAATACGCTACTGCCTGAAATGCAAAAGCAATTTGATAATCGTGTAATGGAGTTACAAAAAGAGCTAGATGCCATCAAGTTATTACCACCTACGGTGAAAGCTCCGCCGATCATGGTGACGGGTGAGCGTTACTTAACAGGCGTGTTAGATAGTGATGTGCTGGTAGCCATCGCCGAAAAATCTAAACTTGACCCCGTGTTATGGCAACCGCCTAGAACGGCTGCTTTAATCTCTACTGATAACGACATGTTGCATTGGATGAGAGATAACAAAGTCGCCAGTGGACAGGCTTTACCCACGGCATGGCTGGGCAATTTACCTAAAGTGCTAGCCAATCCAACCGCTATTTTTTTGGATATAGAAGACCCTGCTATTATTTACCTGTACGACATGGGCAATGGCTATGCGGCACGCGTTGTTATTAGCATGGGGTATGAGGGAAAGGCGCGACTTGAAAGCGGACAACGAGCGGCAGTGATTGAAAATAGGATTATGACGATTAGTCTTGTTGAAACAACACAGACAACCAATAGACAAAGATACGAAAAAATTAAGTGAGACGGTGGTACGCCACTTTCCACTGAGGCCATAGCTCTTAACCAAGGCCGCTAGGCAGCGAATTGTCCTAGCTTCTATCTCACGCTGTAATTATAGTCATTATGAAACGAGATTGCCATGTTTGAAATTACAATGACCGCGCCTGAGTTACAAAAATTCATGGGGCAAATTAAAGCAAACGCTAACTTGTACGGCTTACCTGCTGTGATTGCCACTGAACTTTATAACCAAACTGTTAAAAACCTTGAGGCCAATGGACGGCCTGCTTGGGCAGGATTAAAACCTGTCACCAAAAAGCGTCGTGCCGCACTGGGCTACGGTAGTGAAAACATATTAAGAATGAGCGGTAATTTATTTCGTGGTATTGCGCCATTTTCAGGAGACGGCTTTGCAGGGGTTGGTGTATCCGCACAAGTGAAGCAGGCTGCTATGCAACAATTCGGTGGTAAAAAATCTCAGTTTCCTAACTTGTGGGGCGATATTGAAGCGCGTCCTTATATCCCTATTGATAAAAACGGCAACATTCAACCCGAAGCTGAAGACGCTGTTGTGGGCGTAGTACAGCATTACTTACAACAGATGGGCTTTGACTAAAGCTAAAACGCCATTAAAGGCGTTTATGAACATTCATAAACGCTATTAACGCCATTATCTAAGTCTTTGTAGCCTTTGTTGCTATCACCCCTCTTAAATCGCCTATTTAACTATTGTTCTATTTTTGAATGTTGGAATCCCTTCCGCCTTATTTGTCACCTCTGCTCTCATTAATCTGATGTCCATAACGAGAGACGGCAGACATGAACCCTTCATTATCACTTTTAGCATTAGCCATTTGTTCAACTCAGGTATCGGCCACCACCGATAACTGGTTGCGCGTATTGCCTGTGGGAAGTTTTAAGAGTGTGGACGGTCGCCCAACGGAATGTGCCGCGTGGGTATTAACGGCAGAACACGGACAACGCATGGTGGCCGCGTTAAAACAACGACAAGACGGCCTTGTGATTGACTACGAGCATCAAACACTCAAGTCAGCCACGAATGGCCAACCCGCCCCTGCGTCAGGCTGGATGCAAGACTTTGAATGGCGTGACGATGGACTGTATGCGCGTTGCTCATGGACAGAAAGCGCGTCGGCAATGATTGCCAGCCAAGAGTACAGATATATCAGCCCTGTTTTTAGTTACGACCAAAAAACAGGGATGGTCGACGGTTTGTTACATGCCGCTTTAACCAACACGCCTGCACTTGATGGACTTACGGACGTATTAGCTCAGGCCGCTCTCTCGTTATTTTCTACTTCACCACCCTCTCAAACTACCGAGGATTCCGCGATGGATGAACTCCTAGAACGTATGCAATGGATGCTCAATTTGCCCGTAGGTGCTACGGCAGAAGACATCAAAGTCCAGCTCGACAAAATCATTGCACAGTTATCGAATGGTCAAGGTATGGCCGCTGCCAGTGTCGATTTGTTAGCTATTTTGACGACTAACGCAACACAAATCGTTGCATTGTCTCAACAAGCACAAGCCACCGCGCCAGACCCTACTAAGTTTGTGCCCATTGAAGTGATGCAAGGTTTGCAAGCACAAGTAGCTGCCCTCTCCGCACAAACGCAAACGAATGAGCATGAGGCATTAGTTGTCGCCGCTTTAAGTGATGGTCGCTTGTTACCTGCTCAAGAAGCATGGGCGCGTGGCGTTGCTAAAAGCAATCCTACGTTCTTAAAGTCATTTTTAGACACTGCCCCCAAAATTGCCGCGTTGACCCAACAACAAAGTCAATCGACAAAACCTGACCAACATCTTCCTGCGGCGGGTCTTGATGCCACTGCTTTGGCTATTTGTAGCCAAATGGGCATTGATCCTGCGGCGTATCAAAAAACCTTGGCTACTGGAGCTTAACGCCATGACTGCGACAACCACCGACCGCAATACCCCGTACAAAGACCCATCGCTTCTTGCTATTGCACTTGCCGCAGGTGTGTCAGTGCTTGCAGGAACAATGGCCGTTATCAACGCCGATGGTTTCGCACAAATGGCGACCACGGCTGACGACTTAACTTATGTTGGCCGTTTTGAAGAATCGGTTGATAACAGTGCAGGTGATGACGGCGATAAATCTGCCAAAGTACGTCGCAAAAAACTGTTTCAGTGGGCGAGTCATGGTGCTGATCCTGTCACACAGGCCAGCTTAGGGCAGCTTTGTTACATCGTTGATAACCAAACCGTCGCGGCAACTGACGGCACAGGTACGCGCTCAGCGGCAGGCATTGTCTTAGCGATTGATTCAGAGGGCATTTGGGTCGAATAACCCATACCTCAACGTGTTTTTATTATCTGTTTAACGGGAGCTTTAACCCATGTTAGTTAACAAACTTGCTTTATCGAATGTGTTTATTGGTTTAAGTACCATTTTTAATAACAACTTTGAAGCCGCACCTAGCCAGTGGTCAAAAATTGCCATGCTGGTGCCTAGCCAAACGGCGGCCAACGATTACAAGTGGATGGCTAGTTTTCCACAAATGAAAAAATGGATTGACGAAAAAAACGTTAAATCCTTAGCGGCGCACAGTTACACCATTGAAAATGAAGACTGGGAAGTCACCGTTGAAGTCAATCGTAACGATATTGAAGACGACAATCTCGGTATTTACGCACCACAAGCGCAAATGGCGGCATTTTCTGCCAAGCGATTGCCCGATGAAATTGTCTTTGGCTTAGTTGACGGCGGTTTTGTGAACGCCTGTTTTG
>CAZDLD010000094.1:0-7019 GCA_964506355.1 uncultured Hydromonas sp.
GAGCTGGACTACGGCAAGGCCTACCGCTACGCACACGACGAGGCGAACGGCTACGCGGCAGGGGAGAATTACCTGCCCGAGCAGATGCCGCCCGTGAATTTTTACCAGCCGACCGACCGTGGCTTGGAAGCGAAGATTAAAGACAAACTGGCTCAGCTCAAAGCGCTCGATGACGCGGCAAAAAAAATCATAAAGTCATAATTAGCCAGAATTATAAATTCACTCAATACCCCTTGGAACGCGCCATGCAGACATCGCACTTACCGCAACAACCACACTTACAGCCATTTAAGCCCGCACCCCACGCAGAACGCCGCGCAGAATTGATGCGCCGCATGCGTGCGCAGTGCGCGGGCAGCTCGATTGCGATTATTCCCACCGCCAGTGAAGTGGCGCGCAACCGCGACAGCCATTATGATTTTCGCCCAGACAGTTATTTTTATTATTTGACGGGTTTTAATGAGCCTGAGGCCTATTTGGTGCTGAGCGTCACGCCTGAGTCCTCACGGGCGCTGTTGTTCTGTCGTGAGAAGAATTTAGAACGTGAAATTTGGGACGGCTATCGTATGGGGCCTGAGGTGGCGTGTCACACCTTGGCAGTTGATGCGAGCCACGCGGTGGACGAATTGGACGCGCGCTTGCCGCAATTGTTGAGCAACACGCAGGCGGTGTTTGCCCCTTTGGCGCACAGTGCGGCATTTGACGCGCGATTGAGCACGGCGCTCAACGCTGCTCGAGGATTGGCACGCAGCGGTGCCAATGCGCCGAGCACCCAGCACGATGTGTATGCGCTGCTCGATGAGATGCGCCTGCGCAAGGATGCGGATGAGATGCGCTGGATGCGCGAAGCGGGCAAAATTTCAGCCGCGGGCCACGTGCGTGCCATGCAGACCTGCCAAGTGGGCTGGCGCGAATTGGATTTGGAAGCGGAAATTCGCCATGAATTCATGCGCCGTGGTGCCCAGGATGTCGCGTACAACACCATTGTTGCGGCGGGGGCGAATGCCTGTGTATTGCATTACCGTGCGGGTTTGAGCGAGCTGAAATCGGGGGACTTGTGCCTCATCGACGCGGGTGCCGAGTATGGCTATTACGCGGGCGACATCACACGCACCTTCCCCATCAATGGCTTGTTCAGCCCCGCGCAACGCGCGCTCTATGAGCTGGTGCTGGCAGCGCAGACCCGTGCGATAGCGCTCACCCGTGCGGGTGTGGCCTTTGACGAGCCGCACAACGCGGTGCTCGAGATACTGACTCAAGGGCTGCTTGAACTGGGCATATTGGATGCGAACAAAGTTGGCTCGCTGCAAGACGCCATCACGCAAAAAGCCTATCAGCCGTTCTACATGCACCGCACAGGGCATTGGTTGGGATTGGATGTGCATGATTGTGGCGCGTACAGTGTGGGGCAGCGTGCAGACGCACAAGACGCGAGCAAATCGTTGCCTGTGTACCGTCCATTGGAAGTCGGAATGGCACTGACCATCGAGCCAGGATTGTACATCCGCCCGAGTGCCGAGGTGCCTGAGCAGTATTGGAACATCGGCATTCGCATTGAGGACAATGCCATCGTGACCGATGCGGGCTGTGAGCTCACCACGCGCGATGTGCCTGTGACTGTGGGCGAAATTGAAGCCATGATGCGATAATCGCCTGAAGCTGCGCTGTATACGACCGTAAGGGCGGTTCGCGAACCGCCCGCTGATTATTTATATTGAAAAACCCAAGGACTCCGATGCCCACACTTAGTAAACATGCGTTACACGTTATCCCCAAAGCCATCCCCAAATTCATCACGTACAGCATCGTCGCATTGAGTTTGACCGCTTGCGCGGTCGCACCTGCTTTGCCACCTGAATTGCGTCCCTTGAACTGGGCGCAGCCTGTGGGCAAGCCTGAGATTGCGGCGCAGGGCTTGTCCAATCTGTTTCAAGTCTCGCCTGTGCTGTACCGCTCAGCACAGCCTACGGCTGAGGGTTTGACCTTGCTCAATCAACGTCAGGCAGTGGCGTATGGCATGCCCAAAGAGATTAAAACGGTTCTGAATCTACGTAACAATTCAGGCGATGGCGCATTGGTCGTCCCGACTGGCGTGCATTATGAGCAGATTGCCTTTGACACTTGGCATGTCAAGGAAGATTATGTGGTGCAGTTTTTAAAAATCGTGAGCAACCCAGCCAATCAGCCCGTGCTGCTGCACTGTATGCATGGTTCAGATCGCACGGGAATGATGACGGCGATTTACCGCATTGTTGAGCAGGGTTGGAGCAAGGAAGCGGCCATTGCGGAGATGACGCAGGGGGGCTTTGGCTACCATCCGATTTGGTCGAATTTAATTCGTTACATCGAGCGCATGGATGTGGCGGAGATCAAGCGCAAAGTGGCGCAGGCTTCTGCCGCGCCACAATAAACGTGAAAATAACCGCGAAAATGAATGCTTAAATAATTATGATTTAACCCAGATGGTGCGGGTTTTGGACAATCGCTCGTGAAGGGCGATTTTTTCTGGGTGCATCAATGACGTGCCGAGTAGGGCGAGCCAGTTGATAAACGCCAGACCGATGGCCAAGGTATAGGTACTCGCGGCGCTGGGGATGTGGCTGTGCTGATGAAACTGGGTCCACGCGATGATGAATGCCGGCATCAAGCCCAGATACGAGAGCGTGTAGCGCAGCCATGCGCGTGCTGCGCTCATTTTCTGTCCGTCCAGGGTGACCGTTTTTAGCTTCCATGTTCTTTGCGCCAAAGTCTGTCCTGCGCGCGTCCAACAGTAAACAAAGTAAATTCCCATTGCAAAGAAAAACACCAAGGAATGCCCCCAGTTGGGCAGCTTGATTTTGAGCAGACTCAGGATAATTTGCACCACCAAAGCGGTGACAAAATTGATGCCGAACAACAAGGCCAATTCGTATAAAGACGACCACACGCGACGCCCGTAGCTCGACGGCGTGAGGTTTGAAGTGCTGGCTTGGGCGGTTTTTGTGTTGGCGCTTGCGTTGTTGCTTGTGTTGTCGCTTGCTTTGGCTTTAGTCATGATGGGTGCTGGTGTACTTGAGTTGTTGTGCTTGAGTTGTGTTTGGTATGGTAAAAAATAAAAACACCGTTATCAACGATAACGGTGCGCTATTTTAGCTGGTCTTGGGCAGGTTTCCTACCGATTTTGCTGATTTTAAAGATTTTGCGGCTTTATTGCCCTGTGTAGTCTTTCCACAGTTTGGCGCGGATGTTCGGGTCGGGCTGTTTGCTGTTTTGTAGACGTTGCTGCACTTGCATGCGTTGCTGACCTGACAGTGCGGCCCACTCTGCCATGCGCTCTTGAGCATTCGAGAGTTGTTCGCCCGACATGGACTTGAGCTCGGGGACGCGGCGCAACCAGCTTTGTTTCTGTGCGTCGGATAAATCTGACCAAGACAGGCGCAGCGGACGCAGGGTTTTTTGACTGTCGCTGGGCAAATCTTCCCACGTTTGCGCCCATGCGGCAGGCGCTGCAATCAATGCGCTCAGGCACAGCAGGGTGCTGACCGTGCGCTTGAAATTAAACGGTGTGCGGTTATGAGTGGCGTTGGTTTTCATCATGGTGCACCTGTATTTTATTAAAATTTAGCGATTTTATTGAGGTTGCGTACTGTTGGGCGTGCTGTTCGATTCGGCATGACGCTCAGTAAACTGGTTAAAATCTTCGTTCAAGTATGCTTGTAATGGAATTTTCTCACGCAAGATGATGTCCACTTGCTCGTCCTCAGGGTTGGCTGACACCGCATCTGCTGCGAGCAATACCCGCGCTGCGCCTGAAGGGTTTTTGTTCTTGGTTACAGTGGTCTTGCCATTGGTGTCTTTGTTCAACGTAGGCAAAGCGCTCATGATGCCCGACGCTGACATACTGCTGGTCAAACTGGCGCTCTGAACACTTGAGTTTGCTTGCAATGCTTGTGAATTGCCTTGAGCGTTGGCTTGTTGCGACGCGCTGTTCAAATCTGACTGGGTGGTGCCCAAGGTCAAAATAAACGCAACTGCCACCGCGCCTACGGCAATGCCACTGCGCATCCAGCTTGATAAGTGTTGATACCATGAGCCGAAGTTAAATGTGGATTTTCGAGGCGTGGCCTGTACCGATTTTTTCGGTGCGCTCAGGGCACGCACACGCGCAGCACGCAGTCGTTCAGTGATGTCGTGGGGCAATGCGTCTGTGCCATAGTCCAAAGCTTCACGCGCCAGCAAAACATCGCGAGCGATTAGGCTGGCTTGTTCGGCACTCGGTGGCGTGTGGTGTTCTAATGTGTTCATGGTCAACTCTGTTTCAATTTAGTCATGCGCTAATGTGTCGATAATGGTGTCGATAAGTGCTGCTGGTTCATGGATACGGGTATTAAATTCTAAAAAATCTAAAAAAATCAAAGTGTACTGCTGCTGATGCCCATTTCTTGAAGTGCCAAGGACAGGGCATGCGTGGCTCGTGAACAGTGCGTCTTGACGCTGCCTTCAGAGCAGCCCATCAATTCGGCCGTTTCTGTCACCGAGTAGTCCTCCCAGTAACGCAGCATGAAGGCTTCTCGTTGACGGTCTGGAAGCTTTTTTATCAATTCTTCAATTTTGTTGAGGATTTGTTCGCGTTTAATCACATCTTCGGTTGAGAACGTCGATTTTTGATCGCTTTTGCTCATAATCGCTTCGATGATGTCGATGGAGTTGGATTCTTCATCGCCCACGCTGGTGTCGAATTGTGAAAAATTCGGTGTCCAGTAGTCGCGCACTTTGTTGCGGCGAAAATGGTTGTGTACCGCGTTTTGCAAAATGCGGGTGAACAACATCGGCCACTCAGCGGGTGGTTTGTCACTATAAGACTGCACGAGACTGAGCATGGCGTCTTGAACAATGTCCAAGGCGTTTTCTTCGTTGCGCACCGCGTAGAGCGCTTGCTTATAAGCGCGACGCTCTACGCTGGCCAAAAACGCGTCCATCGTTTGATGCACCACAACTTCGGCGGGTATGGGTTGTTCTGTGCTCATAGGTCTGAGCTTATGGGTTTGAGCAGTGCGGCGTACTCCTGCCCCCGTGCTGAATAATTGTGCGCATTGTTGGGCAGGCGGGCGATTTCTTCCTCGCTGAGCATACGCAGAACTTTGGCAGGGCTGCCCACCAGCAGTGCGCCTTCGGGAAAGCTTTTGCCCTCGGTGACCAAGGCACCTGCGCCGACGATGCTGTTCGCGCCGATATTTGCATGGTTGAGCACAATTGCGCCCATGCCGATGAGGCTGTTGTCACCAATGGTGCAGCCATGCAGGGTGACGCTGTGGCCGATGGTGACGTTTTCGCCAATGTTCAAGGGCGCGCCGACATCGGTGTGCAGGACGCTGTTTTCTTGAATATTGCTGTTCTTGCCCACGGTGATGGGCTCGTTGTCGCCGCGCAGCACCGCACCGAACCAGACGTTCGCGCCTGCGTTGAGCACCACTTGCCCGACCAATACCGCGTTGGGCGCTACATACGTGCGCTCGGACAAGCTGGGGCTGTGGTCTTTGAATGAATAAATCGGCATACCATCGTTTCCAAATAATTTTTTGTGCAGGCGCATAGCGGGACGCACAATGGGTATAAAATGGCATTTTAACTGAGTTGTCTGCATTGTGCCCATGAATTGCCCCACTTCTGAGTCTGTTTCTAAGTTTGATATGGATGCCATCTATACGTTTGATGCGTGGTTGTCCATGCCCCATGCGAAGGATGGGGTGGCTGTGCGGGCGTTGGGTGTGGACGAGTTGCGTGCACTGGCCTTGCAGATCTTGATGCTGCGCTCATCTGCGGACAAACAAGTGGCTTTGCGCACGCAGTTTCGTGCAGGTCAAGCAGGGCAGTTGCATTTGGATGCGCAGCGTGATTGGCGGGATAACCCAGATTTGGCGCAGCATTGCCCTGGAATTCCAAATAAACCTGAGCTGATTCGCCCCAGCGATACGCCACGGCGCAGCATGAGCAGCGCCGAAGGATTGGCCGCCACAGTCCATGCGCTGGCGCACATTGAGTTCAATGCGATTAATTTGGCGCTCGATGCGATGGTACGATTTGCGGGTTTGGCAGAGGATTATTACTGGGATTGGTGGCGCGTGGCGGCTGAGGAGGCGTATCATTTCTCGCTGATTGAGCGGCATTTGCATTCCTTGGGGTTTTGTTATGGCGATTTTCCTGCGCACAGCGGGCTGTGGGACATGGCTGAGCGCACGCGCCACTCACTGGCCGATCGCATGGCGATGGTGCCGCGAACTTTAGAAGCACGCGGTTTGGATGCTTGCCCCATCATGCAACAGAAGTTTCTCCAAGCGGGTGATGCGCAAGCAGCAAGTATCTTGGATGTGATTTTGCGCGATGAAATCACCCACGTGGCGCTCGGACACCGCTGGTTCATACATGCATGCGCGCAGAACCAGCACGAACCAATTTTAGAATACCGCCGCATCGCAGCGCACCACAGCGCACCGCGTTTGCGCCCACCCTTGAATATTGCGGCACGTCGTGCGGCAGGTTTTTTTGAAGAAGAATTGACGGCATGGCAGAACGAACGATGAATCACACCGCAGTGGTCGAGGCGCTGGATACCACCGCACCGCTCAATGCCAATGCCTTGCGTGCCGCACATGGTCCGAGTTTGGCGCATCTGCGCGAAGGGCCGATTGGGGTATTTGACTCGGGCTTGGGTGGCTTGAGCGTGTGGCGGCATCTGCACGCGAGTATGCCGCATGAGGACTTCATCTACGTTGCGGACAATGCCCACGTGCCCTATGGCGACAAGCCTGAGGCGTGGATACGCGAGCGCATGGTGCTGATGACTGAGTGGTTTTTGGCTCAGGGGTGCAAGGCCATCGTCTGGGCGTGCAACACCGCCACTGCGGCAGGTGCGACCTACCTGCGCGGGTTATACCCTGATGTGTTTTTCGTGGGCTTAGAGCCTGCGATTAAACCAGCTGTTCAACTGACGCAGAATAAAAAAATCGCCATGCTCGCCACGGCACGCACTGTGCAAAGTG
>CAZDLD010000095.1:0-6992 GCA_964506355.1 uncultured Hydromonas sp.
AATCGAAGGGGTAACCCCACAAGGAAAATCATTTAGGCCCAGTGATTGGGCTGAGCGTCTGTGCGGTGTGATGCGCTGCTTTGAACGTGATCAACAAGGTTACAACCACATCACTTATTCAGAGTACGTTCGCCCCACCCTGTTTGAAGAAGTCAAATGCGTGATAGTGAGCAGCGAACTCGAAAATCTCAAACCTGAAGCCTACCGATTTTTCCTTGAGTTTGCTGCAAGCAACGATTTGCAAGTGGTCAATTTGTGCTTGATTGACGAAACCCCTTAATAGAATTTTGACAAAACCAGCTGATGCCCATCGGCTTTTTTTATATTCACGCTTAGAGGTCAGATGATGAATTCTACCCAAACCCGCAGAAACAGTCGACTGCGTTTCGTGCTCCTAAGCTTGGCCACGGTCGCCAGCATGACCTTGGTGAGCACACTGATTGCCTGTCAACAGACTAATTCGCAAAGCATCAATGCGACCCAAATCCCGCAAGAATTAGCTGCGCACCAAGCGCTGTTACTCGATGTGCGCACTCCTGACGAGTACAACTCGGGACACGTCAGCACCGCCATCCTGGCACCGCACAGCAACATCGGCCAAACCATTGCCAGTATTGCACCAGACAAAAATCAGAAGATTTATGTACATTGTCGTTCAGGTCACCGCTCGAGCCTTGCGTTTGATACCCTAAAAAGCATGGGCTATACCAATGTTGTCAATTTGGGCGGTTTGAATGACTTGGCTCAATATGGCTTGACCATAGGAAAATAAGCACAGCAACTCAATATAAACACAAAGAGCGAGTCGTGATGAACTCGCTCTTTGTGTTTGTTACCGATTTATTGCTTATAGCACGATGGGTTCAGGCTCTATGCGCACACCAAATTTTTCAGCCACATCCTCAGCGATGCGCTGAGCAAAAGCCATGAGCTGCGCCCCTGAACCGCCGCCGTGGTGAACCAAGACCAAGGCTTGCTTGTCATACACACCCACTGCGCCGGATTCAGAACGTTGGCCTTTCCAGCCCGCCTGCTCAATCAACCAACCCGCAGCCAATTTGACCTGTCCGTCTGCCATGGGATAGCACGGCAGCTCGGGGTGTTGGACTTTGAGCGCGTCTGCGAGGGCATGCGCAACCACAGGGTTTTTAAAGAAACTGCCCGCATTGCCCAATTCCATCGGGTCTGGCAATTTGCTTTGACGAATGCTGATGATGGCCTGCGCCACGTCTGCTGGACGCACTTGAGCATCGCCTCGCTCGGACACCAAGGACTGCACCCGTGTGGCCACGTCGCCATAGCCCAAACTCGCTTGCCAATCGCTCAGCTGATGGCGCAGTTTGAAACACACAGACAAAATCAAGTAACGAGCCTGCCCCTCAAATAATTCGTGTTTGAACACACTGTCCCGATAGGCAAAAGCACAATCCTGCGCAGTGATGCTGCGCATCTGCCCCGTCGCGAAATCGAACACCGTCACCGACTCAATCGCCTGCCCCGCTTCCATGCCATACGCACCGATGTTTTGCACAGGACACGCACCCACCGTACCGGGTATCAAAGCCAGATTTTCAATCCCAGCCCAACCCTGCGCCACCGTGTGCATCACCCAATCGTGCCACACTTGACCTGCCTGCACCTCAATCCAAACATGGCGCTCATCGCGCTTGAGCTCGCGTATGCCCTGCGTCTGCACATGCAACACGAGCGCCTCGATGTCGTGCGTGAGTACCATATTGCTGCCGCCCCCCAGAATAAAGCGCGCTTGTGTGCGCACAGCAGCTTGATCGGGCGCGAGCCACCATTGAATAAATGCACCGCTGTCCTCGATGCGCACGTAGTGCTGCGCATGGACCGAAAACCCAAAGGTGTTGAACGGTGTTAAATCAATATTCTGAACAATGTGTTGAGTCATAGCGATGGGCAAGTCAGTTTGTGGCTGGTTCATGTGGAAACTTTTTAATGAGACGCATCTACTGCAAGTAAAAATATGTAAAAATCATCGCTCATTATACCGATGCGGTATAATTTGGCGGATAACAATCGGCAGTATTTTGACCGATTCTAAAATTTCCCCGAATGATTTGACTGACTTATAAGGAAGCACCATGCCCTCTTTTGACACCGTACTCAAAGCCGATGCCGTAGAACTGCGCAATGCGGTAGAACAAGCGAACAAAGAAATCTCTGGCCGATTCGATTTTAAAGGCTCCGACGCTCGCGTCGAGCAAAAAGAATATGAGCTGACCGCTTTTGCCGACTCCGAATTCCAACTGGAACAGGTGTTGGACGTGCTGCGCAACAAATGCGCCAAGCGCAATGTCGACGTGCGTTTTTTGGTCGAAAAAGACGTGCAAAAAATGAGCGGCGATAAAGTCAAACAAATCATCCAAGTCAAAAACGGTGTCGCCACCGAAGACGCGAAAAAAATCGTCAAATTGATTAAAGACTCAAAAATTAAAGTTCAAGCCTCGATTCAAGGCGATGCCGTGCGCGTGACAGGCACCAAACGCGATGATTTGCAAAGCACCATGGCGCTGCTGCGCAAAGACATGGAAGATTTGCCATTGACCTTTGATAACTTCCGCGATTAATCCGTAATTAAATACGCAACTAATCTGCACGACTCATTCATTCAGCCCCACAACGAAAGCCACCATGACCAATCGCCTCGACCAAATCATCACCCGCACGGGCGATGATGGCTCCTCTTCGCTGGCCGATGGCTCGCGCTTGGCCAAATCGCACCCACGCTTCAATGCCATGGGCGATGTGGACGAGCTCAATTCAAACATCGGTTTGTTGCGCAGCATGGTGGCAACTGCCGCACCAGCGGATGTAGCGCAGATGGATGCGTTTCTGACCGTCATTCAACATCATCTGTTCGAAATTGGTTCAGAATTGGCCGTACCGGGTATGGAATTTTTGCGAGCGGGCGCATTGGCTGAAGTTGAGTCGTGGGCCGCACAGGCCAACGCGCAACTGCCCGCGCTCAAAGAGTTCATTCTCCCCTCGGGCAATCCTGCTGCGACTCAAGCGCATGTGTGTCGCAGCGTCGCGCGCCGCGCCGAGCGTAGCTTGGTCGCACTCAACCAAAGTGAAGCGCTCAACGAGGACAGCCTCAAATATCTGAACCGCTGCTCGGACGTGTTCTTCATCATGGCGCGACTGATTAACCAGCGCGCCAACCTCAACGAAACCTACTGGCGCGGAAACACCCCATCCACGTAATACCAACGCCTAGCTTCACGGACAAATCGACTGATTTCGTGCAGGCGCTCCACGCCCTGACCGCCCACTTTGTACTTGGCCACAAACTCAACGTAAGCCTCGTTCTCATCAGTACCCGGCCATGATTTGAGCACACTCAACCCCATCCAACGGGTTGTGGTTTGTGCTGTGGTTGATTGTGCTGTGGTTGATTGTGTTGTGGTTGTTTGTGTTGTTGAGGCATCACCTTGCTCGGACTCGTCGCTCAAATCCTCAGGACAGCTGCTCACGTGCCAAGTGTGGCGCACATAAGCCATGTCCTGCACCACATACGCTGCATAGCGCGAACGCATCAGCTGCTCGGCTGTTTGTGCGCGTGGTTCGGTCTGCCCATCGCGCACGGCTTCGTGAAGCGCACCGCAGCAATCGGTGTACAGCATTGAACGCCCGCATGGACACAGAACACTCTTTGAATTCGAATGTACTGAGCTGGAATGGCTTGAATGACTGGATTTTTTGGACATCATCATGAACGCTAAAGTAAAGGTTCGCGCATTATACCCATCTGCGCCAAAGAAAAACGGTGCTGATGCGCACCGTTGTTCATAATAAGCTCAAATGTTTACGTATTGGCTTTAGTCGATTTGCACGCTAAGCGCCTTGGACACCGCTGTATCAAAAGCATCGGCAGAGCCCACCTCATGGTCACGCAAATACGCATCGCGCTTTTGTGACAACTCGGTGATTTGTTCACGCAGTGACGCACGTTCGGCGATTTTTTCATCAACATAGGCTTGACGCTGGCTTGCCGTCATTTTTTGCATTTCATCGGGTAGGTCTTCGGTCTTAATCGCATCGAGCTGCACCGATTTATTTTCTATAGCCTGCACCAAGTCGTTTGAACCATAGGCCGACTCTTTGTTCAGTGCTTTGTTTTTGGCGCGATCGGCCTTGGCTTCCACTGGCGCCGCTGTGATGGCTTTGGCATACGAGGCGCTGTCCGATGCTGATTTCACACGCTCATGTCCGAAATACACCCCTTTGGCACTCATGTCCTCACCGAGCTTGGCCAATGGTGCGTCATAGGGTGTGGTCACCGCCTGAACGCCGCCATTTTGAGCAATCGCAAAATACGCCCCGCCGCCATTTTGTGCCACTGAACGCCAAATCGGTTCCGTGCCTGCGATGTTGCCCACTTGGATGGCATTGACATATATGCCATCACGGCGGGCATTTTTTGCCGTGTTCTGTGCGCTGGGCCAGCGGCGATAATCATCGTGTGGCGGCGCATCGCCGACCAAGAACAACACCTGCGAGAGTTTACCCACGCGGTCGCGCACTCGCCCTGTCTCGGTGCGCGTCTGCATCTTCATCCAACCCGTGCTGTGCAAAGCATCGCTCATCGCCATGCGCACGTTCTCAGGCGTATCGCCACCGCCCTGCGCCTCAAAAGCCATCAATTGACTGTACACCGAATCCAAATCCGAAGACAACGGCGTCACACGAGTGACGTAGTCATCCTGCAAATCACGGTACGCGACCAAACCAACGCGCACCAACACCTTTTGTCCCGATTGCTTTTGCTTCTGAGTCACGTCATTGATGATGCGCCAGACCTTGGATTTCGCCCCTTCAATCAAGCCCCCCATAGAACCAGTGGTATCGATGGCAAACACCATCTCAATCACACGGTCATAGTGCTGGTTCGGGATAAATGGTGCGATGGACTGAGTAGGTTCTTGCAAAACATCACGCACCGTGCTCTGAATATCTGGATCCACCTCCGATGGCACTGGCTCATGCGGATAACGATCGGGCGCAACCATGATGGCATCCGTTCGGGGCAATAAATCTGGATTGATGCGTTTGGCTTGAGCTGTGGGCATTGCTGCCAACAACATCGCTGCAATGATGCTCAAAGTCAATTTTGACGGTGTGACCGTGCGTGATTGTGGTTTCATCGTATCTCCTAAATAATAAAACTTCGATACCGAACATTGAAGTGAATTGAACGGCACATGACGTATAACTTATTGACTGCTAACGCATGGCGCTGTCTATCGTTGACCCATCTGTCGAGGATACACCCTTTGCAATGAGAAATTCGTTACAACTGTGCCTTGTGACAATATTGACACTCTTGACGCCCGAACAAAAACGGGCGAGTGTGCACTCGCCCGTTTGGGTATCGGCTGATATTGCTGCCGATGTCCAACGCTGATTACGCGTCTTTCTTCACTTCTTTAAAGTCCGCATCTACCACATCTGCTGGTTGAGGTTCACCATCCGCACCTGCACCGCCTTCAGCTTGCGCCTTGGCCTGCATGTCGGCGTACATCGCTTCACCCAGTTTTTGTGATACTTTGCCCAGCTCTTCAGTTTTCGCTTCGATTTCTTCCTTGGTGCCAGTTTGGATGATGTCTTCCAAAGCTTTCACCGCATCTTCAATCTGAGTTTTTTCCTCAGCGCCGACTTTATCGCCGTACTCTTCCAATGATTTCTTAGTTGAGTGAACCAGTGCATCTGCACCGTTTTTCGCTTCCACGAGACCGCGAGCTTTTTTGTCTTCTTCGGCATTCAATTCAGCGTCTTTAATCATTTGCTGAATTTCGTCGTCTGACAAGCCTGAGTTCGCTTTAATCACGATTTTATTCTCTTTACCCGTGCCTTTGTCCTTGGCATTTACGTGCAAAATGCCGTTCGCGTCAATGTCAAAAGCCACTTCAATTTGCGGTACGCCACGGGGTGCTGGTGGAATGCCTTCCAAGTTGAATTCGCCGAGCAGTTTGTTGTGCGCTGCCATTTCGCGCTCGCCTTGGTAGACTTTAACCGTAACCGCAGGTTGGTTGTCTTCAGCGGTCGAGTAGACTTGAGCAAACTTGGTTGGAATCGTGGTGTTTTTGTTAATCATCTTGGTCATCACGCCGCCCATGGTCTCGATGCCCAATGACAATGGGGTCACGTCGAGCAACAACACATCAGTGCGACCACCGCCCAACACTTGACCTTGAATCGCAGCACCAACCGCCACCGCTTCATCAGGGTTGATGTCTTTACGCGCTTCTTTACCGAAGAATTCTTTAACCTGTTCTTGAACCTTAGGCATACGGGTTTGACCACCAACCAAAATCACATCATCGATGTCGGTGATTTTCAAGCCTGCATCTTTCAACGCCACGCGGCAAGGCTCGATGGTGCGCGAGACCAAATCATCGACCAAAGATTCCAATTTTGCACGGGTGATTTTCAACGCCATGTGCTTTGGACCGCTTGCATCTGCGGTGATGTACGGCAAGTTGATTTCGGTTTGGGCTGCTGATGACAACTCGATTTTCGCTTTTTCAGCCGCTTCTTTGAGGCGTTGCAAGGCCAAAACGTCTTTGGACAAGTCCACGCCCTGCTCTTTTTTGAACTCGTCAATCAAATAACCGATGATGCGTTGATCAAAATCTTCACCGCCCAAGAACGTGTCGCCATTGGTCGCCAACACTTCGAACTGCATTTCGCCATCGACGTCAGCAATCTCAATAATCGATACGTCAAAAGTACCACCACCCAAGTCATACACGGCCACTTTGCGATCGCCGCCTTCTTTTTTGTCCAAACCAAAGGCCAATGCCGCTGCTGTTGGCTCATTGATGATGCGCTTGACGTCCAAGCCCGCGATGCGGCCTGCATCTTTGGTCGCTTGACGTTGCGCGTCATTGAAGTACGCAGGAACCGTAATCACCGCTTCGGTCACTGGCTCGCCCAAGAATTTCTCAGCATCTGCTTTCAGCTTG
>CAZDLD010000096.1:0-6969 GCA_964506355.1 uncultured Hydromonas sp.
CCGCTGACCTCTTGCATGCCATGCAAGCGCTCTCCCAGCTGAGCTATACCCCCGTATCAACCTTTAACCTAATTCTGTCCCGCATTTAAACTGCATTTGCGAAGAAGTGAGATTATGCCGCATTTCAAAACTTTGTTCAAGTCTTTTGTCGCTGTTTGATGAAAAAATCCATTCAAATTCGAGTGCGTTCAGCACATCGAACGCATCTCGCTCAAGAAAATCAACGCAATTCGGTCACGCCGCCCATATACGGATGCAATGCTGCTGGGATTTTGATGCTGCCATCGGCACGCTGGTGGTTCTCAAGCAATGCGACCAGCGCACGACCGACCGCCAAACCTGAGCCATTGAGCGTGTGCACCAGTTCAGGTTTGCCCGACTCACCTCGGAATCGCGCTTGCATGCGTTGCGCTTGGAAGGCTTCGCAGTTCGATACGCTGGAAATTTCACGGTAGGTGTTTTGTGAGGGCACCCACACTTCCAAATCATAGGTCTTGGCCGCGCCAAAGCCCATGTCGCCTGTACACAGCGCCACGACGCGGTAGGGCAACTCGAGCAATTGCAGGATTTTTTCGGCGTGGCCGCGCATCTCTTCGAGTGCCGCATACGAGTTCTCTGGGTGGACGATTTGCACCATCTCGACTTTATCGAACTGATGTTGGCGGATCATGCCGCGTGTGTCGCGCCCACCTGAACCGGCTTCTGAGCGAAAGCAGGGGGTGTGTGCGGTGAGTTTAATCGGCAATTGGTCGGCTTCGACAATCACATCGCGCACGGTGTTGGTCAGAGGGATTTCTGAGGTTGAAATCAGATACAACTCACGCGCATCCTCATCGCCGCCTTTGGTCACCCAGAACATATCGTCCTTAAATTTGGGCAATTGACCCGTGCCGTAGAGGCTGTCGGCATTGACCATATAGGGCGTGTAGCACTCAGTGTAGCCGTGGGTGCTGGTGTGGGTGTCGAGCATGAGCTGCGCCAATGCGCGGTGCAATTTCGCCAGCCCGCCGCGCATGAAGCTAAAGCGCGAGCCCGTGAGCTTGCTCGCCATGTCAAAGTCCAACTGACCCAGACCTTCGCCCAGACTCACGTGGTCTTTGACTTCAAAATCAAAGCTCGGCACATCGCCGACACGCGCCACTTCGACGTTGCCGCTCTCGTCCTCACCCACGGGGACAGATTCATGCGGTACGTTCGGGATGTTCATCAGCAGGGTGCGCATCTGAACTTGGATGCCATCCAACTGCTCGGCAGAATTTTTGAGCTCGTCGGCTATGCCCGCGACCTGCGCCATGATGTCATCGGCTGAGAGTTTTTGCGATTTGCGGATGCCGATTTCTTTGGAAAGCTTGTTGCGCTGGGCTTGCAAGTCCTCGGTTTTGACTTGGATGGATTTGCGTTCGGCTTCGAGTTGATTAAACGCGGCAACGTTGAGGTCAAAACCGCGAGATTTCAAACGAGAAGCGACAGAATCGATGTCTTTGCGCAGGAGTTGGATGTCTAACATTTTTTGGAATCCGAAAATATTTCAATAATAATTTAATAATTAACAAGGTCGCACCGACACAGACAGGACACAGACGGTTGCGGCCGAAAACATCCGCCATTTTATCAGATTGCCACCCCCAAATTTGCTACAATGCACACAAAATAACTTAAACTTTTTACAGCAAGGGTGAATATGAGCATCAAATCAGATAAATGGATACGTCGCATGGCTGAATCAACGGGCATGATTGAGCCGTTTGAACCTGGTCAAGTGCGCTTCGTGAACGATCAGCGCATCGTCAGCTACGGCACTTCCAGCTACGGCTATGACATCCGCTGCGCCAATGAATTCAAAATCTTTACCAACGTCAACAGCAGCATCATCGACCCAAAGAACTTCGATCCGCAATGCTTTGTCGAACACGTGGGCGACACCTGCATCATCCCGCCGAACTCATTCGTGCTGGCGCGCACGGTCGAATACTTCCGTATTCCACGCAGTGTGCTCACCGTGTGCTTGGGCAAATCGACCTACGCTCGTTGCGGCATCATCGTCAACGTCACGCCGTTTGAACCCGAATGGGAAGGCTATGTGACACTGGAATTCTCAAACACCACGCCGCTGCCCGCGAAAATTTACGCGAACGAAGGCTGCGCGCAAGTGTTGTTCTTTGAATCGGATGAAGTGTGTGAAACCTCGTATAAAGACCGTGGTGGTAAATATCAAGGTCAAACTGGGGTGGTTGTGCCAAGGATGTAATGCATTCAACAATTGCGTTAACGAGATTTAAATTTGAGTAACGTAGGTTGGGGGTGAGTCGATTTTACGAACCCCAACTATCGATGTGGCTCACAATGTTGGTGTTCGTCCCTCTCCGCCAACCTACAACAATTCCATACTAATGCCCCCACACGCCCTCGGCTCGGACTACAACCCCCGCGAAGAATTCATCAACACTGCGACCCACGCCATCGGCGTGGTGTTTGCGTTGTTGGCCTTGGTGTGGATGCTGTTCAAGATGGCGAATTCGGGAACAGTTTATACGAGTATACAAATCACTGGCGTGGCGGTCTATGGGCTGGGGATGGTGGCGATGTTTCTCAGCTCGGCGCTGTATCACGGTTTCTCGCACACCCGCGCAAAATGGGTGCTCAAGCGGATTGACCACAGCGCAATTTTTGTGATGATTGCGGGGACGTATACGCCGATTTTGTTGATTGCTTTGAATACGTCCAAGGCTTTGATTTTGTTTTATGTGTTGTGGGCTGTTGCGCTTTTGGGTGTGGTGTTTAAGGTGTTTTTTGTCCATCGATTTGCCAAAATGTCGCTCATCACCTATTTGGCGATGGGCTGGGCGTCGGTGTTTGTCGTGGGCGATATGCGCGCGAGTATGGGGCAGGCTGATGCGGGACAATCCGCGTTGTTTTGGCTGATCGTCGGTGGGGCATTTTATACGGTGGGTGCGGTGTTTTATGCGCTCAAGAACATTCCGTACACCCATGCGGCATGGCATCTGTTTGTGCTTGCGGGCGCGCTCAGTCATGCGCTTGCGATTGGTTTGTATGTGATTTGAATGCGATTTCAATGCAGTTTGAATGGTATGATGTGTTTTTTTTTACAAAGGTACAAAGGGTATTTTATGATGGCTTGGATAGTGGTGATTTTGGGTGTGGTGTCGGCGTATTTTTCAATTCGACATTTGATTGCACGATCGAAGGCAGAAGAGGATGGCGATTTATCTCGCTATCCCCAAGGCGTTAAGGCTTGGGTCTTGGAAGTGACTTGGTTAATTGGTTCATGGTTGGTGGTGTTTGCGGGGGTATATATGATCGTTGCGTTGAAGGCTGGGAATTGATATGAGTTCGAACAACCATTTGATGCCTGTGTTTAACCGTATGCTCGTTGCATTTGCGTCGGGTGAGGGCGTTTGGCTGACGGATGTGAATGGCAAACGTTATTTGGACGCGCTCTCAGGGATTGCCGTGAATGCACTCGGTCACAACCATCCGCGTTTGGTCGCGGCTCTGCGTGAGCAGGTCGGTCAATTGATTCATGTGAGCAATTTGTATCAAGTACCTGAGCAAATCGAGCTGGCGAATCAGTTGGCTGATTTGACGGGCATGGATGAGGTGTTCTTCGCCAACAGTGGCGCAGAGGCGAATGAGGGCGCGATTAAACTGGCGCGTCTGTACGGTCATCAGCAGGGCAAAAGCAATGGCAAAATCGTTGTGATGAGCGAGGCGTTTCACGGGCGCACTTTGGCGACCTTGACCGCGACGGGCAATGCGAAGGTGCAAAAGGGCTTTGACCCACTGGTCACGGGCTTTGTGCGCGTGCCGTTCAACGATGTGGGCGCGATTCATGCGCTGCAATCAGATTTGGATGTGGTGGCGGTGATGCTCGAAGTGGTGCAAGGCGAGGGTGGTGTGTCTAGCCTGTCCACGGGTGTGTTGGCTGAGATTCGTGCGCTGTGTGATGCGAATCAATGGCTGCTCATCATCGATGAGGTGCAAACAGGTGTGGGTCGCACGGGCAAATGGTTCGCGCATCAAATCGACGGCGTGACGCCTGATGTGATGACGCTGGCAAAGGGCTTGGGCGCAGGTGTGCCTGTGGGCGCGTTGCTCACGTGGGGGCGCGCAACGGGCGTGTTTCACGTTGGTGCGCACGGCACGACCTTCGGCGGTAATCCGCTGGCGATGCGCGCCGCACTGACGACTTTGGCAGTGATTGAGGACGAAGGCTTGTTGGCGAATGCGAGCAAGCAGGGCGACGCCATTCGTGCAGGCATTGCCAAGGCGTTAAGCGCCGAAGTCGCCGCAGGCAAAATCAAGGACATCCGTGGTCAAGGGCTGATGATAGGGATTGAACTCGATCGCCCGTGCGCGGAACTGGTGGGGCAGGCACTGCAAGCGGGTCTGCTGATCAACGTCACGCACGACACGGTGGTGCGCCTGTTGCCCTCATTGATCATCAATGATGAGGAAACGGCGGAATTGGTGGCGCGATTGGCGGCGTTGATTCAAGCGTTTTTGGCGTAATTTGGCGTAATTTGGCGTAATTGGCGCAATTAACGTAGTACGAATAGATAATATTTAAACAGTGAGGCGGTCATGAAAGCAGACGAAGTGGCAAAACAAGTCAGACATTATTTACAGTTCCAAGATTTCACCAAAGAAGAACACGAATACATCTTCACACGCACCACGGAGCTCAAACGTCGCTTCAAAAACTACGAAACCTGGCATCCGCTGCACGACCGCACAATGGCGATGATTTTTGAAAAAAGCTCGACGCGTACGCGCCTGTCCTTCGAAGCGGGCTTTCACCAGCTGGGCGGTCACGCGGTGTATCTGAACACCAAAGACACGCAGCTCGGTCGCGGCGAGCCGATTGAGGATTCTGCGCAGGTCATCTCGCGCATGACCGACATCGTGATGATCCGTACATTCGGGCAGGAGATTATCGAGCGTTTTGCGAGTAACTCACGCGTGCCAGTGATCAATGGTTTGACCAACGAATACCACCCTTGCCAAGTGTCCGCCGACATCTACACCTACATCGAAGAGCGTGGCGATATTGCTGGTAAAACCGTGGCGTGGGTCGGCGATGCAAACAATATGTGCTACACATGGATACAAGCCGCACGAGTGTTGGGCTTTCATCTGAACATCGCCACGCCAGCGGGCTACGCGCTCGATCCGAAATTGGCGGTTGAGTCAGACAAGCCATTTTTCACCGTGTGTGACACGCCGATGCAAGCCTGCACAGGCGCGCACATCATCACCACCGATGTGTGGACCAGCATGGGTTATGAAGCGGAGAACGAAGCACGTATGAAGGCGTTTGCGGGTTACAAAATCACCATGGCCATGATGCAAGCGGCGGCACCCGATGCGCTGTTTATGCACTGCCTGCCCGCGCACCGCGGCGAAGAAGTCGATGCAGAAGTGATTGATGGTGAGCAAAGCGTGGTCTGGCAAGAAGCTGAGAACCGCATGCATGTGCAAAAGGCGATTATGGAGTATTTGTTGCGTGGGAAGTTTGAGTAATAATTCAATACATTTTTTAGCCTAGAACAAAAACATTCAATTAAGTTAGGAAGTACATGAATCAGCCAGTTTCAAATCTACCGTGGCGCTCAAAGACGCGGGTTACTGCAGCTGGCGCAAAAGTTCGTAGTGGGGATGAGTCAGATGACGATTTAAAAATTATTGAAGAATGGAGAGCTGCGCATAGGGCTGTCTTAAATACGTTTCAGGCAATTCTTAGAAACCGAACAAAAAATATGAATATAATCGTTGCACAAAGGCATAAACGGCGCAATACCATTTTTAACAAACTTCGCAGACTCCCTAGTATGGATCTCGCTAGGATGGATGATGTTGCTGGTTGTAGATTGATTTTTGCTTCAATTGATGAGCTTAATAACTTCAGAAATGCATTTCATAGCGCAAGGTTTAAACATAAAATTAAGAACATACCAGATAAATACAATTATATTAAATCACCCAAACTGACAGGGTATAGAGGTATTCATGATGTGTATTCATACGATGTAAACTCCAATCATGGAACCAACTATAAAGGACTCCTGGTTGAAATTCAGTATAGAACACTTGTTCAGCATGCATGGGCTACCGCAGTAGAGGTTATTGGCTTCATTACTGAAAGCCAGCCAAAGTTTCAACAAGGAGACAATAGATATGAGCGTTGTATGGCGTTGGCAAGTGAAATATTGGCTCGAGGTCATGAACAATCAAAGGGTTCATACCCAGATTTGAGTGATTCAGAATTACTATATGAGTTTCATCTGTTAGATGAACAACTGCATTTAGTTAGAACACTGTCAACTCTAAGTGTTGTTGAAGATAATACTGTTCAGAAAAAGAATTCAATTTTGATTTTTCATAACAATGGAATAACTGAAGTAAGAAGTTATGAGTTTGCGCCAGAGGCAATCAGAGAGCTATTTAAACTTGAAGAAGAGTACCCTGAACTGGATATTGTATTGGTAAAAGCCGATAAAAATGAGGATGTTCGAGTAGCATTTAGAAACTATTTTTCAGATGCCAAAGATTTTGTTAAATTACTTCAAACAGCAATAACTTATTTATCATCAGAATAAATATAGTGCAATCAAAAAAGCGAGCCATTGGCTCGCTTTTTTAATTTTGGACGCGCTGGTTTATTTGTCCGAGTTACCCAACTGCGGCAACACTGAATCTTTACCACTGAGCAACAAACCCGTTTGCGTGTAGATGCCGAGTTTTTGGCGTGTGTCCACGATGTCGAGGTTGCGCATGGTGAGCTGACCAATGCGATCGATTGGGTCGAACGGTGCGTCTTCGACTTTTTCCATCGACAGGCGTTCTGGGTGGTAGGTCAGGTTCGGCGATTCGGTGTTCAGAATCGTGTAGTCGTTGCCACGACGCAATTCGAGCGTGACTTCGCCGGTGATGGCGCGTGCGACCCAGCGT
>CAZDLD010000097.1:0-6953 GCA_964506355.1 uncultured Hydromonas sp.
GGTTTGGTTCACGTGTCTGAAATGGACTGGACGAACAAGAACGTTGATCCTAAGAAACTCGTGACTTTGGGCGACGAAGTTGAAGTGATGATTCTCGAAATCGACGAATCAAAACGCCGCATTTCTTTGGGCATGAAACAATGTAAAGCCAATCCTTGGGATGATTTTGAAGCCAACTTCAAAAAAGGCGACAAAGTTAAAGGCGCCATCCGTTCAATCACTGATTTCGGCGTGTTCGTGGGTATGGACGGCGGTATTGATGGTTTGGTTCACATGTCTGACTTGTCTTGGCAAGATGCGCCTGAAGCAGCATTGCGCAACTACAAAAAAGGTCAAGAAGTTGAAGCGGTTATCTTGTCAATTGACGTGGACAAAGAACGCATTTCTTTGGGCATCAAACAACTCGAAGGCGATCCATTCATGAACTTCACCACCATCAATGACAAAGGTTCATTGGTCAATGGCGTGGTTAAGTCTGTTGAGCCAAAAGGCGTTGTTGTGACTTTGGGTGATGACGTAGAAGGTTACTTGCGCGCATCTGAAATCTCTAACGACCGCGTTGAAGATGCAGGTACACATTTCAAAGAAGGTGATGCAGTTGAAGCCGTGATCGTTTCAGTTGATCGCAAAAACCGCTCTATCCAATTGTCGATTAAATCTAAAGACCAAGCTGAAACTCAAGCGGCGTTGAAAAACATCGCTGAAGATTCAGGTGCTGCAGCTTCGGGCACGACCAACTTGGGCGCTTTGTTGAAAGCCAAGTTGGAACAACAATAATCAAGCACGACAGCGTCCGAACCAAGTTTTGGCGCTGCTCGATTGATTGATGACTGGATGATGGCTGTGCTGTCGTATCGTTAGAGCGGCGGTGCATCCATGCTTACTTGAAAATCACCATGACCAAATCTGAACTGATCAATAATCTGGCCACACGCTTTCCGCAGTTGTTGGCGCGAGACGCTGAAATGGCCGCCAGTGCGATTTTGACTGCGATTTCCCACACCCTAACGGTGGGGCAGCGCGTTGAAATTCGTGGCTTTGGCAGTTTTACGGTCAACGAGCGACCAGAGCGCATTGGCCGCAATCCAAAAACTGGCGATCAAGTCATCGTGCCATCCAAAAAAGTACCCCACTTTAAGGCGGGTAAAGATTTGCGTGAGCGGGTGGACATCCCTCGCTGAGTCAGTTAGACCCCAGCGAGCATCAAAGTTGTATCAAGGTTGTATCTAAGTTTTATCAAAGCGAACAGAATTGTCCTGTTCGCTTTTTTTATGCGAAATCGCTTACAATGACGAGGTTAAGCGCTAATACAGCGCGGATTAATTGCATGACCTATTTTTAAAGGACACAAATGAAAACAATTTCATGGATCGTACGTATTGTGGTGTTGTTGGCGCTGGCTTGGTTGGCCGTGTTGAACAATCAATCGGTGACATTTAGCCTGCTCGAAGGCATGCAATTCCAACTGCCATTAATCGTGTTGCTGTTCGCGTTCTTTATCGGCGGCGTGTTGATGGGCGTATTGATGCTGTTGCCGAAGAACATCGCCCTGCGTTGGGAAGCTCGCAAACTGCGCAAAGAGGCTGAACAAGCGAAGAACATGGTCGGTGAGCAACAAAAACAATTGGCAGCGAATGCACAGTCAAATGCAGTCGCCAATGACGTACAAACGGATTTGCCGCCCTTCACCATGTGAAGCACAGGCGCAGGGTTAGACTATGGAATTTGAAATTGAATGGCTGTTGGTGCTGCCTTTGTTTTTTGGCTTGGGCTGGTTGGCTGCGCAGTGGGATAGCCGCAAACGCGCTCAGGAAAGTCGCAAATTACCCAAGTCCTATTTCAAAGGGCTTAACCACTTGCTCGATCAAGAGCCAGACAAGGCGATAGACGCATTGATTGATGTTGCGCGTGTGGACACGGGCACAGTGGATTTGTACTTTGCACTGGGGCACCTATTTAGCCAGCGTGGCGAAGTCGAGCGCAGTATTCGGGTGTACCAGAGTTTGATTGATCGGCCAGATTTGTCGGACGCGCCGCGGCAGAGCGCGAGCATGAAGTTGGGTACGGCATTTTTGAGTGGTGGGTTGTTCGATCGGGCAGAGCAGTGCTTTCAGAGTCTAATGCATACACCACGCGAACATGAAGCGCAGGTGCAGTTGCTGCACATCTACCAGTCGCAGCAAGAATGGCAACAGGCCATCGATATGGCGCAGGCCATCAATCGTAACCCACTCACACGGGGCACGCAAAATTTGGCATTGAGCCATTATTATTGTGAGCTGGCCACCAGCGCCATGCGCCAGAAGCAGTGGCTCGAAGCGCAGACTCAAATTGAACGTGCACTCAATGAACGCGCCAGTTCAACTCGTGCCGCCATACTCAAAGGACAGTGGTACGCCGAACAAGGGCGACACACCGAGGCCTTGGCCGTATGGCAGCAATTGATACAGGCGCAACCGAGTGCGATGCCGTTGTTGGCCAAAGACATGGTGCAATCCTACGTGGCCAATGAGCAAGCGCAACAAGGCGTCGCCTATCTGTATGAGCAAGCCATGCAAACAGGCTCTATCGATGTTGGTCAAGCATGGTTCAAGGCCAACGAGCAATACGGCGACCCCAGCCAGGCGTATGAGCAATTGGACGCTTTGTTCACTAAGCACCCATCGTTCAATGCGCTCAATCAATTGCTCAATGCGCGCATCAAAGAAGAAGAGGCAAGTAGCGAGCAAGAACGATCTAAAGCGGCTTTGATTCGAGGATTGATCCAAAAACAGGTCAAACAACTCTCGCGCTATCGTTGCGCCAATTGTGGGTTTGAAGCGGCGCATTATTATTGGCAATGCCCAGCCTGCAGCCGTTGGGAGTCTTATCCACCCAAGCGCTTAGAAGAATTAGAGTCGCAGATGCACACGCGCAACAACCCGAACAATTATTGATATGAGTGACGCATTCACCCCGCCCAAGTGGCTCAAACCCGATGGCTCAGTTTTGGCCTGCGTGGAAAAAATCAAAGTGCTCAATGAAAATTTGGGCGAATTGCGCGAGTTGGCGCAGGATGCGATTGACGACGCAGTACTGATGGGTGGCACGCAAGCGCAAATCAAACAAACCTTATTGGAGATGATTGCACATCTCGAGAGCCATTACCCAGAACAAACACCATGACCCATTACAAACATTCTGCACCAACCGAATTTGACCCACGTGAATTGACCATGTCGATATTGATGACACCCGACATGGCGAATTTTTCAGGCAATGTCCATGGTGGCGCTATTTTAAAATTACTCGACCAAGTGGCGTTTTCATGTGCCAGTCGCTATGCCGGTTGCTATGTGGTCACGCTATCGGTGGATCAAGTGCTGTTCAAAGAGCCGATTCGCGTTGGCGAAATGGTGACTTTTTTAGCATCAATCAACTACGTGGGACGCAGTTCTATGGAGGTCGGTATCAAGGTGGTGGCCGAGGACATCCAAAATCGCAGCGTGCGTCACACCAATAGCTGCTACTTCACCATGGTGGCCTTTGCCGATGGGCAACCGCAGCCAGTCCCACCTTTGGTTATCGAAGATGAAAATCATGCCAAGCGTCAGCGCGAAGGTCTACTGCGCAAGCAAATGCGAGAAACCCTGAGTGTGGCGACCAAAGATTGATGGTTGAAAGCAGTTGCCCCGATGCGCACCAATAAAAAATGCGGAACGACAGTTCCGCGTTTTTTTGAACGTAATTAAGCTGTAATCAATCGCACAAAGCATGTGTGCGGCTATGCGATGCTTATTTAGCGCCCTTCAAAATCCATTCAACAATGACTTCCACCTTTTCTTTGGTGACCATAGGATTGGATTTGTTTGGCGTCATTGCTACGGGACCCCAAACCCCTGAACCGCCTTCCATAACCTTGGTCACGAGCATGTCTTTGGCGCCTTTTTGGGTAGCGTATTTTTTAGCGACATCTTGGTATGATGGGCCAACCAATTTGGCATCGACCTTGTGACAAGCGGTACAACCCATAGACATCATTAATGCTTTTGGATCTGCGGGTGCCGCAACGGCAGTTGTGGGTGCGCTGGCGGCGGGCACAGTGCTTGGGGCAGCAGGTGTAGCTGGCGCAGCAGGTGCTGCTGTGGGTGCCGGTGTGCCGCCACCGCAAGCTGTGAGAGTAGAAATACCAGCCAAGACGATACCCATGGCCAGCAAACGGAATGAAGTGTTTGTACGCATGTCGTGCTCCTAAATTTCATTGATCGAACTAACAGTGAAAATACCTCACCATTCAATCGCTCTTGCGAATAGTTAGCAGACAACCGTTGCTTGACTCAATAGGGAGGATGCAAAAATTATATCACTGTTTACAGAAATTACTATTTAAATAATCATCAAAACAAATGCAGCGAAGGCAAAGGTGTGAGAATGCAACGATAGTCGCTAATCTCAAAACAAAAATACAGGCACAGAAATATGCGAGCAGGGCAGCAACGGCGAAATAAGGTAGAATAACGCATTAATGTACTGTTCGAGCCAATATATTAGAGTATGCGCTCGCACAGAAAATCTGAGCCGCAAGGCCAAGGAAATTAAGATTTTATGAACGCCCCAATCCCCGAGCAGTTGCTTCACCCCGTATCAGAGCCCACCGCCGCACCGAGTCGCTTGCGCGAAATCCCCTACAACTACACCTCGTTTTCCGACCGCGAAATCGTGATTCGCCTGCTGGGCGATGACGCTTGGTTGTTGCTCTCTGAGCTGCGCAGCGAGCGACGTACCGGCCGCTCAGCACGCATGTTGTACGAAATTTTGGGTGATATCTGGGTGGTCAATCGCAACCCCTATTTGCAAGATGACTTGCTGGACAACCCCAAGCGTCGAGGCGCGTTGGTCGAAGCCTTGAACCACCGTCTGCACGAGATTGAAAAACGTCGCATTGCTGATTTGACGGTCAACACCGACACCGAGAGCAATCAGCGCGCTGAAAAAGTACAAAGTTTGATGTCCAAAGCGCAACAAGCGGTGGCCAGTTTTGCCCAACAGTTCGAGGCCATGGCGACGCTGCGCAAAGAAGCGCGCGCAAAATTCGGCAAACACACAGCCAAAGGCAATGTCAAATTTGACGGATTGTCGCGCGTGTCTCACGTGACCGATGCGACCGACTGGCGCGTAGAATATCCGTTTGTGGTGCTGACGCCTGATACCGAAGCCGAGATGGCGGGGCTGGTCAGAGCCTCGATTGAGCTCGGATTGACCATCATCCCGCGTGGCGGGGGCACGGGTTATACCGGCGGGGCAGTGCCATTGGATGCGCGCTCTGTGGTCATCAACACCGAAAAATTGATTCAAATTGAAGCGATTGAAAAATGGCGCGGCAAACTGATGGATCGCGACGTGGACACCATCGTTACCGGCGCTGGTGCGGTGACGCGCCGCGTGGCCGAAGCGGCAGAACGCGCAGGCTTGGTGTTTGCCGTGGATCCGACCAGTGCGGATGCCTCGTGCGTGGGCGGCAATGTGGCCATGAACGCGGGTGGCAAAAAAGCAGTTTTATGGGGCACAGCGCTGGACAATCTGGCCAGCTGGACCATGGTCGATACCAACGGCAACTGGTTGGAAATCACGCGTTTAGACCACAACATGAGCAAAATTCATGATGCGGACAAAGCCACCTTCGAGCTGGTGCGATTCTCGCCCGACCGTCAAAAAGAAATTGGCCGTGAAACCTTGGAAATACCAGGGCAAACCTTCCGCAAAGTTGGTCTGGGTAAAGATGTGACCGACAAGTTCTTGTCGGGATTGCCAGGGGTACAAAAAGAAGGCACCGACGGACTGATTACCAGCGTGCGTTGGGTCTTGCACCGCATGCCCAAGTACACCCGCACGGTGTGTCTGGAGTTTTTTGGTCAAGCACGCGAGTCGATTCCAAGCATTGTTGAAATCACCGACTACCTGAAAGAAACCGAAAAAGCGACAGGTACTCGATTGGCTGGGCTCGAGCACATGGACGAACGTTATCTACGCGCGGTGGGATACGAGACCAAGAGCCGTCGCGGTGAGCTGCCGAAAATGGCTTTGTTCGGTGACATCGTGGGCGACAATGAGGATGCGGTTGCTCAAGCCGCATCAGAGGTGGTGCGCATGGCGAACACGCGCACGGGCGAGGGCTTTGTGGCGGTGAGCGCTGAAGCACGTAAAAAATTCTGGCTCGATCGTGCGCGCACAGCAGCGATTTCACGCCACACCAATGCATTTAAAGTCAATGAAGATGTGGTCATTCCATTGCCGCGTATGGGCGAGTACACCGATGAAATCGAGCGCATCAATATTGAGCTATCGACCAAAAACAAGTTCAAAATCTTGGAGCGTTTGGATAGCTATTTGGCAGGCGATTTACCCATCGTGGTCAATGAAGAGATGGGCAATACCGAGCTGAGCAAGATCGAGGTCATCGGCAATCGCGCAGACGATGCGCGTGCGGTGATTGCCAAGGTTAAAGCGCGCTGGCAGTATTGGATGGCCTACATCGATGCGCCGCTGTCCGAAATCATGGACACAGTTGCGACGATGGTGGATGCCAACACCCGCGAGGCTTTGCAAACGCGTCTGGCAAAGCACCCTGAGCTTCGTTTGTTTGACGTGATTCAAGACCGCACCATCCGGTTTTCATATAAAGCAGAGGTGCGGCCAGAGTTGCGTCGTATATTTACGGGTTTGTCGTTCACCAAGATTCTGGACGATGTGCATGATTTGCATAAAAAAGTATTGCGCTCACGCGTATTTGTCGCCCTGCACATGCACGCGGGCGATGGCAATGTCCACACCAACATCCCCGTCAACTCAGATGACTACGAGATGCTGCACGAAGCGAACGAAGCCGTCGCACGCATCATGCAAATTGCGCGTAATTTGGATGGGGTGATTTCGGGCGAGCACGGCATTGGCATCACCAAGCTGGAGTTTTTGAC
>CAZDLD010000098.1:0-6926 GCA_964506355.1 uncultured Hydromonas sp.
CCTCAACCTTGGGCTGCCCGTCACTGGTGGCGAGTAAACTAATGCGCTCGCCGTGGATTTCTTGATTGGCAAAGTGCGTCACATGGGTCATGCTCGCTTGAAACAGGTGCTTGCCATTGTCACTGGTTTGGGTCATTTCGGCGGACTCTGCATAGCCGTCCATGCGCTCGGCGTTGGCGTTTTGTTTGACCGCTTGCTCGGTGTTGTCAGAGCGCACCCACCAGTAGCTCGCCGCAGCTATCGCAAGCAGCACCAACAAATAAATCAAGTTGGGTAGATTAAAACGGCGCCAATACTGCCAGCGGGTCGATGCCATTTAGACGATCTCCAATGTCGCCGAACCATCGGCATCCAAATAATGCGCATACGCTGCCAACAATTTGTCCTGCGCAAACAAAATCAACTCGGACAACTCACGCACCGCGCCCGCGCCACCGCCCTGCGCCGTCACCCAATGCGCCGCCGACTGCGCCAGATGGTGACCATTGGGCACACTAACCGCCAAACCAACCACGCGCAAAATCGGCAAATCAATCCCGTCGTCGCCGATGTAGGCGCATTGTTCCAATGTCAAACCCGTGGTCTGCAACAACTGACTCAGTGCCAAACCCTTGTTCTGAGCGCCTTGCAACACATGGTGAATTTTTAAATCTTTAGCACGCGCCGCCGTCACCGCCGAATCCCGACCGCTGATAATCGCCAGCTGTATGCCCTGCTCGCGCAACAGTTGCAGCCCCAAGCCATCTTGGACATAAAACGATTTGAGCATCTCGCCCTGCGCGCTGTACTCCAGATAACCCGTGGTCAGCACCCCGTCCACATCCAGAATCAACAGTTTGATTTTTTCAGCGCGTGCGCGCACCGCATCGCTTGGCATCGCGCCCACGGGGCGATAAAGCGCGTCATTGCTGCGGTTAAAGCTGGAAAAATGGCTCATGGCCGCCCCTTTTTACACCACTTTCGCGGCAAACAAGTCGTGAATATTCAGTGCGCCGATGAGCTGATTCGCCTCATCCACGACCAACACTTGGTTAATCTGGTGGCGCTGCATCAGCTCGACCGCCGACACCGCCAAAACATCTTTGGATATGGTGCGCGGATTGGGCGACATCACCTCATCAACCGTCAGGGCGCGCACATCCACGCCTTTTTCAAACAAACGGCGCACATCGCCATCGGTGAGCACACCGACCACCACGCGATTCGCGTCGACCACCGCGGTCATACCGAGTTTCTTTTGGCTGATGGTCAGCAGCGCATCGGTCAGGCTCGCGCCGCTGGTCACTGCGGGGATGTGCTTGCCGGTGCGCATCACGTCTTTGACATAGGTCAATAATTTTTTACCCAAGGAGCCACCAGGGTGCGAGCGGGCGAAGTCTTCTTCATTAAACCCGCGAATTTTCAGCAACACCACCGCCAGCGCATCGCCCAAGGCCAGAGCCGCTGTGGTGCTCGCCGTTGGCGCCAAGTTCAACGGACACGCCTCGCGCTCAACCGCGACCAAAATATGCGCATCAGCGAGCAGCGCCATGGGCGAGTCGGTGTTGCCCGTCACGGTAATCAGTTTGGCACCCGTGCGTTTTATCAACGGCAAAATCGCCAACAACTCATCGGACTTGCCTGAGTTTGACAGCGCAATCATCACATCATTCGCCATAATCATGCCCAAGTCGCCGTGGCTCGCCTCGCCCGGATGGACAAAAAACGCAGGCGTGCCCGTCGATGCGAGGGTCGCGGCAATTTTGCGCCCGACATGACCGGACTTGCCCATGCCCGAGACCACCACGCGCCCTGTGCACTCGCGCATCAACTCAATCGCTTTGACAAACTCGCCGTCCAAATTCGCAGATAAGTCCGCCAGTGCGGCCGACTCAATCTGCAACACCTCACGTGCCGCGTCCAAGATCTTGCCTGTGTCCATGTTTTTCATGTCTGAATGCCCAGAATTTTGTTATGATAGAAGCGTTGCAAATGTGCTTGGTGCGTGTCGATATTTGCTTGCCAAGCCGCATTCGCCAAGCCTGAAGTATAACGGTTTTGCGCCGTAGCCACAATCACAGGCGCAATCCGCAACACATTCTCCAATGCGTCGATGCATTCATCGAACCCACCCATAATTCATAATTGAACAATTGAACCATCGCTTATGCACGGACTGACCTTACTCGTCTTATTTCTCTCCATCGTCGTGGTCGCCGTTGTCGCTTTTCGCCTATTGCATCTGCCGCCTGTACTCGGCTACCTCACGGTGGGCGTGCTTGTCGGCCCTCATGCCTTGCAACTGTTGCCCTCCAGTACTGAGGTGGCGCATTTGGCCGAGCTGGGGATTGTGTTGCTGATGTTCACCATCGGCTTGGAATTCTCCCTACCCAAGCTCAAATCCATGCGCACCCTCGTGCTCGGTCTGGGCGCCAGTCAAGTCGTCGGCACCATGTTGGTGTGCGCGCTGCTGGGCTGGCTCATCAACCGTTGGCTGCCCACTCACGCCCAAATGAGTGCTTCGAGCTGGTTCGCTTTGGGTGGGGTGTTGGCCATGTCCTCCACCGCCATCGTGATGAAATTATTGGCCGAGCGCATGGAGCTCGACGCCGCTCACGGGCGCAATATTTTTGGCGTGCTGCTGTTTCAGGACTTGGCCGTGGTGCCACTGCTGATTCTCATCCCAGCGCTGGGGCATGCGGGTGATACGGTGCTGCCACTGCTCGGCTGGGGCTTGCTCAAAATCATCCTCGTGCTCGCGCTGCTGCTCGGTCTGGGGCAAAAACCCATGCACCTGTGGCTGACCACCGTGGCGCGCCGCCATTCGAGCGAATTGTTTATGCTCAATTTGTTCTTGATGACTTTGGGCTTTGCGTGGCTCACCGAACGGGCTGGGCTGTCATTGGCCTTGGGCGCTTTTGTGGCGGGGATGCTGGTGTCTGAAACCCCGTTCAAACAAAAAGTCGAAGAAGACATCCAACCATTCAAAGACATCTTGCTCGGCTTGTTTTTCATCGCCATGGGGATGCAGCTGGATTTGAGCGTGGTGCTGCATCAGTGGTTCGGCGTGTTGCTGGTCTTGTTTGCGGTGCTGGCGCTTAAGTTCGCCATCGTCGCCGCGCTCGCTTATGGCTTTGGCAACACCACGGGCAACGCCATCCGCACCGCGCTGGCACTTGCGCCTGTGGGCGAATTTGGGCTGGTGCTGCTCAATTTGGCGCTGGGCAACCAGTTGCTCAACCCAACCATGGCGCAGTGGGTCTTAGCCGCCATCATCGTATCAATGTTCCTCACGCCACTGATTATTCAATACGCCGACAAGCTGATTTTCCGCTTCACGCGCAGCGAATGGCTGCTGCAATCGATGCAGCTGACCGACATTGCCAGTCACAGTTTGGAAACTCAGAACCACATCATCATCGCAGGGTTTGGTGGCAGTGGGCGCAGCTTAGCACGGCTGTTGCGCGGGCAGAACCTGCATTATCTGGGCATCGACATTGACCCCGAGAACGTTCAAGCCGCGCAAGCGCAGGGCTATGAAGTGGTGTATGGCGACTTGAACCACAAAGAAGCCCTAATTGCGGCTGGCGCGTCGCGTGCCTGCGCCTTGGTCATCACCCAGACCGATTCGCGCATGGCGCTGCACATTTTGCACCACATCCACGAGCTCAACCCGAATTTGCCCGTCATTGTGCGCACGCTCGACGACACATATTTGGATCAGTTCCAAAAAGCAGGCGCCATCGCTGTTGTCCCTGAGATTTTAGAAGGCTCTCTGGTGCTTGCATCACAAACCCTCATCACCGCTGGCACGCCCGCCAACGAGGTGCTGAATTTTATCGCGCAACAGCGCTTGCAGCGCTACGATTTGCTGCGCCAGCATTTTATCGATGAACCCGCACCATTTGGCACCACAACGATGCATCCCGAAACGCTTTCAGATAACGAGCCGATGCCGCATACCGCCGCAGTCTTGCTCACCGAGGACAGCTTGTGGGCGGACCAGAGCCTCGCCACTGTGCCGACCGAGCCATGGCGCGTGCGCATCTCGCGTATTTTGCGCACGGGCAGTGATTTGGTTCTGAGTGATGAGCTGGTGCTGCGCGAGCACGATGAGATTCATTTCGTTGGCACACGCAGCGATGTCGAGCACGCCGTGCTGGCGTTGAACGGTCAAATTTAGGCATTGAGCGAAGATACAAATAAAACACAAAGGGCAGATCCAAGATCTGCCCTTCTTCATACACCCATGCCCACCGATAAGCCGGATTCTGTGAATGGGCAAGCCCATCGACAATCATTCCTCTACATGACACGTTACCGTGCCACTTTAGCCATCTACCCGCACGCTCAGCGAGCCGCCTCAAAGCGTGCCTATTTGATGTTGCTCCCAGTAGAGGTTACCGCGTTTCACCGTAACTAAATACGCTCGTCTCTGTGGCCCTATTCCTCGCCTTATGCCCTGACGAGTCAGGGGTTTCGGCGGACGGCTGTTAGCCGCTACTGTGCTCTATGGAGTCCGGACTTTCCTCCCGTGCCGCTTGCGCAGCACCAGCGATTGTCTGGCGAGCATGGGCGCGGATTATACCACGTACGCCCCGTGCATGATGACCTATCAATGCAGTGCGCAACAATGGGTACATTCCACATCTGCGTGAGCAACCACCCGCAACGAAGCAGGGCACACTCAAAATATTCTCTTGCATCCATCCGAAATGGTGCTATTCTATAAAAAAGCACGAACGATTCAAACGACATTCCCAATAGAAAAATTCTAAACACGCTTGAACAACACACGGCACGGTTTTTTTCAACAAGCGAGTCCATCGAAATGATGGCTGGCTGCACAACGGAGGTTTATCATGAACGTACAACTCACTGGGCACCACGTCGAAGTCACACCCGCCTTACGTGAACATCTGGTCGAAAAATTAGAACGCGTCAAACACCACTTTGACCACTCAGTAGACGTCAAGGCCATTTTCTCAGTTGAAAAAAACATCCAAAAAGCCTCATTAAGCCTACGCTCAAATGGCCATGATTTTCATGCCGAAGACGCTGAAGAAAGCCTCTACGCCGCCATCGACTTGGCCGTGGACAAACTGGACAAACAAGTGGTCAAGCACAAAAAGAAACTCAATGACGTCTCACACGAAACAGCCAAACGCTCTATCGTTTAAGCACCACATCCGCCCTCACAACCCTGCTCGCGCAGGGTTTTTTTACACTCAGCCCGTACTGAGGGCCGCCGCGCTCACAATTTTCCGTCAATATAGATGCAATAGCCCCACCAGCGCCCTCAAATTTGTCTAAAATAGCGCCGAACACACACATACCAAGGATGAAGTATGAATCCCACTCGAACTGCCGCATGGTCAGGACTCGCCGCACACCACAAAAACCTCGCTCAGCACACACTGACCGAGCTGCGCCAGCTCGATGCCACTCGAAGCGAGCGTTACAAAATCTGCACCAACCACATCGAATTGGATTTCTCACGCCAGCCCATCAACGACGAAACGCTGGTGTTGTTCGAGCAGCTGCTCAACGAACAAAACTGGCGCGGCTGGCAGGACAAAATGTTTTCAGGTCAAGCCATCAACTGCTCTGAGCAGCGTGCCGTGCTGCACGTCGCGCTGCGCAATTCCCACCTTGGCAAAGACCCCGACGCCGAGCACCGCATCGCCCAAGAAGTATCCGACACCCAAGCACGGTTCTTTGAGTTTGCGCGTGAAATTCGCGCCCAGCGCGTCCACGGCCACACGGGGCAGGCCATCGCCGATGTGGTCAACCTCGGTATCGGCGGCTCGGATTTAGGCCCGCGTTTGATTTGTCATGCGCTGGCTGACTTCAGCGCCCAGCCCCGCGTGCATTTCGTCGCTAACATCGACCCGATTGAACTCGAACGCACCTTATACGACTTAGACCCCGAGCGCACCCTGTTCATCCTCTCATCCAAAAGCTTCTCAACGATGGAAACGCAGGTCAACGCCAGCGCCGCGCACGCGTGGTTGTGCGCGCACCACCGAGTAGAGATGGACAGCGCACAGGGCATTGCGCTCAAACTCGCGCATTTTTGCGCCACCACCAACAACCTCGCCGCAGCAAGCGCATGGGGCGTGAACCCACAACGCTGTTACACCCTGCCCGAATGGGTCGGCGGACGCTTTTCACTCTGGTCTGCCATCGGACTGTCCATCGCCATCGCGCTGGGCGAAGACGCATTCACCGAGCTGCTCGCAGGTGCGCACGAGATGGACGAGCATTTTCTGCACGCGCCTTTTGCCCAAAACATGCCCGCCATGCTCGCCATGCTTGGCATCTGGCACAGCAATTTTTATGGCGCACAGATGCACGGTGTCATCAGCTACGCCGAACGACTGCGCTACTTCGCCGACTATCTGCAACAGCTCGAAATGGAATCAAACGGCAAATCCATAGACAAACAAGGCCAGCCCATCGACTACAACACAGCACCCGTATTGTTCGGCGGACTGGGCACCACCAGCCAACACAGCTTTTTTCAACTGTTTCACCAAGGTCGCCTGCACGTCCCACTCGACATCATCAGCACCGAACCGAGTGCGCCACCCGCCTACGCGGGCGACACTCGCAGCGCCAATGTACTCACCTCCGCGCAGGCCCAAGCCGACGCACTCGCCTACGGCATCAGCGCGCTACCGCCCGCACTTCAAAGCGAATGGCAGAGCAAACCCGCGCACAGCCACTTCCCCGCCAATCAAGCCAGCTCACGTCTACACCTGAGCCGATTCGATGCGCACACCTTGGGCGCGCTGATTGCACTGTACGAGCACAAAACCTTCTTGCAAGGCGTGGTGTGGAACATCAACAGCTTTGATCAATGGGGCGTCGAGCTGGGCAAAGTCATGTTCAACGCCATGAAATAGTAAAAATTAACAAAAAACACTTGCATTCAAATTCAGAAA
>CAZDLD010000099.1:0-6846 GCA_964506355.1 uncultured Hydromonas sp.
AGGCATGAGTTCGGGCGTTTCTGTACATGCATAGCCGAACATCAGACCTTGGTCGCCAGCGCCTTGATCCAAATTGTCATCGTGTGCGTTGTCCACGCCCATGGCGATGTCTGGGGATTGTTTGTCATAGGCGACCAAGACCGCACAACCTTTAAAGTCAATGCCGTAGTCGGTGTCATCGTAGCCGATGTGTTTGAGTGTGTTGCGCGCAATGTCGATGTAATCAATTACCGCACTGGTGGTGATTTCGCCCGCAAGTACCACCAAGCCTGTATTACACAGGGTCTCAGCCGCAACACGCGCAGTGGGGTCTTGTTCCAAAATTGCATCGAGGATGGCGTCTGAAATTTGATCAGACACTTTGTCTGGATGGCCTTCGGAAACAGATTCGGAGGTAAAGAGGTAGTTTTTGCTCATAATGACTGGTGCTTTCGAAAATTAGTCAATAAATAGAGCGAACGCTGGGAGGATAGTGCTATCTAACAGCGACGCTTTAACGGTGTTTTTAACGGGCTGATTGAAGCGGTACAAGTTGCTTCAAATTCGCGCGCGGATAAAAACCATTTACACTCAATCGCCCCGTAAGTTGTCGTTAAACCAGCGATGAGGTGTGAAACACTGCTATTATAACGTCTTTATGAAGTCCTCACAAGGTGCGAGGATAGTTAGTGTTATTAGGAAAAATGAATTGTTTATTCGATTTTTAATGCGATGTTTGTCGTTGATTCCATTGGCGGGTCTGCATGCACTGGGTGCGTGGGCGGGGCGTATGGTGTATCGCTTTGACAAAAAATTCACGCGTGGCATTCAGACCAACGCGGGTCTGGCTGGCTACAATGACGCGGATTTTTGGTTGAGCAATGCAGAGCACACGGGCCGTGGCGGCGCTGAACTGGTGTATTTGTGGTCTAAAAAAGTTCAGGACATCATCCCCAAAGTCAAAGTGACCGGTTGGGAGCAGGTTGAGGCGCTGCGCGCACAAGGACGCGGAATTTTGATGCTCACGCCGCACATGGGGGCGTTTGAGTTGTTGTCATTGTGGATTGGTGCGCGTGCACCGTTTGTGGCGATGTACCGACAACCGCGTGTGGCTTCGGTCGAATCCATCATGTTGGAGGGGCGTGAGCGCTTTCATGTGCAGATGGCAACCGCCGACATCAAGGGCATCCGCGTGATGCTGCGCCACCTCAAAAACTCGGGACTGGTGGGCTTGCTGCCCGACCAAGTGCCAAATGGGCAGGGCGAAGCGGTGGTGGCCGAAGCTTTTGGAAAGCCAGCTATGACCATGACTTTGCCCGCCAAGTTATTGCGTCAAACGGGTGCGGGTTTGGTGATTATGTTTGCCAAGCGGGTTGATGCACCGCATGGCTTCGAGCTGTATTTCGAAGTCATCGACACGCCAATGTCAGGCGATGCGCAGGCCGATGCGTTGACCATCAACGGCTATATGGAACGCCTCATCCGCATGGCGCCCGAGCAGTATTTATGGAATTACAACCGCTACAAGCGTTTACCCGATGAGGTGCGCATCGCCTATGAGCAGGCAAATCAGCAGCTAAATCAGCAGTCGCAATCTGAGGTGAGCGATGGCCAATAAATCAAAATTTCAAATCTGGACGGCGCAGGGCGCGGTGTGGTTTCTCAAACGCGTGGGTCATTGGTCCGATGGTGCGCGTTATCGACTGAGCATGGGTCTGGCGTGGCTGGCGGCAAAATTGGCTAAACGACGCATGCACATTGCGCGTACGAATTTACGTCTGTGCTTTCCTGAGTGGTCAGAGGCGCAAGTTGAAGCGGTCACACAGCAGCAAATGCGCTACTTTGCGCAAGCGGTGGTGGATCGTTCTTTGTTTTGGTTCGGCGCCCCTGAAGCAATTTTTAGTCACATTCAGGCGGTGGATCAGCATTATCTGGATGAAGCGCTGGCGCGTCAATGTCCTGTGATTATTCTCGCGCCGCATTTCGTCGGTCTGGATGCGGGCGGGACCCGCATCAATATGCTCATGCCACTGGTCAGTATGTACAAAAAACAAAGCAACCCCGTGTTTGATAAAATGGTGCTAGAAGGTCGCCAGCGTTCGGGGCAAGTGCATTTGTATTCGAAGGACGAGGGCGTGCGCAAATTGGTCAAGCTCTTGCGTGAGAACATCCCCTTATACTACTTGCCCGATATGGATTTTGGTCTGAAAGACGGGATTTTTTCAACCTTCTTTAACCAACCTGCGGCGACTGTGACCGCACTGCCCAAATTGGCGGGGCTGACCAAGGCGGTGATTGTGCCATGCATCACGCGCATCGATGCGCAGGCAGCGCAAAAAGGACAAACACGCTACATCATGCAATTTTACCCCGCGTGGCAAGACTATCCCCAGGGTACAGAAGAGCAAGCGGTGCTGGCCATGAATCAGTTCATTGAGGCGCGTATTTCTGAGGATCCTGCGCAGTATTTATGGATGCACAAACGATTTAAAACCCGTCCCGAAGGGATGGCGGGGGTCTATTGAGAAAAAACTGGAAGCAAATCGAAAAAAATCGAAAATAATCGAGGCAAAATTCATGCAACACACCCTAAAATTCACCAAAATGCACGGAGCGGGCAATGATTTTATCGTTGTCGATGGCATTCATCAAGATTTGTCTTCCATCACGCCATCGAATTGGCGCGCATTGGCGCACCGTCAATTCGGCATCGGTGCGGATCAGATTCTGCTGGTGGAGCGCTCTGAAGTGGCGGATGTGGACTTCAAGTACACCATTTACAATCAAGACGGCTCACTGGTCGAGAACTGTGGCAACGGCGCACGTTGCTTTGTTAAATACGTGGTCGAAAAAAAACTGACCGACAAACGCGAAGTCACCGTGCACATTTGCACAGGTGCAGTGATGACACTCAAATTCAATGACGACGATACCGTCACGGTGAATATGGGCGCGCCCAAAACCGATGCGGCGGATTTGCCCGCTTTGGTGGATGGACTGCCAAAGCAGACTCAGGGACAAGACACCTTGTACGGCATTGAGGTGGCGAATCAGACCGATTGGCTCTCCTTGGTGTCCATGGGCAATCCCCATGCGGTGCAAATCGTTGAGGACATAAACTTGGCTCCTGTCGCCACGCACGGCGCATATCTTGAGTCGCACGCGGTGTTTCCAAAACGGGTCAATGTTGGCTTCATGCAAATCAACGATCGCCACAGCGTACACATCCGTGTTTTTGAGCGCGGGGCGGGGGAGACGCTGGCCTGTGGTACGGGTATCTGCGCGGCAGTGATCGCTGGTATTCGCCGTGGTGTGTTGGACACGCCGGTGCATGTGACTGCACTAGGCGGCGAGTTGAGTATTGCGTGGGCGGGCGGTACTGCGCCTGTGATGATGACGGGACCTGCGGTGACGGTTTTTGAGGGTGAAATCACCTTTTGAGATTCAATTGCGGTATGCTTACGCATCAACTAAAATTAGAGCAAATACAACAACAATATCGATGCACAACCATGGATGCACAACAATGAATTCAAACATTTCTTCAGCCACAGCGGCACTTGAACAGTTGAACAACTCCGACAATTTAAACTGCTTGGATCCTTTGGATGACTTGGGTAGCGGCATAGAAGCACTCAATGGCGAATCGCACATGCTTGCCAATGATGTGTTGGCGTATTTGAAGACCCACCCTGAGTTTTTTAGCACGTATTCGGATTCGCTCGCTCAATTGTCGCTACCAGCGCAAAAAGACGGCAATGTCATTTCCATGGCAAATTGGCAAACACAAGTGCTGCGCGACAAAGCCGATCAGCACAAGGCTCACTTAGAGCAATTGGTGCAACAGGCCAGTCACAACCAAAGAAGTCACGACAAATTGTTTTCATTGGTTTCACGTTGGTTATCTGTGGTCAATGCTGCGGATTTACCCAAAATAATTGAACAAGATTTGCGTCAAAAATTCAGCTTGGATGCGGTACAAGTGATGGTGTGGGATGAAATTCGTCGCATTAATTACTATCCCTTAAATAAGGTATGGTCGGACAGCATAGCGGTGTTTAGCAATAGTCTACGTGTGCCGTACTGCGGAGCATGTAAAGGCTTTGAAATTGAGACAGCTTTGGCTGCGCAAAGTCCGACTGGAGCAGTTGCGTCATTGGCCATAATTCCATTTTGGGGGGAACGTCATCGCATTGCTAAATCTGCACAAAATCCAAACCCAAGTCCCAAATACGAATGCATCGGTGTGCTGATGTTTGGTTCGGCGGATGACCAGCGTTTTACCCACGACATGGGCACGCAGTTCCTGCAACACATCGGACAAATGGTGGGCTCAGCATTAAGTCGTTTGAGTGAACCTGTAGCCACAGCTACAGCGACAGCAAAAGCGTGAGATTTATGTGCGTTCGCCATGAGACCCCATGAACGATAGCACTTCTTCAGCCAACGCCCTCATTGAGCAGTTGCCCACGCCCATGCAGCACTACCTGCACTGGGTGGCAACCCAAAAACACCTCGCTCCCAAAACCTGCGAAAACTACGCACGAGACTTGCAACTGCTCACACAACTTTCGCACAAAATCGGTGTGAACGACCCGAAGCAGCTCGCGCAACACCACATCCGCCAATTCATCATGCAGCTGCACGGCAGCGCCCACGGACCCAAAAGCATCGCCCGTTACCTATCGAGCTGGCGCTCTTGGTTCAATTGGATGGTGCGCAACGGCCAGCTGCCCCTCAACCCTGTGCAGGGCACACGAGCGCCCAAGGCGGCAAAATCTTTGCCCAAGGCTCTGTCGGTGGACGATGCCGTACATCTGAGCAGCAGTCAGCAAGCCCCAAGCACGGGCAAAAAAGAAACGAGTAACCATCGATATTTACTGCTGCGCGACCATGCTCTAATTGAACTGCTGTACTCGTCAGGCCTGCGCGTGTCTGAGCTGGTGGGCATCGACATGGCCGCCGCCAATCACAACGCAGCTGCTGCGAGCCAAACAACCGACGCTCAAAGCTCGATGACTCAAGGCGAAGGCTGGATCGATTTGGCGCAATCCGAGGTCTACGTGCTGGGCAAGGGGGGCAAGCCGCGCATCGTCCCCATCGGCGCGCCCGCGTTGCAATCGATCCGCGTATGGCTGGCCGTGCGCAGCGGTATCAAAAACGCAGCGCAAACCCCCGCATTGTTCATCGGTCAAAACGGCACCCGGCTGACGGCGCGCTCAGTGCAGCTACGATTGGCCAAATACGCTCAGCAACTCGGACTGCCGGTGCACGTACATCCGCACATGTTACGCCATTCATTTGCCACACATATTTTACAATCCTCTGGCGATTTGCGTGCGGTGCAAGAGCTGCTCGGGCACGCCAGTTTGTCCGCCACACAGATTTATACCGCGCTGGACTTTCAGCATCTGGCGAAAGTATATGACTCGGCACATCCAAGGGCGAAGAAAAAAGAATGAGTTTCGCGTTACAATAGCGTTCAATTGTTTGGTTCTAAGCCCGTTGCGGATTTTGTTCAAATTCAACCTCATTTAATCGGTTGCACAGATATTTGAATCAACGCGCTTGGACGTTATGGATTTAAGATGACCACAGAAAAAACCACCTTGCTTGAGTTCCCATGCGACTTTCCTCTGAAAATCATGGGCAAGAGCGCACCCGAATTTGCCCAAACTGTCGCCGAAGTGGTGCAGCAGTTTGCCCCTGATTTTGACCCTGCCACCATGGAGATGCGCCCATCGTCAACGGGCAAATACATCGGCTTGACCTGCACCATCGTCGCCACCAGCCAAGAGCAGCTGGACAATGTCTATCGAGCATTGACAGGCCACCCCTTGGTGAGTGTGGTGCTCTAATGACGCGAACCATCAGCGCGCCTGAGATACATGAGCTCGGTCGAGTGGACTATGCGCCGACCATCGCGCAGATGCAGACACTGACCAATGCGCGCACGGCAGATTCGCCCGATGCGCTGTGGATACTGGAGCATCCGCCAGTCTTTACCTTGGGGCAGGCTGGATTGGCCTCGCATTTGATTCAAGCCACGAACATTCCTCTGGTGCAGACCGATCGCGGCGGACAAATTACCTACCACGGCCCCGGTCAAGTGGTGATTTATATGCTGCTTGATTTGAAACGACGTGGCATGATGATTAAAGAATGGGTGCGCCGCATAGAAGAATCGATTATTTTGACCCTGAATGACTACGGCATCACGACCGAGCGCCACGAGGGCGCACCTGGGATTTATATCAGTGGGCATGTACAGTCCATGCATGCGGGTGCTAAAATTGCGGCCTTGGGGCTGAAGGTTAGAAAAGGCTGTACCTACCATGGCCTGAGCCTGAATGTGGCGATGGATTTGACCCCGTTTTTACAAATCAATCCGTGCGGCTACGCGGGGCTTGAAACCGTGGACATGCAGACCATGGGTGTGCAAGCCGATCAAGCTGAAGTGGCACGCACACTGGCAGAGCATCTGGTCGTGCAGTGGTGCAAGGCATAATTTAGAATCCGTTTGACAAATCAAACTTAAAGCAAAATATCACATCAAAACAATATAGCAAAACAACAGAACAGCGTCGCAAAGCGACACAACACCATTAGAGATTAGAGAATCCCATGACCGATCAAAACAAGCCCGTTGCAAACGACACCCTCGCCACCGCAACACCCTATGACGCGACCAAAAAACAAAAAGCCTTTGACAAAGTCTCGCGCATCCCTGTGAAAGTGGAACACTCAGAAACCCTGCGCAAGCCCGAGTGGATTCGCGTCAAGGCCGCCTCAAGCTCATCACAGTTTACCGAGATTAAAAAAATCCTGCGTGAGCACAACTTATTCACCGTGTGCGAAGAAGCCTCC
>CAZDLD010000100.1:0-6802 GCA_964506355.1 uncultured Hydromonas sp.
CTACTCGCTTGATAAATAATATTATATTGAACCAGAATGCTGCAATAAAAATCATAAATAATGAAGCGCAACTAAAGACCATGAGTTCAAATTTCATATATTTGTGACTATCCCAAAGAGTTTCAATTCTCCCAAATGAAAACACACACAACGCAAGAAAAACTACTTGCGGAGTTAGGTTTCTCAAATAATCTAGGAATGCAATCTTGTACTCATCAATTATGTGCAAGTCTGACATTTGTAATAAAACCTATTTATCTTTACCCCACGCCAAACGCTTCTCGCTGGCACGGGTGAATTCATTGAGCAGCGCCTCGCTGTCGGACTGCGCGATGTGCTCGCGCAGCGACTGCGCATGCGCAAGATAAGCGTCCAAATCCGCAAGGATGGCCGCACGGTTGTTCAGGCACACGTCGCGCCACATCTCAGGACTGGCGGCGGCGATGCGCGTAAAGTCGCGAAAGCCCGCGCCTGCCATCGCGAATTTATCGTCCGAGAGCGCGTCATCGGCGACGTGGTTCATCAGCGCAAATGCGAGCACGTGCGGCACGTGCGAGACCGCGGCAAAAATCGCATCGTGCGCCGCCAGATCCATCTCGTACACGAGCCCGCCTGTGGCTTGCCACATGCTGACCACGGTGTTGATTTGCTCAGCTGTATTGTGCACGGGTTTGGGTAATGGGCAAACCATGATTTTTTTCCCCACGTATAAATCCGCCAACGCCGCCGCAGGGCCGTTCAACTCACGCCCAGCAATGGGGTGCGCGAGGACAAATTGATTGATTTTGTCGCCCAATACCGCAACCGCATCGTTGTACACCGATTGCTTGGTGCTGCCCACATCGGTAATCAAGGTGTGCTTTGCTAGGTGCGGTAGCACATCGCGCAGCGCCGATTGGGTCTGACCCACGGGCATGGCGAGCACGATGACATCGGCAGTGGCGACGGCCTGCGCATACTCGGCGGTGTTCGGTGCGACATAGGCGTCGATTAGCCCGAGTTGCAATGCTTCTTGCATCACCGACTCGCGTCGCCCTACGCCTGTGACGTGTTGCACGGCGTTGGCTTGCTTCAAAGCCAATGTCAGCGAACCACCGATGAGACCTGCGCCGATGAGGAGCAGGTTTTGGATGGGTTGGGTCGGGAGTGTTGGGTAAAGTTTCATCATGTGTCGAGCCAATTTGTGGTTGTGTCAGCTGGGCAATGCCAGCCAACGCGCATATCTCAATTTATACCGTCACAGGGTACGAGCCCAAGCACTTGTAATAAGCCGCTTGCGACTCAATCTCCGCGAGCGCCGCAGCCACATTGTCCTGCTCGACATGACCGATGAAGTCGATGTAGAAGTAGTATTCCCAGCCTTTTTGTTTGGCTGGTCGTGATTCAAATCGCACCATCGACACGCCATGACGCGCCAGCGGCTCGATGAGCTGAAACACTGAGCCCGCTTTGTTCGGGGCGGCGAGGATGAGTGAGGTTTTGTCCGCTGGGCTGGGGCTGCACAGTTGTTTGCCCAGCACGACAAAGCGCGTGCGGTTGTTCGCGTCGTCTTGGATGCCCACGGCGACTTTTTGCAGCTCGTACATCATGGCGGCCGAATCACCTGCGATACAGGCGATGCTCGCATCTTCGGCTGCCATCTTCGCACCTTGGGCGTTCGAGGACACGGGTTTTTGGGTCAATTGTGGGTGGTGTTGCTTGAGCCACGCGTAGCACTGTGCGAGTGCCTGCGGATGCGCGACGATGGTGGTGACCGCGCTCATGTCGCCCGTCTTGTGCAGCAGCGAGTGGCGAATGGCCATCGAGACTTCGGCGCAGACTTTCAAAGGCGAGTTCAGGAGCAAATCCATGGTGCGGTTAATCGCGCCCTCAATCGAGTTCTCAATCGGCACCACGCCAAAAGCCGCACCATCGGCCTCAACCGCGTGAAAAATATCATCGATGCTCACGCAGTCCACGCCGACAATCGCGTGACCAAACTGCTTGAACATCGCTTGTTCGGTGTACGTCCCAGCAGGGCCGAGAAAGGCGACTTTCACAGGCTCTTCCATCGCCCGGCACACGCTCATGACTTCGCGCCAGAGGGTTTGCAGTTGGGGCGTGGGCAGTGGGCCCGGGTTTTTGCTCGCGATTTTTTCGAGCACCACCGATTCACGCTCGGGGCGATAGACCGGCTGGGCGTATTTTTGCTTCACATGCCCTACGTCTTGCGCGAGTTTGGCGCGCTCATTGAGCAGGGTCAGCAGCTGGGTGTCCACCGCGTCGATTTTCGCACGGATGGGGGCGAGGTCGCGGTCGACTTCGGCTTGGAGTTCGGGGGTGAGTTCGGCGTTGTTCATATTAATTCGCTTGTTCAAATTGTTGCATAAACTTCACCAAAGCCTGCACCGCCTCCAAGCTCACTGCATTGTAAATACTCGCACGCATACCACCGACCATCTTGTGCCCTTTGAGCGCGGCCAGTCCTGCGGCTTGTGACTGCGCGAGAAACTCTGCATTCAGACTTTCATCGCGCAGGAAAAACGGCACATTCATGCACGAGCGGTACTGCGCTTGCACATCGTTGCGATAGAGCTGGGAATTGTCGATAAAGTCGTAGAGCAGTTTGGCCTTGGCATCGTTGACTTCGGCCATCGCCGCCACGCCGCCCTGCGCCTCCAGCCATTCGAACACCAGACCTGCGATGTAGATGGACAGGGTGGGTGGGGTGTTGAACATCGAGTCGTTGTCCGCGACATTGCGCCAGTTGAACGCCGATGGGCACAGCGGATGCTGACGGTCGAGCAGATCATCGCGCACGATGACGAAGGTCACGCCTGCGGGGCCGATGTTTTTCTGCGCGCCGCCGTAGATGACGCCGTAGCGCGACACATCGAGTGGACGCGAGAGGATGTTGGACGACATGTCCGCGACCAAGAACGAACCCCGCGCAGCCAGCTCGTCGGCGAGCGACTGCGGCGCTTCCCATTCAACGCCGTGGATGGTTTCGTTCGGGCAGATGTTCACGTACGCGGGTTTGTCCGAGAGTGTCCATGTGTCGGGCTCAGGGTAATAGAGGAATTTGCCTGCGCCATCGTCAGAGTTGGCGATGATGTTGCACGCGCCGCCCGTTACACCACTGGCTCGCGCATAGCGGTCGGCTTCTTTCTGAGTTTTGATTGACCATGCGCCTGCAATCACGCTGTCTATGGTTTGGTTCACGCCCTTGCTCGCGTCACCCAGCAGATTCAGTGGGATGATGGCGTTTTGCCCAATCGCCCCGCCCTGCATGAATAAAATTTGGTAGTTGTCAGGCACATTGAGCAGACGGCGAAACGCCTCCCGCGTGCGCATGAATACCTCGGTGTAGACCGCGCCACGGTGACTCATTTCCATAATCGACATGCCCGTGCCGTTAAAATCAAGCAGTTCAGATTGCATTTTTTCGAGGACGGGGGTGGGCAGTGCAGCAGGACCTGCGGCGAAGTTGTGTATGCGGTGGCTCATGTTCAAACTCGTGGTTAAATTGTGAATGCGTCATTATCGCTGAAAAACGCTATAAGTTATAGACCTGAGCGACTGATTTGGGCTACTTTGCATGAAATTGGCGTAATTGAGGGGCGAATGTTAGCGTTGCGTCGATTGTGCCGCTCTGCACAGGAATTCAAAAGCGTTTATGATGTGCGGGCTTTGGCGACACGCGGGCAAGATGTTCCGCGCTTCGTCATCACATCATGCACTGCAAGTTTGATCATATTAATAACATACCGAAGGACACACATGAGCCACACCGCATTATTTCAACCGATTACCATAGCCAGCCAAACATTCAACAACCGAGCTTGGATGGCGCCGCTCACGCGTGCACGTGCAGGCTATGCCCACGTACCCAACGCACTGATGGCGCAGTACTACGCCCAGCGTGCCAGCGCAGGTCTGATTGTGTCTGAGTGCACGATGATTGCGCCCGATACCTCGGCTTTTGGCGCTGAGCCGGGCATTTACACCGAAGAGCAAATCAACGCGTGGCGCGAAGTCACCGACGCGGTGCACGCCAAAGGCGGCAAAATTTTCATGCAAATTTGGCACGCAGGTCGCGCGGTTCATTCGGCTTTGAATTCGAGCAACGCGGGCGTGGTCTCGGCCAGCGCAATTGCGCTGGATGGCGAAGTGCACACCCCGAATGGCAAGCAAGCCTTCGAAGTGCCACGCGCATTGAGTGCGGATGAGCTGCCAGGCATCGTGGCGGCATTTGCACAAGCGGCGAAGAACGCCGTCAGTGCGGGTTTTGACGGCGTGGAGGTTCACGGTGCGAATGGTTATCTGCTCGACCAATTTTTGCGCGATGGCGCGAATCAGCGCACCGACGCATACGGCGGCTCGATGCAGAACCGTGCGCGGTTGTTGTTGGAAGTGTTGGGCGCTGTGACGGCGGCGATTGGCGCAGAGCGTGTGGGTGTGCGCACCTCGTTGCTGAACAGCTACAACAATATGATCGACAGTGATCCAGTGGCATTGGCCACGTACTTGGGTCAGCAGTTCAGCGAATTGAAACTGGCGTATTGGCACGTGATGCGCGGGGATTTTTTCCAAGCGCAACACGGCGACATCCTCACGCCAGCGCGTGCGAATTTTAACGGCGTGTTGGTCGGCAATATGGGTTACAGCGCGGATGAGGCTGAGCAAGCGATTGCCGCAGGTCAGTTGGATGTGGTGGCGTTTGGCACGGGTTATTTGGCCAACCCTGATTTCATTGAGCGCGTTCAAGCGGGCGCGGCGCTGAATGCACCGAATCCTGAGACCTTCTATACACCTGGCGCGGAAGGTTATACCGATTATCCAACGATGACGCCTGCTTAATTGGGTATCGTTCAAGGTCTGAAACGGCGTGATATGCTTGTTTAGAAGTTGGTAATAACCTAAGCGCAAGTATAAAAAAACCGCTCATCATATCGATGAGCGGTTTTTTATTTTGCAGCGTTGCACAGTGGAGACTGTGAATTACTCGGTCACAGGCGTATCGTTCGCGTCTGTGCCACCTGCTTCAATTACAGCACCCTCTTCGCTCACACCATCGTCCAGTTCGTCCTCGTCGATGGTCATCATGACTTTTTGCACGCCGCTGAGTACGTCGCCGTCGTCCAGACCAATCAAGGTCACGCCTTGAGTCGCGCGACCGACCACGCGCACTTCAGAAATGCGTGTGCGCACCAGTGTGCCGCCCTGAGTGATGAGCATGATTTGATCGTCTTCTTCCACCAGCTGGGCGGCGACGACTTTGCCGTTGCGCTCAGAGGTTTGGATGGCGATCATGCCTTTGGTGCCGCGACCGTGGCGGGTGTATTCGGTAATTGGTGTGCGTTTGCCAAAGCCGTTTTCTGTGGCAGTGAGTACGTACTGACTTTCAGATTCAGCCACGAGCAGCGCGATGATGTTCTGGCCTTCGTCCAAATTCATACCGCGCACACCACGGGCGTTACGTCCCATTGGGCGCACGTCGTTCTCGTCGAAGCGCACGGCCTTGCCCGCGTCAGAGAACAGCATCACATCGTGTGCGCCATCGGTGACCGCAGCGCCAATCAGGTAGTCGTTGTCGTCCAAGTTCACGGCGATGATGCCTGCTTTGCGTGGGTTGGAGAAGTCAGACAGCGGGGTCTTTTTCACTGTGCCCAAGCTGGTTGCCATAAAGACGTATTTGTCCTCGGCAAAACCGCTGGTGGCGTTGATGGGCAACATCACGGTGATTTTTTCGCCCTCTTCCAATGGCAACATTCGAATAATCGGCGTGCCACGCGAGGTGCGCGAGCCAGCGGGAACTTCGTACACGCGTGTCCAGTACAGACGACCACGGTTCGAGAAACTCAAAATAGTGTCGTGGGTGTTGGCAACGAACAGATTTTCAATCCAATCTTCTTCGCCCTTGGTCGAGGCGGCTTGCTTGCCACGACCGCCACGGCGTTGGGTGCGGTATTCGGACAGGGCTTGTGCTTTAATATAACCCGTGTTCGACAAAGTCACCACCATATCGCATGGCGTAATCAAATCTTCGATGTCAATGTCAGACGCGTTCATCTCAATGCGTGAGCGACGCGCATCGCCGAATTCCTCGACGATGGCGGTCAATTCAGCATCAATGATGGTGGTCACGCGCTCTGGACGCGAGAGAATGTCGATCAAATCGGCAATGTGCGTCATGATGTCTTTGTACTCTTGAACGATTTTGTCTTGCTCCAGCCCCGTCAAGCGTTGCAAACGCATTTGCAAAATTTCTTGCGCTTGAATGTCCGACAGACGGTACAGCCCGCTGTCCTGCAAGCCCATGTCGGCGAGCAAACCATCAGGGCGGTACAAATCGCGCCCTTCGGTGCGGCCCAGCATTTCGCGCACCAGTTCAGAGTCCCACATTTTGGCCATCAAATCCGACTTGGCCACAGGTGGTGTCGGTGCGGCTTTGATAATCGCGATGAATTCGTCGATGTTGGCCAGCGCAACCGCCAAGCCCTCTAATATATGCGCACGGTCGCGCGCTTTGCCGAGCTCAAACGCACTTCGGCGTGTGACCACATCGCGGCGGTTCTCCAAAAAGTACACCAGCATTTCGCGTAGGTTGAGCAGTTTGGGCTGGCCATCGACCAACGCCACCATATTCATACCGAAAGTGTCTTGTAATTGCGTGTGTTTGTATAGGTTGTTCAGTACCACTTCGGCAACTTCGCCGCGCTTGAGCTCGATGACCACGCGCATGCCAGATTTGTCCGACTCGTCGCGAATGTCCGAAATGCCTTCCAAGCGTTTGTCATTGACCATCTCGGCGATGTTCTCA
>CAZDLD010000101.1:0-6739 GCA_964506355.1 uncultured Hydromonas sp.
GGGTCTGTACCCCGTAATATTGATTGTCATCCAATTCGCGTGGGCCGAGAAAGTCAGTTTCGGTGCGGGTAATCGGTGTTGCTTGTGCCATGGAGTATCTCCTTTTGGGGTTGTGTGATGTATCTGTATGATGTGTTAAATCTTTATTATTGTGGTGCTGCATTGGGTGCTGCTATGGGTAATACTTTGGGTAATGCTTTAGGTGTTGTACAGGGCAGTCGATGACAATGCCCGAGTTTATTTTCGTAACAGGGTAGCCGCCTCCAGTGCAAAGTAAGTCAAAATTCCATCCGCGCCCGCACGCTTGAATGAGATTAAACTCTCGAGCATACAAGCATCCAAATCCAACCAGCCATTTTGCGCTGCTGCGCACAGCATCGCGTACTCGCCGCTGACCTGATAGGCAAAGGTTGGCGCTTTAAAGGTGTCTTTTACAGCGCGGATGACATCCAAATACGGCATACCGGGCTTGACCATCACCATGTCCGCACCCTCAGCCAAATCCAAACCCACTTCGTGCAGGGCTTCGTTGAGATTGGCTGGGTCCATCTGATAGGTTTTTTTATCCGCCTTACCCAAATTGCCTGCCGAGCCGACCGCATCGCGGAACGGGCCATAAAAATGCGAGGCGTATTTGGCCGCGTAGGACATGATTTTGGTGTGGATGAAGCCGTGCGCTTCCAGTGCCTTGCGAATCTCGCCAATGCGCCCATCCATCATATCCGATGGGGCAATCACGTCAGCGCCGGCTTGAGCGTTACACAAGGACTGTTGCACCAGCACTTCGGTGGTTTCATCGTTGAGCACATAGCCCGAGTCATCAATCAGCCCATCTTGACCGTGTGAGGTGTAGGGGTCAAGCGCGCCATCGGTGATGACGCCCAATTCGGGGAAATTTTGTTTGAGTGCACGCACCACGCGTGGCACCAGCCCTTCAGGATTGAATGCCTCGCGACCATCTAAGGTTTTTTTGTGCGCATCCACCACGGGGAACAGCGCCAGTGCTGGAATATCCAACTTGACCGCCTGCTCAGCCACGCGCAACAACTCGTCAAGCGACAGACGAAACTGGTTCGGCATACTTGGAATCGGCGTGCGCTGAGCTTCGCTCTCGGTGACAAACACGGGGTAAATCAAATCATGCGCGCTCAAAGTGTGTTCACGCATTAAATTGCGCGAGAACGCATCCCGGCGCATACGGCGCAGGCGGGTCTGTGGGAAGGTTTGATTGAGTGATGGGGTGGACATAAGCAGTACCGTGTTCAAAGTGGTCATGGCCATTCACGCCATGAATAATGCGCCATTGTACCTTGCTATTGGGGCAATTGTAAAAGCCATGCACCTTGCCAATAAGTGGTGGGTGGGCTTGTGTGGGAATGGTTGGTTTTGTATAATTTTGCGCGTGATTTCCCAGCAAGATTATTCTCCACAAACACTCAAACTGACCATGACCACTGCCAACCCCTGCATCCAATGCGGCGCGTGCTGCGCTTATTTCAGAGTGTCTTTTTATTGGGGTGAGACCGACGCCCATCCACAAGGGCGCGTGCCCAGCGAGATGACCGAGCCTGTGAACCACCAGTTTGTCGCCATGCGCGGCACGAACCAAGCCACCAAGCGCTGCGTGGCTTTGGATGGCGAGGTTGGGCAGGTGGTGGGGTGTCAAATCTACGAGCAGCGCTCGAACCCGTGTCGTGAATTCGATGCGGGCGATGCGCGCTGCAATCAGGCGCGTGCGCACTGGGGCTTGCCCGCGTTGTAAAAATTCAAATAACCGAACATCCGAATTTCCGAATGCAAACTCAGCCCAGCGTGTGGCACCACTGCTGCTGCCAGTGCGCAGGGGCTTGGGTTTGCCACTGTTGCAGTGCGGCGCGTTGCTGCGCGGTGCGCACAAATGCAAACACCGTTGCGCCCGAGCCACTCATGCGCACATAGGCGTCAGGGACGACTTGGCGCAAGGCGTCGTACACCTGCTTGATTTCGGGGGCAATCGCAAACGCTGCCACCTGCATGTCATTGGCCAAATCCGACTGCGCGTCCAACAACGGCAGACGTGCGCTGAGCTCGGCCACAGACAGATTCAAACTCGGATGGTTGCGCACCAGCAAGGGGTGTTGGTACACCGCTTGGGTGCTGGCGTGCACGGCGGGCTTGACCAAAAACAACTCAAGTGCAGGTAAATTCATAGCGGTTAATTGCTCGCCAATACCACTGGCAAAAGCGCTGGTGCTGTCATTGAGGAAAAAGGGCACATCCGCACCCAAACTGAGCGCGAGCTCGTGCAGCACATCGCTGCTGAAATGGAGCTGCCACAGGGTGTTGAGGGCGTTCAATACTGTGGCGGCATTGCTGCTGCCGCCACCCAGCCCCGCGCCCATGGGGATGTTTTTTTGCAAGGTCAGTACCGCGCCCTTGGCTTGCCATGTCGCATCTGCACGCAGTTGCAGCGCACGCGCCGCGCGGTACATCAAATTTTCTTCGGGTGGCATGTCGGATAAATCGCCCTTGAGCACCACCTCAGGCGCATCGGTGATGACGATGTCGATTTGATCGCACCAATCGATTTTTTGAAACACGGTTTCAAGGCTGTGGTAACCATTGCCCAACCGTGCGGTGATGTGTAAAAACCAATTGATTTTGGCAGGGCTGCTGTATCGACTTGGGTGCATCTGTGGGTTTCCTGTGGGATTGAACGGGTTGTTTACTTGCGCTGTTTTGAGCGGAGGGTGCTTGTGGCGGGTTTGGGCGGTGTTTGCGGCAACAACTGATTCAGGTCAAATTCGTTGTTCGGCTTGATTGCGCTCGTGTTTGCACTCGTGTTTGCATTCGTGTTGGCATTTGCGGACGCGTTGCGGTCAGAGCGCTCCAAAATAGCAACTGTGAGCGTCATCACCTCGGGCGCTGTGCGTGAAATTTCAAGGCGCTTGGCCAAATTGGGATTCTCAAAGGTGTCGGTCACCACCACATGCCAGCCTTGCACATCGCGCACTTTGGCCAAAGGCGTGTTGGCCGTGCCAATCCACTCGTGCAAATTGGCCAGGGGCAAGTCCATGCCGAACAAGCGATAGAACAACTCCTCAGGCGTGTCGGCGCGCACCACACTGCCGTCCGCACCTTTGAATGTGGCTTCGGTGGGCGTGAGCTGCACCAGCGCCATGGTGTTGCCAAACGGGGTGGAAAACGTGATGTCGGTGCTGCTGGGGTATTCTTCCCAGCGCATATCGCCCGAGACATTTTTCTCCGACTGCGTTTCGCCAAAATCAGTGGCCATGCGTGCATCCATATTAAAACGCATGGGCTCAGCACGCTGAGCGGGCTGCAAGTTGGCACAGCCCGAGAAGCTAAGTGCAGCGATGGTGGCAAAGCCGATTAAACTCAGGCTGGGAAATCGTACGGTCATCAAAATATCCAATAATTTATGAGGGTTAAAACAGTCAGCAATCAACTGCTAACAGCCACATTACACGCATCGCTTAATCGAGCGTCACGCCCAAGCGTTGCACAATGGCGCGCAGGTTTTCTTGAAATTCAGGCTTACCCAAATTCTCAAATTTCAACTGCTTGAACAACACTTGCGCGGCGGTCTGATCGCCACTGACCCAAAGAATTTCAGCCAAATGCAGACCGATGTCGGGCGAGTCGGAGCCTGCGCGGGCTTTTTTTGCCCAGCTCAAAGCTTGTGGTAATTTGTTTTGACGATAGGCCAGCCACGCTGCGGTGTCCATGATGTGCGCCGCTTTGGGCGATTTTTTCAGTGCGCGTTTGACCAGCGCATCTGCTTCGGTCAGGCGGATGTTGTGATCGACCAAATAATAGGCCAAATTATTCATCGCTTCAGCATCGTTCGGCGCCAATTCATACAGGTGCTCAAAGGCGTACAAGGCATCGGCATCGTATTTGAGTTTGCTGGCAATGTCGGCCAACAAGCTTAAGCCGACTTCATGATTGGGGTGGGTTTTTAAAAAAGCCTTGGTGTCCGCATAGGCTTCTTGCAATTGCCCTTGTTCTGAACGCTCGAGGATTTTCTTCAACTGAACTTGTTCGCTCAAGCCTTTGCCCAGTGTGGCGTGTGGCGCGATGGATTTGAGCAATTCGGATGCGGCGAGTGCGCCCTCGGTGTCATTGGCGAGCGCGGCCACCCAGTAGGCGCGCTCGGCGTAGCGTGGGTCACGGGTTTTTTTCGCCAGATAGGTGTAGCCTTTGTACGCGGTTGCAAGGTCACCACGGTTGAGCGCCAAATCGCTTAAAATCTGATTGGCGAGCACTTGGTAGGTCAAGTTTTGCTTGGGCAACACATACGGCGCGTGGGGCTTCTCGCTGCTCGCAGCGATTTCGAACATCTCCGTGCTTTGCGCGAATGAAGTACCTGCATAGGCCATGGGCAGTACGCTCAGAGCGCCCAGCAGTAATCGACGCGCACATGATAAAGTGAAAGAATGGGTGTTCATACAGTCTGAGTTCCTACGGTCGCAAGGTACAATGAGTGGATGTTGCAGATGAATGCTCAATCGCAGATGCAGCACCGCCCAACAAAAACAATCAGTGCTATTGTAAACGCATTGCGGACACACCCAGCCCATTTTGCAAGTAAAAATGCGAGGAAAAATGCCAGAATTACCCGAAGTTGAAGTCACCCGCATGGGGATTGCGCCCCACACCGAGGGGCAACGCATCCTGCAGCTGCTCGTGCGCGAATCGCGTTTGCGCTGGCCTGTGGATGCTGCGCTCACGCAGCGTCTGACGAATGCGCAGATTACAACGACTGCGCGCCGTGGCAAATATTTGGACTTGATGTGCAGCTGCGCCGATGGCACGCAGGGCGTATTGTTAATCCATCTGGGGATGTCGGGCAGCTTGCGCATCGTTGAGAACAATGCCCCAGCACAGAAACATGACCACATCGATTGGGTGTTTACCACGCACACCCTGCGTTACCACGACCCAAGGCGATTTGGCGCGGTGCTCTGGCACGACAGTGCGGATGGCGACTGGATGACGCATCCGCGCTTGCGCGAGTTGGGTATGGAGCCGTTTGATGCGCGCTTTGATGCGGCGTATATTGAGCGCTCGACTCGAGCACTCAAGCAGGCGATTAAGGTGGCGCTGATGTCAGGGCGCTGGGTGGTGGGCGTGGGCAATATTTACGCTAGCGAGGTGCTGTTCTTGTGCGGCATTCACCCGAGCAAACCAGCGCACGAGCTAACCCGAGCGCAGTGTCGTGCACTCGCGCAGCACATCCCGCTGCTGCTGCGCGCCGCCATCGAGCGCGGCGGCAGCACGCTCAAAGACTTTGTCAACAGCGACGGCAGCACGGGCTATTTTCAGATGAATTTCAATGTCTATGACCGCGCAGGCGCGCCCTGCGTGCGTTGCAAACGCCCGATTGAGCGCATCGTGCAAGCACAACGCGCCACCTACTACTGCCCAAAATGTCAAAAATAAGCCCCAAACCATACACGCCCAGCTTGGCAGAACAACTGGTGCGCTGGCAGCTTACGCACGGGCGGCACGCATTGCCGTGGCAGAACACGTACGATGCCTATCGCATTTGGCTGTCCGAAATCATGCTGCAGCAGACCCAAGTGGTGACGGTGCTCGACTACTACGAGCGGTTTTTGGCGCGCTTTCCCAACGTGGCTGATTTGGCGCAAGCGCATCAAGATGAGGTGCTCGCACTGTGGGCGGGCTTGGGCTATTACAGCCGTGCGCGCAACCTACACGCCTGCGCGCAAACGGTGGTCAGTGAGTTTGGCGGCGAATTTCCGCGTACGCCTGAGTTACTGCAAACGCTCAAAGGCATCGGCGCATCCACCGCCGCGGCCATCGCGGTATTTGCCTACGCCTATCCCGCGCCCATACTCGATGGCAATGTCAAACGCATCCTCAGCCGCGTCTACGGCATTGAGGACACCCCCAGCGCCGCCACTGACAAGCGACTGTGGCAGCTGGCGCATGAGAGTTTAATCACACCTGAAGACGCACAACGCATCGGTCTGGACTACGCGCAGGTGTTGCGCGCCTACACCCAAGGCGTGATGGACTTGGGCGCCAGTCTGTGCAGCAAACGCCAGCCCGATTGCGCCGCTTGCCCGTGGCAAAGCCGCTGCATCGCGCACGCGCAACAGCGCACCGAGCAAATTCCCGCCGCCAAGGTCAAAACCGTGGTGAAAACCGTGCAATTTGACTGGTATGTGTATCGTCATCAACAGCACGTGTGGGTAGAGCAGCAACCCGAGAAAGGCATTTGGGCGAAGTTGTGGGCGTTTCCTCAGAGCGAGCGCATGACGGGCGCGCACATCGCAAGTGCACACCATGTAGAACAATTGCCCTTGCTGAAACATCGATTGACCCACCGCGCCTTGGAAATTCAGCCGTACTTGGTAGAGATACAAGAGCGCGTCGATATGGCGCACGCGGGACGTTGGTTGGACGTGTCCGAGCTCAATCAATTGAGCGCAGGCCTGCCCAAGCCTGCCAGTGATTTGTTGCGCCAATTGGCACAAAACTAAGGGTTTACAAATCTTTACACGCGGGACAAATGGGCTTTACATACGGGGCATATCGTGATGACAGAACACCACACCAATCGATAAACCCTGTATGAAAGCGAGCCCCCTATGAACGCCACTCATGAAAAACGCCCCCACACCCTGCGCACCGCGCTGACAATGAGCCTATTTGCCGTGATGAGTTTGACCGCCTGCAGCTCTACCGCAGGCAGCACAGCGGCATTGAC
>CAZDLD010000102.1:0-6728 GCA_964506355.1 uncultured Hydromonas sp.
GTTGAGCTTCAATTTTGCTGTTGATGGTGGGTAGGGTTAAGGTGTCTTGTCCATCGAGCAGTCCCACGGTCATGCCTTGATGGCGTGCGGTGTCGGCAACGGCGACTGCTCGGTATTTGCTGATGAGCTCATCGGATAAGGGTTCTTTGGCTTTGGCTAATGGATGATTGGGCGCTACCGCAAACACAAATTTCACGGTGCCTATGGGTTGAGAGACGAACGTGTGGCTTTGTGAGTCAGGGGTCGAAAATCCTATGGATAAGTCAGCCTGACCATTGGATAAAGCCTCCCACGCACCAAGCATCACCTCGCTGCGTACGCGCACGGCGGTGGGGGCGTTGAGTTCATAAAATTTTGCAATTAGATCAAACAGAGCATCACGAGAAATCACGCTGTCCACTGCGATGGTTAAGTTGGCTTCCCAGCCACTGGCCACCCGTTTGACTCGTTCGGTTAGCGCTTGGATGTCGGTCAATATGCGTGTGCCTTGTTCAAAAAGCTCTTGTCCCGCAGGGGTCAGGGTTGCACGACGCGCACTGCGGTCAAACAAAAGCACGTCTAGAGTATCTTCGAGCTGTCGAATGCGGTAGGTGATGGCGCTCGGAACCAAATTTAAATGCCGTGCGGCCGCTGCCATAGAACCTTGTTGCACAACGATTTGAATCAGTTGCAAGGCGGCGACGTCCAACGGCATGGTGGGGGTGGTGTTGGAATGGTTCATATAAACAATATAAATAAGTTTGTTAAGTTCTGATAAATTGAATGATGTCGTGATTTTAATTGAAACTAATCGAATGCGCTTGGGTCTATAGTTCGACTTGTTCAATATTGAATTTTAAATATTGAAGGTTAAATAAAGGTTTAATTTTTTAGCAAGTTGAATGCAATCACAAGTCGTTTTGGCGTTGCATATTTTTGAGTAATGAGCTGTGCGTGGATTTTGGTTGGGTTGTTTTTTGAACCATCAAATACACCGTGGTTAAAAATAGGAGTATTGGTATGAATGCGAATGTATTGAATGTTTTGGGTCGTGTGTTGATTGCGGCGTTGTTTATTCCTGCGGGGATTGGTAAATTGTTTGGATTTTCAGGCACTGTGGCTTATATTCAGTCTGCGGGTTTACCGCTGGCCAGCTTGGGTGCTGTGATTGCCATTGTGGTTGAGTTGGTGGTGGCTGGTGCGTTTTTGTTGGGTTATCGCACGAAGTACACGGCGATTGTTTTGGCTGTATTTACATTGGTGGCAGCGTTCCTGTTTCACCCGTATTGGGCGGTTCCAGCTGAAATGAAGACCTTGGTACAAATTATGTTTTATAAAAACTTTGCAATTGCAGGCGGTTTACTCGCATTTGCAGCCTACGGTGCAGGCAGCTATGCAGTGGGTCAGTCTCAGAAAGCGCAATAACAATTTGTGCTCAACGAGTGGTAAAAGCGGTCACTTTAGGTGGCCGTTTTTTTTTGGCCGTATTTTGTGACAGTTGTACAGCGAAATGAAATGTCGTGGTTGAAGCGTCATGGTGCTGAACGCAGCACACCATAGCACGAACGCTTGTATAATTGGGCGTTTACAATCAAGAGGTCACACCGTGTTCGTTGATAGCCATTGCCATATCGATTTCCCCGATTTATTCCCTCGCGCGTCAGAGCTACTGGACAATATGCGCAGCCATGACGTTGATCGTGCCTTGGTGGTCAGCGTGGATGTGAAGGATTGGGAGCGCATTCGCAGCTTGATCGAGGCGCATCCACATTTGTATGGCTCGGTCGGCGTACATCCCGATTATGCCGATGCGTATGAACCGAGTTTGGACGAGTTGCTGGTCATGCTCGCGCACCCCAAGGTGATTGCCACGGGGGAGACGGGGCTGGATTACTACTGGACCAAGAACGAGGGCGACGTGCTGGATTGGCAAAGGGCGCGTTTTCGCACCCACATCAGCGCAGCCAAGCAAGCGCGCAAGCCATTGATTATCCACACCCGCGACTCGGCCGAGGACACCGTGCGCATTTTGCGCGAAGAAAATGCGAGCGAGATTGGCGGTGTGATGCATTGCTTCACTGAGACTCGAGAAGTGGCGCAGCAGGCTTTGGATTTGGGGTTTTATATTTCGTTCTCGGGCATTGCGAGCTTTAAGAATGCCACCGTGATTCATGACACGGTCAAATACGTGCCGCTTGACCGTATCCTCATCGAGACCGATTCGCCATATTTGGCGCCCGTGCCGCATCGGGGCAAGCAGAACCAACCGGCTTACGTTAAATTCGTCGCTCAGACCGTTGCCAGTCTAAAAGGCTTGAGCATAGAGGCAGTGGGCGAGGCGACGTCGCAGAATTTTGAGCGTTGCTTTTTGCTCTAATTGAGCTTTGCTGGTGGTGTGCTGGATTGAAGTATTCAAGAGCGGTCATTTCGAATGGCCGTTCTTTTATTGTCCGCAGCCTAATGCAATCGCTTGTATAATCATCGCATCACTTATAACAGGACTTTAGCCTGTACAAAATATCGGTCTGCGGCATCGGGCATCTCATCGATGGAGCGTCCTGTCAGACTGCCCAGAACCGAACAACACGGAGTGAATGATGAACCCAAACATAGAGCAAACCATCCGCGATGGCCTGAGCCTGCAGCGCAATGCCTACCATCTGCACCCCATCCCGAATCATGCCGAGCGCATGCGTGATTTGAATCAATTGGCGGCGTTTGTGCGCGATAACAAAGACGCCTTGTGCGCGGCCATTAGCCAAGATTACGGCAATCGTTCATACCACGAGACCATCGTGGCTGAAATCCTGCCCACGCTTAACGAAATCGCCCACGTTCAAAAGCACCTTAAAAATTGGATGAAACCGCAACGCCGAGCGGTGGATCTCAAGAGCTTCATCGGCGCAAAAAACCGCGTGATTCCTCAACCCGTGGGCGTGGTCGGGGTGATAGTGCCGTGGAATTTTCCTTTGTTTTTGTCCTTGGGACCTTTGGTGAGTATATTTGCAGCGGGCAACCGTGCGATGGTCAAAATGTCCGAGAATTCTCGCCAACTCACGCATCTGCTTCAAGACCGACTGCCCGCGTATTTTCACAGCGATAAGCTGATGATTATTGAGGGCGAGGAGGGCGTGGGGCAGGCTTTTTCCAAGCAGCCGTTTGATTATCTGCTGTTCACAGGATCTGGGCAGACCGGCAGCGCTGTGATGGCGGCCGCCGCGGCCAATCTGTGTCCTGTGACCCTTGAGCTGGGCGGCAAGTCGCCTGCTGTGGTGCTGGATGATTTTGACATTCAATTGGCGGCCGAGCGCATCCTCTATGCCAAATGCCTCAACGCAGGTCAAATCTGCGTGACTGCAGACCATGTGTATGTGCCTGAGCCAAAAATCGATGCCTTTGTTGCAGCGGCCAAGGCGGTTGTACGCAAGCGTTACACCTCCAAAGACAGCGCCGACTACACCGCCATCATCGATAACAAATCATTCGAACGACTGGTGGCGGCGATGGCGCAGGCCCAAGCGCAGGGCGCGACCTTGATTCCATTGCTCGACGGTGCGCCGTATGATGCGGCTACGCGCAAAATCGCACCGCATCTGGTGCTCAACGCGCCGCTGGACTGTGAGCTGATGACGCGCGAGATTTTTGGTCCAATTTTGCCAGTGATGGGCTACAGCGCACTCGATCAGGTGGTCAATGACATCAATGCTCGCCCGCGGCCTTTGGCGTTTTATCCGTTCACCCACCAGTCCAATACGCTTGACTACTTGCTCAGTCACGTGATGAGTGGCGGGGTCAGCGTCAACGACATTTTGCTGCACGTGGCGCAGACCGATATGCCCTTCGGTGGCGTGGGTGCCAGTGGCATGGGGCATTATCATGGGGTCGAGGGGTTCAACACGTTCAGCAAACTGCGTCCTGTTTTTTACCAAGCACGCTGGAGCGCGGCGAGTTTGCTCGCGCCGCCGTATGGCAATACCTTTAAGCGCATCACTGATTTTTTAATTGGGTGAGCAGACATTATTATTGATAAGGAACGAAGATGAACATTTTGCTGTGCGGCGCTTCAGGCTTCGTGGGAAGACACCTCAAACAACAGTTGCAACAGGCCGGCCACACCGTGGTCTGTGCGCAGCGCACACCTGAGCACGCCAGCGATATAGCGGTGGACTATGTGCGCGACACTCGTGCCGAAGTGTGGCGTGAGCGGGTCAAGGGCATGGATGTGCTCATCAATGCGGTGGGTGTGCTCAGGGACAGTCCGCGCACACCGATGCAAGCGGTGTTTTCAGACACGCCCAAAGCCATGTTTGATGCGTGCGTGCTCGAAGGTGTGCCACAAGTGATTCAAATATCCGCCTTAGGCGCAGGCGGGGCGCTCAATACCGCCTATATGCGCTGCAAAGGCGAAGCCGATGCCCACCTGCTCACATTGCCATTGAATGCAACGATTTTTCGCCCATCGGTGGTCTACGGTGCGGATGGCGCAGCGGCCAAGATGTTTCGATTGTTGGCACGTTTGCCCATATTGTTCGTGCCAGGTCAGGGCGAGTCATTGATGCAACCCGTGCACATCGACGACATTGCTGCTGCGGTGTGCCAACGCGTCAATCAGCCGCAAGAGCCCCATGCCAAAATCATCAGCGCAGTCGGACCTCAGGTGCTCAGCTATCGTGAGATGATTGCCACCTACCGAGCGCAACTCAGCTCACATCGCGCTTGGGTGATTCCGCTGCCTTGGCCTGTGATGGGCTTGCTGGCTAAATTGGGGCAGTGGCTGCCGCAAAGTCCACTCGATCCAGACACCTTAGCGATGTTGCGAGCGGGCAGTGTGGGCGATGGCGCTGATTTTGCAGCAGTGTTGGGGCGTGCGCCTCGGCACCCGAATACTTTTTTGAGTGATGAAGTTCATTAAATATCAGACTGAATTGGAGTCCCTATGAAACAAGTTGTGATTGTTGCGGCCAAACGCACCGCCATTGGTAAATTCGGTGGCAGCTTAGCCACTGTGCCCGCCCCCGTGATGGGCGCGGCGGTGTTGCAAGCGTTGCTGACGCAAACAGGGGTGGCTGGCGCAGCCGTGGACGAGGTGATACTGGGGCAGGTTCTGACCGCAGGCAGTGGTCAAAATCCAGCCCGTCAGACCGTGATTGCCGCAGGATTGCCCGTCAGTGTGCCTGCGATGACGATTAACAAAGTCTGTGGTTCTGGGTTAAAAGCCGTGATGCTCGGCGCTCAGGCCATTGCCTGTGGCGATGCGCAGATTGTGATTGCGGGCGGGCAGGAGAATATGAGCGCGTCTGCGCACGTGTTGCCCAATTCGCGCGAGGGGCAGCGCATGGGGCATGCCAGCTTGGTTGATACCATGATTAAAGATGGCCTGTGGGATGCGTTCAACGACTACCACATGGGCATCACGGCGGAGAATGTCGCCAAACAGTTCAATATCAGCCGCGAGATGCAAGACGCCTTTGCACTGGCGTCACAGCAAAAAGCCATCCACGCGCAAGACGCAGGCGCATTCGTCGATGAAATTGTGCCCGTGCACATTCCTCAGCGTAAGGGTGATGATGTGGTGTTCGAGGTCGATGAATACATCAACCGCAAGAGCAATGCTGAGAGTTTGGCGGCACTGCGCCCTGCATTTGACAAGGCTGGCAGCGTCACCGCGGGCAATGCCTCAGGCATCAACGATGGCGCCGCCATGGTCATGCTCATGAGTGCGGACAAAGCGCGTGAATTGAATTTAACGCCGTTGGCCACCATCAAATCCTACGCCAGTGCCGCCATAGACCCAGCCATTATGGGCATGGGACCCGTACACGCTTCGCGCCTTGCCTTGGACAAAGCGGGTTGGACAGCGGGCGAGTTGGATTTGATGGAAATCAACGAAGCCTTCGCCGCGCAAGCCGCTGCGGTCAATCAAGAAATGGCTTGGGACACGAGCAAAATCAATGTCAATGGCGGCGCGATTGCGCTCGGTCATCCGATTGGCGCATCGGGCTGTCGAATTTTGGTCACCTTGCTGCACGAGATGGGCAAACGCGATGCGAAAAAAGGTTTGGCCGCCTTGTGCATTGGTGGTGGTATGGGTGTGGCTTTGGCGGTGGAGCGTTGAGTAAGCGGGCTGAAAAAGTTACCAAACGACGTACGCCCGTCCCACGCATGGCTTAAAATAGCTCAAGATTAATATCGATAACCCAAAATAAACAAAGCACATTGGTGCAGAGACCCGCATGAGCGATTTATTTGCTAAAGAACCCACAGCGCACAGCCAAAACACAGCCCATATACCACTGGCTGAGCGCTTGCGCCCACACACCCTTGCCGAGGTCATCGGGCAAAAGCATTTGCTCGCCGCAGGTCAGCCGCTGGCAGTGGCGTTCGCGCAGCAGCGCATGCATTCCATGATTTTTTGGGGGCCGCCTGGTGTGGGCAAGACCACCTTGGCGCGGCTGGTGGCGCATTCGTTTGACGCGCAGTTTGTTGCGCTTTCGGCGGTGCTCTCTGGGGTTAAAGAAATTCGCGAAGTGGTCGAGCAAGCGACGATTTGGCAAGGGCAGGGACGCCAGACCATCTTGTTTGTCGATGAGGTGCATCGATTCAACAAGTCGCAGCAGGATGCCTTCTTGCCGCACGTGGAGTCTGGCTTGCTGACCTTCATCGGCGCGACCACTGAAAATCCTTCTTTCGAGGTGAACAACGCCTTACTCTCACGTGCCACGGTCTATGTGCTTGGGTCTTTGAGCGAA
>CAZDLD010000103.1:0-6704 GCA_964506355.1 uncultured Hydromonas sp.
GGCGCGTGGCGAGACGGTGTTCGGTCTGAAATACATGTTCGCCAGTCAGCCTTTTGTGATGTGGATGAGCGTGCTGTTTGTGCTCGGTACTTTGGCCTACTGGGTGGGCATGATTTGGCCGCGTGCGACGACCTTCAGCTGGTTGGGCAGCAAATTGACCTTCGCGGGTTTGGTGGCGGGCACGGCCGCATTGGCGGTGCGCTGGCATGAGGGTTATTTAATTGCGCCTGATGTCGGGCACATCCCGGTGTCGAATTTGTATGAAGTGTTCATCCTGTTCGCGCTGTTGACCACTGCTTTTTATCTGTATTATGAAGAACACTACGACACCAAGCAGTTGGGTGCGTTTGTGATGCTGGTGGTGATTGCGGCGGTGGGCTTCTTGCTCTGGTACAGCGTTGAGCGCGGTCAGCAGGAGATTAAACCCTTGATTCCTGCGCTGCAATCGTGGTGGATGAAAATCCACGTTCCAGCGAATTTTGTTGGCTACGGCACGTTCTCGATTGCCGCCATGGTCGGCTTTGCCTATTTGATTAAATTTGTGGGCACGCCATTCGCGCAGCTGCCTGCCGCATTTCAAGCCAGTTACAGCCCAACGGGCGCTCTGCCAGCGGCAACTGATGTGAATCCTGCCACCATGATGGACGAGATGCAGGCGCAACACGCACGCCGCACCAAGGTGTTGACCATCGTGCTGTGGGTGCTCGGCGCTGGTCTGTTTTTTGAGCCGATGGTGTTTCGCAAGGGCATCACCGCGCAATACATCTCAACCTACTGGGCGCTGTATTTTGGCGCGGGCTTGCTGATTGTGGGCATGATACTGCTGTGGCGCAAGGCCTTGGCCACGCGTTTGCCCGACTTCGCGGTACTCGATGACATCATGTACAAAGCGATTGCGGTGGGCTTCGTGTTCTTCACCATTGCGACCATCCTCGGAGCGTTTTGGGCGGCGGATGCGTGGGGCAAATACTGGAGCTGGGATCCGAAAGAGACCTGGGCGCTCATCGTGTGGCTCAACTACGCCGCATGGTTGCACCTGCGCCTGATGGCTGGGATGCGCGGTACACGCAGTGCGCTGTGGGCGCTGGTCGGGTTGCTGATTACGGGGTTTGCATTTTTGGGGGTGAATATTTTTCTCTCAGGGCTGCACTCCTACGGCGCGCTGTAAAGGCCGATTGAGATTTGAGATATAGATTAAGGGACGTTTGTGTCCCTTTTTTATTGGAGGACTCATGAACACAACATTAAAAACATCTGCGCTATTTACACTGTGCTTGGGGCTGTTGCCCAACGCTTGGGCGGGCAACCCCTACCCGAGTGCAGGGGTGTGTGATGGTCTAAGCAAAGTCGCGCTCAAAACCCCAGCGAACACCTGCGTGGGCGTGGTCGCCAGTGAGCTAAAAATGCCGCGTGGCATATTGCCCTTGGCCGATGATGTGCTGCTGGTGACCGAAATGGGCGCGTGGGAAAAAGGCCGCGGACGACTGAGCCGACTGCTGTGGCGCAATGGCCGCTTCGAGCGCAGTACCCTGATGGACAAGCTGGATCGACCACACGGCATACTGCTCGGCGCGGATGGCTGGATCTACATTGGCGAGGCCACGCGCATCATCCGCATCAATCCATCGTCCTTAAAAGATACGCCACAAATCGTCATCGACCATCTGCCCGATGCGGGCAACCACCCGCTCAAACAAATCCTCATGGGCGAGGATGGCGCGCTCTACGTTAGCATGGGCGCGCAGACCGACCACTGCGAAGGCGCGAACAACACAGCCCCGAAATACCCCTGCGCCGAAACCCTCGGCGAGCGAGCCACGGGCACGGTGTGGCGCGTAGATGTGAATCAACACACCGCCCAAGTCCATGCGCGTGGACTGCGCAATGCCATGGGCATGACTTGGGGCGCGAACGGGCAGCTCATCGCGACGGACAACGGGCGCGACTTCATCAATCAGGGCAACGCCAAACTCTCGGATGCGCAACTGCCGCACGATGAAATCAACGTCGTACACGCAGGTGAGGATTACGGCTGGCCGTATTGCTACGACCGAAATCGCCTCAATCCAGAATACAGCAAATACACCAAAGCCTGCGCCAACAAGCGCGCCCCGAACATCATGCTGCCCGCCCACAGCGCCCCACTGGGCATCATTCGCTACCCTGCGGATGGCGAACTCACCGCACTGCGTGGACACTACATCGTCGCGCTGCACGGCTATCGCGACACGGGTCATCGAGTGCTTAGCATCAAGTCCGATACACTGGGGTTACCCGCTGGGCAAACCAGTGAACTCATAGGCAATTGGGCAGCAACCGCCACACAAGCCATGGGCGCACCGACCGAAGTGCGCGCCTCGCCCACGGGCAAACTCTACATCACCGATGATCGCAATGGGGTGGTGTTGCGTTTGACGAGCGTGCAATAACTCGACGCGTTAGTGCAACATTAGTTATTCCGCATGGATAAACCATTGCAGCAAGCAGATTTTAATTAATGTAACGCCAATCAAACGTGAAAATACAGTAGAATACCTCAATGACTCAGAACCCAACTGCATTCTCCAAAGCCCTAAAAATCACGCCACTGATGACGGAGAAGCTGCTGCGTGCGGGCGTGCGCTCGGACACGGATGTGTTGCTACACATTCCCCTGCGTTATGAGGATGAGACGCGCATCACGCCGATAGCCGATGTGCGCTTGGGTGAGTTTGCGCAGGTGCAGGTGATCGTGATTGAGCATGAAGTGAAGTTCCGCCCGCGCCGTCAGCTGGTGGTGACCACGCAGGATGCGGCAGGCGAGGTGCTGGTGCTGCGCTTTGTGAATTTTTATCCGTCTATGCTGGCGAATTTCCGTGCGGGGCAGCTGTTGCGGGTCAAGGGTGAAGCGCGTCATGGATTTTTCGGCACCGAGATGATTCATCCTCGGGTGGAAAAAGTCGTGGAGGGCGCGCCCGTGGCGAGCGCACTCACGCCAATTTATCCGACGGTCGAGGGGCTGAGTCAGGCGACTTGGCGCAAGTTGATTGCCCGTGCTTTGGAGCTGGTCGATTTGCCCGAAATTCTCCCTGCCAACATTCTCAACCCCGATTGGGGCTCGCTCATGGGTGCGGTGCGCCTGCTGCACGCACCACCGCCCGATGTGAACCCGCATGCGCTGACTGAGCGCGACCACATCGCATGGGCGCGGCTCAAATTCGAGGAGCTGCTGGCGCAGCAAATTTCATTGCAACAGGCACGAGCGGCCCGACTCAAGGAACAAGCCCCGTGTTTGCAGGGCACTGCTGGCGGCGTGCGCGATGCCTTTGTCGCGCAGCTGCCGTTCACCCTCACGGGCGCGCAGCAACGCGCATGGCAACTGGTGAGCGAGGACATGGGCAAGGCTATTCCGATGCATCGACTCCTGCAAGGCGATGTCGGCTCGGGCAAAACCGTGGTCGCTGCACTCGCCTGTGCGCAGTGCGTGGACGCAGGGATGCAGGCGGCAGTGATGGCACCAACCGAGATACTCGCCGAGCAGCTGTACTATAAGCTGCATGAGTGGTTCACCCCCTTGGGTGTGCAGGTGGCGTGGCTGGCCTCGAGCGTGACCAAGAAAAACAAACAAACCGTGTACGACGCGCTCGAGCGCGGCGAGGTGCGCATCCTCGTGGGCACCCACGCGCTGATACAGGAATCGGTCCGTTTTCATGACTTGGGACTGGCGGTGATTGATGAGCAGCATCGATTCGGTGTGCGTCAGCGATTGGCGCTGCGCACCAAGATGAAGGAGTCGGTGTGCGAAACCGAGCGTGCACTCACACGCAGCACCCAGCGCCCAATCAACACTGAAGATGAAAATGAGCACGCACCGCATCAACTGATGATGAGCGCCACACCGATTCCGCGCACCTTGGCCCTGTCCTATTTTGCCGATTTGGACGTGGCGGTGATTGATGAGCTGCCACCGAACCGCACGCCCGTGGTGACCAAGCTCATCGACGTGCGCCGCCGTGCCGAGGTGGTGGCGCGGGTGGCGCAGGATGTGTACGAGCAGCGGCAGGTGTACTGGGTTTGCCCGTTGATTGAAGAGTCCGAAACGCTGGAATTGCAAACTGCGATTGACACCTATGAATCCTTGAGCGAGGCGCTGCCCGATGTGCGCGTGGGGCTGGTGCATGGGCGGCTCAAAGCGGCAGAAAAACGTGCTGTGATGGCGCAGTTTAAGGCGCGTGAGTTGGACGTGCTGGTCGCCACCACGGTGATTGAGGTCGGGGTGGACGTGCCGAACGCGAGCGTGATGGTGATAGAGCATGCCGAGCGCTTTGGGCTGGCTCAGTTGCACCAGCTGCGCGGTCGTGTCGGGCGTGGCGCGGCAAAAAGCATGTGTATCTTGTTGTTCGAAACCCCGCTCTCAGCGATTGCCAAAGAGCGTCTGAAAGTGATGTTTGAGACCACGGATGGATTTGAGGTGGCACGGCGTGATTTGTTGCTGCGCGGTGCGGGTGAATTTCTCGGCGTGCGGCAGTCGGGATTGCCGCTGTTGCGCTTTGCTGATTTAGAAACCGACGTGCATTTGGTCGAGGATGCGCGCGACGCTGCGGCGTGGCTGATGCAGCATCAACCCGAGGTGGCGCAGGCGCAGCTGACGCGCTGGCTGGGCAATCGGGCGGAGTTGTTGAGCGTCTGACGGAGTTTTTTATTCTGGGTTAGAATGGTAGCGGATGTCAATTTGTCAGCTTTGAGAAAGTTCTATGTAAGTATTGTGTAATTTTTCTGCTGCTTGTATACTGAACCAAGGTACTGATGAATTACGCGGAATTGTTGATGAGTCTGCGGATGTCTGAACCAATAATGATTAGCAAAGTCAATGAGATAACTAAGATAAATGAGACAGGAGACACAAATGAAACACACGAAATTATGGGCAGTATTGGCTTCAAGTTTGGTACTCACGGGTTTGGTGGCGTGCGGCGATGGTAAAAAAGACCCGAATGCACCTTATGCACCCAAGTCACTGACCATGGTCGCACCTTCTGATGCGGGCGGCGGCTGGGACAAAACAGCTCGTTCAATCACCAAAGTGATGACTGACACCAAATTGGTTCCTGTCAATATGTCGGTAGAGAACGTACCGGGCGCGAGTGGCGCAAAATTCTTGGCATCGTACTTGGCCAAAGACGTGGGCAACGACAGCAAATTGTTTGTCAATTCGCCTCCAATCTTGATTAACAACTTGAAAAAAGACGGCAGTCCATCGGGTTATAAAGATGTGACGCCACTGGCCGCATTGACCCAAGACTTCGGCGTCATTGCAGTGCGCGCAGATTCTCCAATCAAGGACATCAAAGAATTGATTGCCAAGGTCAAAGCCGACCCGACCAAGGTCAGCATCGCAGGTGGCTCATCACCTGGAAGCATGGATCACTTGATTGCCTTGTTGCCTTTGCACCGTTCGGGCGTGGACATCACCAAAGTGAAATACCTGCCGTTTGATGGCGGTGGTAAAGCCATCGTTGCGCTCTTGGGCGGCGAAGCAGATGCGATGTCTACCGATGCGTCGGGTATCGCTGAAATGGCTAAAGCAGGCAAAGTTCGTGTCTTGGCAGTAACAGCGCCAGCACGTTTGCCAGCGCCTTTGGATGGCGTTCCAACCTTGAAAGAATCGGGCATCAATGCTGAGTTCTTGATTTGGCGCGGTGTGTTCGGTCCTAAAGACATGTCACCGAACGCGTATAAATTCTGGCAAGCGGCTTTGAAAGATTTGTCGGCCAAACCAGAATGGCAAGCTGAATTGAAAACCCAAGGTTGGTCAGGCGACTTCAAAGACGGCGACCAATTCAAAGCGTATTTGGCTCAACAAGAAGCTGTGATTAAAGAGCTCTTGGGCACTTTGGGCTTGGCTAAATAATCATGCCACCCAAGAAACACGCGAATCAGATTCGCGTGTTTTTTTATCTCCACAGTTGATTGAGTTGATGGAGATGGTTGGTTGTGATTTTGATGTGGTGTTTTGGGCTAATTTAGGCTAATTTCAGCTTTTTTAGATTAAAACACCTGCATTGCACTCAGTTTAATAATTATTTATTGTGTTTTATAAGGGAGATTGCTATGTCTCGCCGCTTTGATTTTAGCGCCAGTGCGATATTTTTTATTATTGGTGGATTTTTTACCATTGCCAGCGGTCATTTGGCCAGCAATGTGATTGGCGGAACGGTCACGCCTGCAACTTTTCCGCGGGTGTTCGGGATTGTTCTGATGGTGCTCAGCGTGCTGCTGCTTTTGGAAACGGTTAAATCCGCGCCCAAAAAAGCAAAAGACGTGGGCGCGATGTACTACCGTCGATTCTTTATTATCGTTGCCAGTATGGCGGTGTATATTGTGTTGATTGAGCCGCTGGGCTTTGTCATCAGCACGTTTTTGTTTTTGGTGGTGGCGTTTCAAGCCATGCACCGTGGAAAAATCGGGCACTCGATTGCGATTGCAGGTGGGTTTGCCTTGGTCATCCACTTTGTGTTTATCAAATTACTGGAAGCCAGCGTACCCTCGTGGCCTAGTCTGTTTAACTAAACTGAAGAAACGATATGGAGCAGAACCGATTGGTTTGTGTCATGAATTGAATATCCAGTTAAATTCGATTTTAAATCAATGGTGTTCGGTGTTTTTAATTTCAAAAGGCTTCTTGAGTTCTTGAGTGTAAGGAATGAATATGAGTACGTTAGATT
>CAZDLD010000104.1:0-6570 GCA_964506355.1 uncultured Hydromonas sp.
GTATTTGGGTGCGTCATTATAATGATTTTGCCACCATAACACTATCAAATTTAATCGCACAACCGTTCGTTAATATATCAATCAGCGTTCGAACCTCATGCAAGCCAACGCCACTTAGACCTTCAACGTATCCAAAGCCTGACGTATCCCGCCCAACCACTCGCTGACCACTGGGTTGGGGTCGGTGTTTTGCGCGACCGCCGACTCAATCAAGGTAATCAATCGGCTGCCAATGACCACGCCATCGGCCACCGCTGCCACCGCTTGCGCGCTCTGCGCATCCGAAATCCCAAAGCCCACATGAATCGGCAGATCCGTGTGCGTGCGCAGCAATCCAACCTTGCTCGCCACATCCGCCACATCCAAGGTCCCAGCGCCCGTGACGCCCTTGAGCGATACATAATAAATAAAGCCACTGGCGACCTGTGCGGTCGCATCCATCCGAGCAGGGGTGGTGGTCGGTGCGACCAAGTAAATTTGGTTCAAGCCTGCTTGGCGCGATTTGTGCGCAAACTCTGTGGACTCTTCGGGTGGGTAGTCCACCACCAGTACACCGTCCACGCCTGCTGCCACCGCTTCGCTGATGAAGGCGTCTTGCCCCATGTGTTCTATCGGATTGGCATAACCCATCAGCACCACAGGCGTGTGCGTATTGCGCGTGCGAAATTTCGCCACCAAGGCCAACACATCACGCAGTCCCACGCCATTGGCGACAGCGCGCTCACTCGCTCGTTGAATCACAGGGCCGTCAGCCATCGGGTCAGAGAACGGCACGCCCAGCTCAATCACATCCACGCCGCTGGCGACCAAGGTGTGCATCAGCGTCTCGCTGACGGCCAAATCAGGGTCACCTGCGGTGATGAAGGTCACCAAGTTTTTTCGCTGCGCGGCGCGGTTGCTCGCCAATTGCGTTTCTAAACGGGTGGGGGCATATTGATTCTGTGTATCTGTCATGGGGTGCTATCCTTCGTTGTTCTGCTGTCCAGCCATCCAGCTGTTCAACTATCCAGTGTGTGGGTATTCTAACGCATCACTGCATCGTTGTGGGCGTGTGGTGGGTGCGGGCGCAATCAACGCCCGACATCATACAGCTTATTTTTTCACAAAAATCAAATCCCAAACCCCATGCCCCAAACGATTGCCGCGGTTTTCGTACTTGGTCAATGGGCGTGATTCAGGGCGCGGCACATAGCTGCCCTCGGCGCTGGTGTTTTGAATCAACTCTTCCCCGCTGAGCACCTCTAACATTTGCTCGGCGTAGTTCTCCCAGTCGGTCGCGCAGTGAATATACGCCTGCGGTTTCAGGCGCTGCGCCAATTCATGCACAAACGGCGCTTGAATCAAGCGGCGTTTATGGTGACGCGCCTTGTGCCACGGGTCCGGGAAATAAATGTGAATGCCATCCAATGACGCGGGCTGCACCATGTCGCGGATGATTTCCACCGCGTCGTGCTGGATGACGCGCAAGTTGGTCAAACCGTACTCGGCAATGCGTTTGAGCAGCGCACCGACGCCCGAGGTGAACACCTCGACCCCGATGTAATTGATGTGCGGATTTTGCGCGGCGATTTTCGCCGTGGTCTCGCCCATACCGCAACCAATTTCCAAGACGATGGGGTGGTCATTGCCAAACACCGCTGCCCAGTCTTGGGCGCTCATGAGTTTTTTTTCATAACTCACGCCAAACTGCGGCAAAAGCGTTTCGTAGGCGCGTTTCTGACCTTCTGAAAAATGCCCTTTGCGGTGGACATAGCTCTTGATGTGGCCGTATTGCTCGCTCGATGTTGCGGTGTGCTCGTCGCTGCTGTGCTCTGGCGAATTGGATAAAGGGGTGTTCTCGTTGTTCATGGCGGATGGGGTATGAATTTTGAAGGGGTCTAATCGATTTTGAGGGGTGGTAAGGCCAACAAACCCTAAAAAGCATAGACAGTCACAATAACAATAACAAAGGCGGGTATCACCCGCCCTTAAGTTTGCAGTCGCGTCTGATGCTCAGACGCTCGCTGCATTAACGCAACATGGCGCACGTTAAGGCATGCGCGACGCTCAATTACTTGAGCACGTCCAAGATGCGCGCGCGAATTTCTTCTAACGAGCCAACACCTGAGATTTTGCGGTACTGCGGTGCGCTTGCGTCGCCCGATTGCGCCAATTGGCTGTAGTAATCAACCAAAGGACGGGTTTGCGCGGCGTACACATCCAGACGTTTGCGCACGGTTTCTTCTTTGTCGTCGTCGCGTTGAATCAAATCATCGCCCGTCTCATCGTCTTTGCCCGCCGCTTTCGGTGGGTGAAATTCAACGTGGTACACACGGCCTGAGGCTTCGTGCACACGGCGACCGCTGATGCGTTTGATGATTTCTTCTGCGGGCACGTCGATTTCGAGCACGAAGTCCAGCGCCACTTGCGCGTCTTTCAACGCGTCGGCTTGAGGAATGGTGCGTGGAAAACCATCGAACAAATAACCGTTGCCACAATCGCCTTCGGTCAAACGCTCTTTCACCAAGTTGATGATCAAACCATCAGAGACCAGTTGACCTGCGTCCATCACTGATTTTGCTTCCAGACCCAAGGGTGTGCCCGCTTTAACCGCAGCGCGCAACATATCGCCAGTTGAAATCTGTGGAATGCTGTAATGCTCTTTGATGAACGCCGCTTGAGTGCCTTTGCCAGCACCTGGAGGGCCGAGTAAGATAATGCGCATGGTGGTTTTTCCCGAAAAATAAATAAAATTATGAACCCGTAACCTTACCGCAGCCTGAGCCTGCGGTCAAGTCAGATGAATGCTGGGGAATAAATAATTCAAGCCTGCGATTGTAGATACTGCTCAACGACGGCAACATCCTCGGGCGTGTCCACACCGGGCGCCGCTGCGCTGTGGCTGATGTGTACCGAAATTGACTCGCCGTGCGCCAATACGCGCAATTGCTCCAAACTCTCAATTTGCTCAAGCGCACTCACGGGCAATGCGCCGTAACGCTTGAGAAAGCCCACACGATAGGCATAAATTCCCATGTGACGCAGTGCGGGCACATCCTCAGGTAACTCGGCATCTAACTGCTCGCTGTTGAGTTTCATCCAGTCGCGTGGATACGGAATCGGTGCGCGTGAGAAATACAGCGCGCGCTGGCGCTCATTCAGCACCACTTTAACCATGTTCGGATTGAGAAAATCCGCCAACAGGCGCATTGGGTGCGCCGCCGTCGCCATCACGCAGTCCGCATCGTCGTGCAGCGCTTGCGCCACTGCCTCGATAAGCGCTGGGTCTATCGCAGGCTCATCGCCCTGCACATTGACCACGATGTCCGAATCAGCCCAGCCGCGCTCAATGGCAACTTGGGCAATGCGATCGGTGCCCGATGGGTGCTGCTCGTGGGTGCGGTGCGCGGCACAACCCGCCTGCTCGACCAAGGTCATGATTTCATCATGGTCGGTCGCCACAATCACCTCATCGGCCTGCGCCTGCAAGGCACGATCGACCACACGCAACACCATGGCGCGTCCCAAAATCGGCACCAAGGGCTTGCCATAAAAACGGCTGCTGCCCATGCGCGCAGGGATGACGACTTTAAACCCACTCATGCAGGCATCTCGATGGCTTGTTCAATCAATAAAATTGGAATCCCATCGCGGATGGGGAAAAACAACTGCGCCTCAGGCGAGTACAGACCTTCGCCATGGCTCTCTGTTGCGGCGCGGTGTTGCAGCGGACCGCCCGTTTTTGGGCAGCGCAGTGCCTGTAGTAATTTATCGTTCATCATTTACTTTCTCTATAAAATCCGTTGATTCAGTCAATTCGTAATTGTACGCAAACGCGCCACAATCTGCTCTGTCAAATGCGCCCAATCGGCGTTGGGCACCACCGCCAAAGGCACGACCCAAATTTTCTGCGCCAACTCGGGATGCGTCTGCACCCACGGCAGGCATTTGACCGCGTCCTTCTCCGTGACCAGCAGCACCTCAAAATCTCGCGCCAGCAAAGCCCGCGCCAGCGCATCGTCAAACGGTGCATGGTCAGGCAAAGCCAAAACCTCACCCACAACCCCCGCCTGCGCCAACATATCAAAGAACACCTGCGGGCGCGCAATCCCAGCACAGCGCAACACCGAACGCGCCGCAAACGCGCTCAACTCACAGCGCTGCGACTGCTCGCTCAAACCATACGCCTGCCCAAGTGCGCTGTGCACCACATACTGCGGCGTGTCCAAAGGCTCAGGCATCCACGCAAACTCACGCGGCGCACTGTCCAGCGCATCCGCACCGCGCACATGCTGCACCACGGCAAATACAGAACTCAGGCGTTCGGGCGGCTCACGCAAAGGCCCAGCAGGCAAACACCAACCATTGCCCACGCCCCGCTCATCCATCACCACCAGCTCAATGTCGCGGTACAACCGATAATGCTGCAAACCATCGTCACACACAATCACATCGCACTCAGGGTGCGCATCGCTCACCGACTGCATGGACGACACCGCACGCGCCGCATCCACTCGGCTCGGGCTGACCCACACCGGCACACCTGTGTTCAAAGCATGCTGCAAAGGCTCATCCCCGACCTCACTGGCCAAACTACTGGGCGAGACCCGCATGGCGTGCAACTCGCCCGCACGCGGATCAAATTTACCACCATAACCACGCGCAATAATCGCAGGGCGAAACCCCGCCTGCTGCAAACTGCGCACCAACTGCGCCACGATGGGCGTCTTGCCCACGCCGCCGACCATGATGCCACCGACCACCACCACGGGGATGGGCATGCGGTACTGCGCGCGCCAACCACGGGCAAACGCCCGCTGACGCAGCGCCACCACCGCCGCAAACAACTTCGACAGCGGCCACAACAGCTTGGTCAGCCAGCCACGCGACTGCCACAGGGACAACCATTTGGCCTGTCGGTGGGCTTGTTGCTGCAATGCGTGGGACGACTCAGGTGCGCTCATGAGGGACGGTCTGCTGTGAGAGAATTGGAGCACATTCTACCATGAGGGATGCGCGTGTGGCGTGGCTACGCGCTTAATCTGCCGTCGGCGCAGGAAAATTCTTGGCAAACGTAAATGCATATTCAGTCGAACCATGTGCACGAATATGCGCCAGTCGCGATTGTGCATCCGCTATGGTCGGCGTAAAACCCGCAGGAACCCACCACAACGCTTGATGCATTTCGGGCATTTTATGAAACCACGCGTCACGGTCACGGATTAAATCGACATGAACGGATTTATAAACAAACTGCTTGAGCGCATCCAGACTCTCCCACACACTCATATTGACTAGAATCAAAGGATTATCGAACGCATCAATCGCGGTCGCATCAGTCGCACCAGCAGACTCATCTTTCAATCGCCAAACAAAACCAGCAGATTGCTCAGCGAGTGAATTGATTTCGTCCAATCGAGATACGAAAACGGACATAGTGTCCGAAGTCATTTCGTCACGGGCAAGGGCGATGTTCAGTTGGGCGAGGTGGTAATTCATGGTTTCCTTCTAATAACAAATCGTAGCATCAGGCTTAGGGTGGGTTGGTGGTTGTCCAACCCACCTTTTGCCAGCAATATATATGAAAACATGGTGGGTCAGAAAAGCAATTGACCCACCCTACTCGCTAACGTTCAGGGTAACCTGCGCCCAACTGAGCGCAGCGCAGTTGGGCGTCGAAGTTCACGCGGTTGTTACCCATTTTGCGCGTCAGGTCTAATAAACGAATTCCGACCAAGAACCTTGATCAGATATTGGGACAACATGTTGGAAATATGCCCTGTTACGAGAATCGCTCCTATCAATCAATTTTCTTGCGAGCCGAAGATTATCTAGCTGGGTTTTGTTTAGGTTACTCCTTACGGCCTGAAGCTGGGCAGGGCTACGCCCCTTACAGAAGTTCATTAACCTTGCAAAATATCCCACGACAACATCGGCAAGCTGAATCTCCGGCTTTTCTTTTGAATCCAAAAAAGAATAATTATCCAGCATAACGTCTTCGTATGCATTGGGAGTTACATGCAGCCGCCCTTTGACCTCATTTTCATTATCAAAGTAGTGTATAGACTTTGGAAACATCAAAACGCGATGTCTATAGAAATGACTAAAGTCGTCCAATAGAAGCCCTCTTTCGTCATTCTGAATAAATACCGCTTCCTCGAGACCCGCACCGAGTTCCAAAACTTGGATTAAAAGCTTTCCTACGGGGTCAATGGCGCCTACCGTCGGCTTCACAAGTTCCGCCAATCGCCCGTAGAATTCCGCTATCTGCAATCCTTTAACGTCGGGAAACGCAAAATCATTCAACACTTCCAGAGTTTTCTCTCTTTCACCGTTAAGCGCATGATAAAGGCGATCTTTGATGAACAGGTGATTCAGTATCAACCCTTCATCATGATGCTCAACCATTACTGATTCGATTACATCAATTAGCGACCAATAGAGCACATTTATTCGCTGTAGGTGGATAGAGATGTTGCGCTCATTGAGAAACTCCAGCACAGTTTTCAGCTTCTTCGAGCCGATCACCGATATAATGTTTCCACTTGCGACGTGCTTGAATTTAATTTCGTGCGCGGTTCTATCTAGCCG
>CAZDLD010000105.1:0-6509 GCA_964506355.1 uncultured Hydromonas sp.
GTGTTGATTATGCTCTACCGTCCAAAAGGACTGTGGCCTACGCCCGAACGTGAAGACAAAAAAGATCCCGACAATGAACCATCTGTCGTGAAAACCACAGCTTAATCTTGAGGGGATGAATTATGAGTAACCAAGAAATCATGCTCTCTGTAAAGGGCGTAAACAAAAGTTTCGGCGGGCTCAAAGCCCTGTCCGATGTGGGCATCGAAGTCAAAAAAAACCAAGTCTACGGTTTAATTGGCCCCAATGGCGCTGGCAAAACCACGTTTTTTAACGTCATCACGGGTCTGTACGAGCCGGATACGGGTGAATTTGTGCTCAATGGCAAGAACTATGAACCCACAGCGGTACACGAAGTGGCCAAAGCAGGGATTGCCCGTACGTTCCAAAACATTCGTTTGTTTGGTCAAATGACTGCGGTAGAAAACGTCATGGTCGGTCGCCACGTGCGCACTCATGGTGGTGTACTCGGTTCAATCTTGGGCTTGAAGTCTGTCAAAGCCGAAGAAAATGCCATACGCGAGCGCGCCATGGAGCTGCTCGAATATGTCGGTATCAGCAAATACCACGACTATGTGGCTCGCAATCTGTCCTATGGTCATCAACGCCGCTTAGAAATCGCACGCGCATTGGCCACTGATCCAAAGTTGTTGGCGCTTGATGAACCAGCAGCAGGGATGAATGACTCTGAAAAAGTCGATTTGGCACAGCTGATTGAGAAAGTTAGTGCCGATGGCGTGACTGTTCTGTTGATTGAACATGACTTTAAATTCGTCGCTCGATTGTGTAACGAAATCACCGTGTTGGACTATGGTAAGGTTTTGGCACAGGGCAAACCCGATGATGTACGCCACAATCCGCAGGTTCAAGAGGCGTATTTGGGTAGCAAAGCACATCACTAAGGAGACGAATATGAGTAATAAACCCCTGATGCTCAGCATCAAAGGATTAGAAGTCTCCTACGGAGGCATCAAAGCGGTAAAAGGCGTGGATTTAGACGTGTATGAAGGCGAAATGGTCACCTTGATTGGCTCGAACGGTGCGGGTAAAACCACCACCCTCAAGGCAGTCACAGGCATCTTGCCCTTCAAAAGCGGCGACATTCAATATGCAGGCCAATCAATCAAAGGTCAAAAAGCTTGGGATTTAACGGGTCAAGGTCTGGTGATGGTGCCAGAAGGGCGTGGCGTATTTGCACGCATGACCATCGTGGAGAACTTGCAAATGGGTGCGTACACGCGCAACGACAAGCAAGGGATTGCAGACGACATTGAAAAAATGTTCGAAATTTTCCCTCGCCTGAAAGAGCGCGCACATCAGCTGGGCGGCACCATGAGTGGTGGTGAGCAGCAGATGTTGGCGATGGCGCGTGCCTTGATGAGTCAGCCGAAACTGTTGATTTTGGATGAGCCGACCATGGGTTTGTCACCTGTGATGACTGAGAAAATTTTTGAAGTCGTCGATCGCGTCTACAAAGAAGGCATCACCATCGTACTCGTGTCACAACAAGCGATGATGGCGCTGGAAGTATCCGACCGTGCCTACGTGATGGACTCAGGCAACATTGTGATGAGCGGCAACGCTCGTGATCTGTTGGTTGACCCGCGTGTGCAAGAGGCGTATTTGGGTGCGTAACTCAGTCCGCAAGAAGAAAGCCCAGCAGAAATGCTGGGCTTTCTCTTTTTAAAAAAGTGGTGTGTGTAACACAAAATAAATCAGCACAAAAGTATTGTGATAATAGTTCGTATTTACATTTAGCCGTTGCTGATGTAATATGATAATCATTCTCATTTAAGAAAGAGTGTCGACGTGACTCATGCCATATTATTCAACCTCACCCAAGCGACCATTGGTCGCGATTGCGTGGTGGAGAAAATTTCTGTGCCGAAGGATGCTTCGGATTGGTTGCCGTGGTTGGAAGAAATCGGCTTCATCGAGGGCGAGCGGGTGCAGGTCAAACGACGCTCTATCCTCAGTCAAGGGGCCGTGGTGGTGCGCGTGGGGCAATCGACTTTTGCCTTACATCCTGCGGAGGCGGCTTGCGTGTGGGTGCGTTCGGCGGATGAGCGCAGCGAGAACAAGCAAAGCCCAACAACTACCGATTCTAAGGGGACGGCATGACCGAGCACAGCATTCACATATTTCCGCAAGGTGCCTTGGTCGCCTTGGTGGGTAATCCCAACTGTGGCAAAACTGCGATTTTTAACGCATTGACTGGTTCGCGTCAAAAAGTCGCCAATTATGCAGGCGTGACTGTCGAGCGTAAAGAGGGCCGATTCACTACGCCTTTGGGCAAAACCTTACGGATTTTGGATTTGCCCGGCACCTATGGTCTGTATCCGCGTTCGCCAGACGAGCGCGTGACTTGCGATGTACTGGCTGGTCGAGCCCAGGGCGAAAAAAAGCCCGATTATGTGGTGTGCGTGCTCAACGCGACCAATTTGCGCCGAGGTTTGCGCTTGGTGCTGGCAGTGCAGCGTTTGGGCATCCCCATGATGGTGGCGCTCAATATGATGGATGTGGCGAAAAGTCGCGGTATGGCGGTTTCGGGCGAGAAATTGGCAGCGCGCTTGGGCGTGCCCGTGGTCAGTACGGTGGGGGTGAAGACGGGTGGTGTGGATGAGCTGGTTGCTACGCTGGGTGACACAGAGCAGTTCCAGGCAGGCGAGTTTGCGCAGCCCAAGTACGCGGCGGATGCAAACGATGATCAGGACATCATACGCGGCATCTTGCACGAATTGGATTTGGAGCAGGCGCAGCCCGTGACCCTGTCGGACAAAATCGATCAGTGGGTGTTGCATCCTGTTATCGGCTCGATGGTGTTGATGGCTTTGCTGTTTGTGATTTTTCAAGCGGTATTCTCGTGGTCTGAGTTGCCGATGAATTGGATAGAGGCCGCGACCAGTGCCGTCGGCGAGTGGGTGGGCGGGATTCTACCTGATGGGGTGTTTCGCAGTTTTGTGGTCGATGGTTTAATCGCTGGTTTGGGCGGCGTGCTGGTGTTTTTGCCACAGATTATTGTGTTGTTTTTCTTTATTTTGTTGTTGGAAGAAACAGGGTATTTGCCACGCGCTGCGCTGATGCTCGATCGCGTGATGGGCACGGTGGGTTTGTCAGGACGCTCGTTTATTCCGTTGCTGTCAAGTTTTGCTTGCGCGATTCCGGGCATCATGGCCACACGCACCATCTCGAATGCGCGTGACCGTATGGTGACCATATTGATTGCGCCGCTGATGACTTGCTCGGCTCGATTGCCCGTGTATGCCTTACTGATTGGGGCGTTCATCCCAGCGCGTCCATTGGGTCTGGGCATCAATACTCAGGGTGTGGCCTTGTTTGTACTGTATTTTGCGGGGATAGTGGCTGCGTTCTTGGTTGCATGGGTGTTGCGCTGGTTCGGCTCGCAACAGCACCGCCGCACATTGATGATGGAGTTGCCCGATTACCACGCGCCGAGCTGGCGTAATTTGGGTTTGGGGCTGTGGCAGCGTGTTGAAATCTTCATGCGCCGCGTCGGTGGGATTATCCTGACCTTGACAGTGTTGATGTGGTTCTTGGCATCCTTCCCTGGTGCGCCCGATGGCGCCACTGGCGCGGCGATTGAGCACAGCTTTGCGGGGATGTTGGGGCGCGGTTTGAATGTGTTGTTTGCACCGATAGGGTTCAATTGGCAAATCAGCATCGCACTGGTGCCGGGTTTGGCGGCGCGTGAGGTGCTCGTCAGCGCACTGGCAACGGTGTACTCGATTGCGGGTGATGATGCGGGCGGCGCACTGATGCCGATGATTGCGGCGCAATGGTCGAGCGCGACGGCGTATTCGCTGTTGGCTTGGTTTGTGTTTGCACCGCAGTGTTTGTCTACAATCGCGGCGATTAAGCGTGAGACGGGTGGCTGGAAGATGCCCGTGATTACACTGACTTATCTATTTGCACTGGCGTATTTGGCTTCTTTTGTGACTTATCGAGTGGCTTTGTACTTCACTTAACCCAACTGGGTGTTTACATGCACAGTGAATCAATGGCTAAAACCTCTGCTGATGCGGAGGTTTTTTGTCATCCATTTACACAGGGCAGCTTAATGTTGACTTAAGGTGGCAAAGGTATAAAGTAGCTGTTCAGAAATCCGAATACCGTTCGACAATCAACAAGGAGACGCAATGAAACAGATTAAATTAATTGGTTTAGCACTATTGACTGCCTTGGGCATGGGCGCAATGAGTGGTGCAGCCCTTGCACAAACCTCAAGTGAGCCCATCACGAGCAGCGCGGCAGCGAGCAACCAAGCAACAGACATCGACTGGACGCAGTACAAGGGCAAAGTCGTGTACATCGATTTTTGGGCGAGTTGGTGCGGTCCTTGCCGTCAATCGTTTCCTTGGATGAATGCCATGCATCAGCAGTATGCCAAAGACGGCTTGGTGGTGCTGGCCATCAATGTGGATCAAGAGCCGGGCAAAGCCGCTGAGTTCCTCAAGGAAGTTCCTGCACAATTCACCATCAAATACGACCCAAAAGGCAAGCTCGCCGAGCAGTTTGGCGTACAAACCATGCCCTCGAGTTTTATCTTGGATCGTCAAGGCAAACCCGCAAGCAAACACATGGGCTTTCACGAAGCCAATGTGCCTGAGTATGAGCAAGAGCTCAAAGCGCTACTGGCTCAAAAACCCTAATCAAGGAGCAAAGAGATGAAAAAATTAACGACATATTTGGCGTGCGCAGCGCTCGTGGGTCTGTTGGGCGCGTGTTCTACAGTCAAACCTTGGGAGCGTGGCACATTGGCTGAGCCAGCGATGCTGCCCGATGCCTACTCGGTGGATGCGGGTCTGAATGACCACACTTATTTCAGCAAAGAGTCGACCAGCGGCGGTAACGCCATTGGCGGTGGTGGCTGTGGCTGTAATTAAACTGAACTCGATTTGAGCTGAAATAAAGGACATAGAGATGAAAAACATCACATTAAGTTTGGCGTCTGCCAGCGCGCTCTTGCTCGCGCACAACGCCTACGCCGCGACACCGAACATCAACCCTGAAGTTGATGCGAGTACCAAAATCACCGACGCGGTGAGCACGCCCGCGAACAAACCGGGTTATAGCAGCGAACCGCAACCTTGGAATTTCGATACTGCGGTGTTGTTTTACTCCGAAAAAGACCGCGTACAAGCGGTCGAGCCGGTGATTAACGCCAGCAAGGATTTTGGTGGCGAACGGGTATTGAATCTGAAATTGGTGCTCGATGGATTGACAGGCGCATCGCCCAATGGTGCGGCGCCAGCGAATGTGCCGCAGACCTTCACAGGGCCATCGGGTACCGCAGGGACGAATGGTGGCGATGATGATAACGAAGATGAGGATGAGGACGAAGGTGGTGGTGCAACCAAAACCCCCGCAGGTCAGTTGCCCTTGGACAGCAGCTTCAAGGACACCCGCGTTGCGGTGAATGTTGGCTGGTCACAACCGCTCTCAAGCTCGGTCAAAGGCAGTGTGGGGGCGAATTTCTCCAAAGAATATGACTTCACATCGATCGGTGCAAACGCCGCTCTGTCCAAAGAATTCAATGACAAAAACACCACTGTCTCGGCTGGGATTTCGTATGAGCATGATTTAATCAACCCTGTGGGCGGCGCGCCTGTGGGCTTAACCGATACGGCGGATTTGAAAAAAGAGGGCAACAAGACCAAATCAGTGGCAGAAGCCATGATCGGCGTGACTCAGCTGCTCTCGCCCAAGGCCTATTACCAGTTGAACTACTCGTATTCCAGCAGCAACGGCTATATGACCGATCCCTACAAAATCGTCACTGAGCTCGATGCGAACAACGAGCTCATCGAAAAATCGGCCGACACCTACACCTATGTGTACGAGAAACGTCCAGACACCCGTGTGCGTCATGCCATCTTTAACCGCGTGAAGTACAAAATGGGCACGGCAATTTTGGACGCCTCATACCGCTACACCACCGATGATTGGGGTGTGAAGACACACACTGCGGATGCGCGTGTACGCTTTGAAATGGCGAACAACGCGTATTATATCGAGCCGCATGTGCGCTATTACACCCAAACGGCGGCGGATTTTTATACGCCCTATGTCACGCAAGGGGCAGTGGGTGAGTTTGCATCGGCCGACAGTCGCTTGGGCGCGTTCAAAGGCATGACAATTGGTGGTAAAATTGGCTGGAATTTAAGTAAAAACCAAGAAATCAACCTGCGCGTGGAACGCTATACCCAAACGCCGAAGAACGTCGCTTCACCAACCACGGGCGCATTGGCAGGGCAAAAACTGCAACCTGACTTGACCGCGTATATGGCGCAGATTGGCTACCGTTTCAAATGGTAAGTGCTGTAGAAATTTTGACCCACACAGCGCCTGCGAACTGAATAAATGCTCTGAACGAAAGCAACCATGCTCACGATGCAACACCAAGTCCATCTGGCCACAGGCGAATTCACCGCCATGGCCAGCCCCTGTCAAATCCTCCTCGACACTGATGACGCGGCATGGGCTAGGGA
>CAZDLD010000106.1:0-3731 GCA_964506355.1 uncultured Hydromonas sp.
AATACTAATTGCCCGTAAGGCTTGACCTTATAACCTTGTTGATTCATCAATAACGTTGTAATGTTTAACTAATAATTGTTTGTATGTTGTAATCTAATATGTGATTGTTAAATCCTCACCAAAAATATGCATCGCTAAGAACGTCAGTTCAAAGCCTCAGGTTTCTATAGCGGTTGTTCGCTCACGCAAACAACCCACCCAATTCTGTTTGTTGAATGCTCCACCTCAACAAATAACAAGCTTTGCTTGATGACCATAGCAAGTTGGTACCACTCCTTCCCATCCCGAACAGGACAGTGAAACGACTTAGCGCCGATGATAGTGCAGATTACCTGTGTGAAAGTAGGACATCATCAAGCTTCTATACTAAAAATCCCCACTCAAACGAGTGGGGATTTTTTTTGCGAGTTCAAAAAGCAACGGTCTATATACATTTGATGCCAAAGCCTTTAGTTTGAAATGTTGGTGTAAGTTTTGTTCCATATCCTTTGAACTGAGATGTTCAAATAATGCGAATGTTCGCGCTAACCACAGGAGGGTGATATGAAATATAAATTAACAGCATGGATGATTGCCGCAGCTGGGATTTTAGTGGCTCAATCGGCACTGGCTAAAGGGACGGATACGGATGGTGATGGCAAGTTCAGCAAGGCAGAAATCACCCAAAAGCGCCAAGAGCAGTTGGATAAAAAGTTTGCTAAAGCAGACACCAATCAAGATGGACAACTGACCATGGACGAGATGCAGGGCAAGCACAAAGGCATTGCCAAGAAAGCCGATACCAATAAAGATGGCGTGATAACCAAAGACGAGGCCAGCGCGCACATGAATGACAATGTTGCGAAATATCTTGAGAAAAAAGACGTGAACAAGGATGGATACGTCGATCAAAAGGAGCGCAAGCAAAAGTCAAAATCGGATTCAAGCAAGCCCAATAAAGGTAAAAAGGACAAAAAGAGCAAAGATACCAAGCCATCAGCACAGTGATTAAGTCCAGTCTATTAAAGCCTAAGTCTTAAATGTTCAAAATATAAAAAGCCTCTAATATCTAATAATTAGAGGCTTTTTTCATAAATCGATAATTAGAGCGCTTTAAAACCTGTCTGTAAATCCGCAATCAAATCATCAACCCCCTCCAGCCCAATTTGATAGCGCACCATAGAATTGGGTGCAACTGGCGCGACTGAGCGCACGTGGCTCAGATGGCCTGCATGCACGGGCAGTGCCAGCGATTCAAAACCGCCCCAACTGTAACCGATGCCGAACAATGTGTACGATTCAACCATCGCATTGATCTGCGCCACGCTGTACGATGCTTTGAACACCACGGTGAACAAGCCCGTCGAGCCGATGAAGTCGCGTTGCCACAGCGCGTGTTGCGGATGAGAGGGCAGTGCAGGGTGAATTACGCGCTCAACACAGGGTTGAGATTCGAACCACTGTGCGATGCGCAGCGCGTTGCGTTCGTGCTCGCGTACTCGCGTGGGCAAGGTACGCAGTCCGCGCAGCACCAGTGCGATGTCCATGCCGCCTGCGAACTGACCCGTTTGGTGCGCGGCGTTGCGCACAGCCATGTAGGTGGATTCATTGGCGATGACCGCGCCCATAAGCACATCTGAATGCCCCCCCAAGTATTTGGTCACCGCTTGCACCACGATGTCCACGCCGTGATCAAACGCTTTGAAATACAAAGGCGTGGCCCATGTGTTGTCCAATATGGTGACGATATTGTGGGCTTTGGCCACCGCTGTGATGGCGGCCACATCTTGAATTTCGAGGGTCAAAGACCCTGGAGATTCGAGGAAAATAACCCGTGTATTCGGTTGAATGAGAGTGGCAATCTCCTTGCCAAGCAAAGGGTTATAGTAAGTGGTGCTCACCCCGAATCGCTTGAGTATCTGCTCGCACAAATCGCGCGTGGGGCTGTAAACGGTGTCCACCATCAGGATGTGGTCGCCCGCACTGAGTTGTGAAAGCAGCGCGGTAGACAGCGCGGCCAATCCAGATGGGCACAGATAAGCACGATGCCCACCTTCGAGTTGTGCCAGTGCTTCGCACAATGCACGCGAGGTCGGCGTGCCCTTGCGCCCATAGGTGTAGGACTCTTGGCCATTTTCGTAGTCATGATGGGCTTGAGCCAAATCGGCCATGCGCTCGTAAATAATGGTTGAACCTTGGTACATCGGCGGGTTCGCCATTTGGATGTTGTCGCTGTGGCGAGCGCTGGTGGCGCACAGGGTGTCTGAATTTTTTTTCATAAAAACAAGGGCTTATGCAGGGTGATAACAAAAGGGAAGGGACAATTCTATACCCGAGTGAATCTATCGGAATTGTGTTAGAATTTCACTGAAACAATCACCCAGACATTTCAGGGATATTGTCCAGATGACCTCGAGCAGCCGCAACACAGATAGGGCAGTTGGTCGACAGTCATTGTAGCGAAAAACAGTTCTACCGTTGTACGAAAGTTGATGCGGCGTTGTGATGAAACAAGAACCCACAAAACCACGCAGCATCAAGTTGGGTATTGGATTTGGATACTGGAGAGATAAAATGAGATTAACCACCAAAGGTCGCTTTGCGGTCACTGCGTTATTGGATGTGGCTTTGAGTACGGACACTTCGCCCGTGAGTTTGTCAGCGGTGTCTGAACGTCAGGAAATTTCACTGTCGTATTTGGAACAGTTGTTTGGCAAGCTGCGCCGATTCGGTCTGGTCACCAGTGTGCGTGGTCCAGGCGGTGGCTATAAGCTCGCGCGTCCAATGTCTGAGATATCGGTTGCGGACATCATCGTGGCGGTGGATGAGCCCATTGATGCGCGCCAGTGTGAGGGCAAAGAAGATTGCAAGGGCGGTCAACAGTGCATGACCCACCATTTGTGGATGGATTTGAACCGCAAGATGTTTCACTACCTGTCTTCGGTGTCACTTGCCGATTTGGTTAAAGAGCAGAATCAGCGTATGGAATTGCGCGAAGGCGCACAAAAAGTGACTAAGAAAAAGTTGATGATACAAAACCTACCCGTATAATTGAGCAGCAAGCAAGATACATAGAACAGCAAGGATAAAGAATGAACACAACCCACAAAATGCCCATTTACATGGACTACTCTGCCACAACGCCAGTTGATCCCCGCGTGGCTGAGAAGATGATTCCTTACATCACCGAGCAATTTGGCAACCCTGCATCGCGCTCGCACCCATACGGTTGGGCGGCTGAAGAAGCAGTGGAGCAAGCGCGTGCCGATGTGGCGGCTCTGGTCAATGCAGACGTGCGCGAAATCGTATTCACTTCAGGTGCGACCGAGTCCAATAACTTGGCGATTAAGGGGATTGCACAGTTCTATGCCGATCGCGGCAAGCACATCATCACGGTCAAAACTGAGCATAAAGCGGTGCTGGACACCACGCGCGAGTTGGAGCGTTTGGGCTTCGAAGTGACCTATTTGGACGTGATGGAAAACGGTCTGTTGGACTTGAATGTGCTCAAAGCCGCCTTGCGCCCTGACACCATCTTGGTCTCAGTCATGATGGTGAACAATGAAATTGGCGTGATTCAAGACATCGCAGCAATCGGTGAGCTGTGCCGTGCGAACGGAACATTTTTCCACGTGGATGCCGCACAAGCGACAGGCAAAGTGGCGATTGATTTGGAAACGCTCAAGGTGGATTTGATGAGTTTTTCCGCGCACAAAACCTATGGCCCCAAAGGCATCGGTGCATTGTACGTG
>CAZDLD010000106.1:3741-6501 GCA_964506355.1 uncultured Hydromonas sp.
GGCCATGAGCGCGGCATGCGTTCGGGTACATTGGCCACGCACCAAATCGTTGGCATGGGCGAAGCGTTTCGCATCGCCAAGCTGGAAATGGTTGAAGAAAACGCACGGATTAAATCGTTGCGCGACCGCCTTTGGGCGGGACTGTCGGACATGGAAGAAGTGCATTTGAACGGCGATATGGTGGCACGCGTGCCGCACAATTTGAACGTCAGCTTTAACTTCGTTGAAGGCGAATCCTTGATGATGGCGATTAAAGACGTGGCAGTGTCATCAGGCTCGGCCTGCACTTCGGCGTCACTCGAACCCTCGTACGTGCTGCGCGCATTGGGGCGCTCAGACGAGTTGGCGCACTCATCGATTCGATTCACGGTGGGTCGTTTCACCACCGAAGCCGAAGTAGACACCGTGATTGCGTTGATGCACGAGAAAATCGGCAAACTGCGTGAGCTGTCACCACTGTGGGAAATGTACCAAGAAGGCGTGGATTTGAACAGCGTGCAGTGGGCCGCGCACTAAAGTGGTTTAGATTTTCCAAACTTAGTTACAAACGTGCATGTAAAATTTGACACAGGACTAAAGGTCTAAAAATGCAAAAAGTAATTTTATGGCTGGTATTAATCGTATTTGCGGTACTCACTGCGGTAGCAGTGATGCAATACGGTGTCATAGGCATCATTCAGTATCAATTGGCAAATGCAGCTGGCGTGCAAGTGCTGGCGGATTTGACCATTGCTTTGGTTCTGTTCTTGGTTTGGATGTGGCGAGATGCCCATAAACGAGGTGTCAGTCCAGGCCTTGGTTGGTATTAACACTTTTAGCCGGCTCATTTGGCCCACTGATTTATTTAATCGTACGACATTATCAAAAAGAAACACCCTAAAAAAGAGGACATATCATGGCATACTCAGACAAATTGATGGACCACTACGAAAACCCGCGCAACGTGGGTGCAATGGACAAAAATGACGACAACGTTGGCACGGGCATGGTCGGCGCGCCCGCGTGTGGCGACGTGATGAAGTTGCAAATTAAAGTCAACGAGCACGGCATCATTGAAGATGCAAAGTTTAAAACCTATGGCTGCGGTTCAGCGATTGCCTCATCGTCGCTCGTGACCGAATGGGTTAAGGGCAAATCGGTGGATCAAGCTTTGGAAATCAAAAACTCGCAGATTGCCGAAGAACTCGCATTGCCACCCGTGAAAATCCACTGCTCGATTTTGGCGGAAGACGCGATTAAAGCGGCTGTGGCCGATTACAAAGCCAAGCACCCAGCCTAAGCACAATTGGAGTGAATGATGACAGTGACCATGACACAATCTGCGGCAACGCACGTACAAAACTTTTTGACCAAACGCGGACGCGGCGTGGGCTTGCGCTTGGGCGTCAAGACCACAGGCTGCTCAGGCATGGCGTATAAATTAGAGTACGCTGATGCGGTTGACGAGCAGGACCATGTGTTTGAATCCTTTGGCGTGAAGCTCATCGTAGACCCGAAAAGCCTGCCCTACATCGAGGGCACTGAACTTGATTTCACGCGTGAGGGCTTGAACGAAGGGTTTAAATTCAACAATCCGAACGTCAAGGACGAGTGCGGTTGTGGCGAGTCGTTTACGGTCTAAGCCATAAGCCTTCCAGCGCGTAGGGGGGTTCAAACCCACCCAAAACAGCGCAGCACGCAAAAATGAACAAAGATGAACAAAGATGAATTAAGACAGGTTTGAAACCTGCCCATACCCATTGAACATATTATGAACATTCAGCCCTTCTTCCTCATGCTCGCCCTGCTCGCAGGGCAATATGTGTTCGGACGCTACCCCTCGTTCGCACTGATACTGGCGCGCCCAATCGGCATTGTGGCAGTGACCATCTTCATGCTGGGGTTTTTGCTCATGGCCATCGGCGCGGTCGTGCTGATGTGGCAGCGCACCACCATACACCCAGGGCACACACCGAGCAAACTGGTTACAGGCTGGCTCTACGCCATCACGCGCAATCCAATTTATTTGGGGATGTTGTTGATTATGTTGACCATACCATTGATGGCGACTCAGCCACGATTGTTGGTATTCACACTGGCGTACTTTCTCATTATGAATTTCTACGTCATTCCGCGCGAGGAGCGCATCATCCGCGCCAAATTCGGTAGTGAATTTGATGCCTATACCGCACGCACGCGCCGTTGGCTCGGCAGACACGCAGGCTGATATGCAACAAAACTACTTCGAGCTGTTCGGGCTGCCCACCTCATTTGACATCGATGCCGATGATTTGGCGCAGCGCCACCGCACCATCATCGCCCGCGTCCACCCCGATCAATTTGCGCACAAAAGCGCGATGGAGCAGCGCGTCGCCCTGCAATGGGCGACCTTTGCCAATGAAGCGTTCGACACGCTCAAATCCCCCATCGGCCGTGCGCAGTATTTGGTGAAGTTAAACGCGCCTGAACTGGCGGCTGAGGGCGCACGTGTCAGCCTACCGCATGAGTTCCTGATGCAGCAGATGATGTGGCGCGAGGCGCTCGAGGAGGGCGAAGTGGACACGGTGCGCGCTGAAGTTGCGCAACTGCATGCAGACACACTGGTACAATTGGCAGCCGAATGCGATGCCGCGCAGTGGGCTGCGGTGGCGGTGACTTTGGCCAAGTGCCAGTTTATTGAAAATTTCACGGGACAGTTGACGTCCCACTCCAACTGAGCAAAATAAATGTCTTTATTACAAATTTACGAACCCAACGAATCCACCGCGCCGCATCAGCATC
>CAZDLD010000107.1:0-6484 GCA_964506355.1 uncultured Hydromonas sp.
CAGCGCAACTGAGTTCAGAGTTATCGAATCACCAAGACACTCAACCATGCCGCTGATTTAATTTTGACTGACCCCACGCCCCAAGAAGCAGCACTTGAACCCTACATCCCCCATTACCTTTGAGCAGTCGTACAATCTCTCGCAAATTTTCGGCGAGGACGGCACGCTCGCGCACAGCCTGCCTTTTTTCAATGCCCGTCCAGAGCAGTTGGAAATGGCACAGTCGGTCACACAGGCGCTGAACAACACCTCCTGCGCCATCCTTGAAGCGGGCACAGGCACGGGCAAGACCTTTGCCTACCTCGTGCCGACCCTGCTCTGGGGCGGCAAGGCGATTATTTCCACGGGGACAAAAACCCTGCAAGACCAATTGTTCGAGCGCGATTTGCCCACCATCCGCGATGCGCTCGGCGCACCCGTGACCATAGCCCTACTCAAAGGGCGCGCCAACTATGTGTGTCACTATCATTTAGACCGCACCTTGATGAATGGGCGCTTGATGGGGCGCGACGACGCGGCGCACCTCAAACGCATTCGCCAAGACCTCAACCACGTCAAACGCGGCGACAAGTCCGAGTGGCCCGACATCCCCGATGACGCGATGGTCTGGCAGCAGGTCACGTCCACACGCGAGAATTGCCTCGGTAGTGACTGCCCCAACCACAAAGAATGCTTCGTGATGGCGGCGCGCAAAGAGGCGCAGTCGGCGGACGTGATTGTGGTCAATCATCATTTGTTCTTCGCGGATGTGATGTTGCGCGAGGAGGGCATTGCCGAGCTGCTGCCCGCGGTCAATACCGTGGTGTTCGATGAGGCGCACCAAGTGCCCGAAGTGGCGAGCATATTCTTTGGTCAGCAGCTCTCCACCGCGCAAATCATCGACTGGTCGCGCGACATCCTCGCTGAGGGTATTACCCACGCTCGCGATGCGACCGATTGGCGCGATGTCAAAGACATTTTGGAGCGTGCGGCCAAGGATGTGCGCATTGCCTGTGGTGATTCGAACGGCCGTTGGAGCGTCGCGCAACTGCCCAATGATTCGCCCATCTGGGATGCGCTCGACCGACTGCAAGCGACCATCGCCGACACACTCAAAATCATCGCACCCGCGTGCGAGCGCGCCGAGACCATCGAGCAGCTCTCGGTGCGGCTGGAGGAGTTGTCCGAGCAGCTCACGCAGTGGCGCGCCTTGACCTCGGATGACATGGTGCGCTGGGTTGAAGCGTTTTCGCACACCGTGCGCCTGAACGCCACCCCGCTCTCGGTCGCCGAGCCGTTCACCCGTCAGCGTGAGTCCGACCATCCGCGCTCGTGGATTTTTACGTCTGCCACGCTGTCGGTGCGCAATGATTTTGGTTTATTCAAAGAGCAATTGGGCTTGCACGACGCGCTCACCGCGACGTGGGAATCGCCCTTTGATTTTGCCAAGCAAAGCCTGCTCTACGTGCCCAATGGTTTGCCCGAGCCGTGGGATCGCAACTTCGGCAATGTGGTGCTGCAAAAAATCTTTCCTCTGCTGCGCGCCTCCAACGGGCGGGCATTTTTGCTCTGCACCACGCTGGCGGCGGTCAAACGCTATGGCGCGTGGCTCACCGAGCAGATTGACAAGTACAACCTTGACTGGACACTGCTGATTCAGGGCGAATCCTCGCGCACCGAGCTGCTCAATCAATACCGCGAAGCGACCAACCCCGTGCTGGTCGGCTCGCAAAGTTTCTGGGAGGGGGTAGATGTACGCGGCGATGCGCTCTCCTTGGTCATCATCGACAAGCTGCCGTTCGCGCCACCAGACGATCCTGTACTCGCAGCGCGCTTGCGCGTGATTGAGGAGCGCGGCGAAAATGGCTTTATGGCCTATCAAGTGCCGCAGGCGGTGATTAACCTCAAGCAGGGCGCAGGGCGGCTGATTCGTTCAGAAACCGATCGCGGCGTGCTGATGATTTGCGATTCGCGCTTGGTGACCAAGAAATACGGCGGACGGATTTGGCAAAGTCTGCCGCCCTTTGCGCGCACGCGTGAGGAGTCGGTGGCCTGTGCGTTCTTTGATGGGCCGACGCTCGAGTAAGCGCAAACGCGCCATCCACAATGCGCACACAAGTGTAAAGAATGTAAAGTGTGTGCCTTGTGGTCAACATTTCTACGGATTGAGTTGTTACAATCCGCACGCTCATGACATTTCATAAGAGATGTATTTATATGAGTGATTTTTTATAAAGGACGACCATGCAAGCCACATTCAAAACTTCTACTTTGCTGCGCCCCATTGCCGCCGCCTGTGTCACGCTGTGCATGATGGGTGCTGCACACGCAGGTGCGATTGAAGAGTTGCAAAGTTTCAATAAAGATTTCAAAACCGCTTCGGGCAGCTTCACCCAACAAGTCAAGGGCAAGACCACCAAGTCCAGCTCCGGCTCGTTCATCTTCTCGCGCCCCGGTAAATTCCGCTGGAACTACACCTCGCCCTACGAGCAAGTATTGGTCAGCGATGGCAAAACTTTGAACATTTACGACAAGGATTTGAAACAATTGACCCGCCGCTCTTTGGGCAGCGCGATTGGCTCCTCGCCTGCTGCGGTATTGTTCGGCAGTGGTGATTTATCCAAAAATTTTGCCTTGACCGATGCGGGTGATCGCGATGGCCGCAACTGGGTCTATGCCAAACCCAAAGGCAAATCGAGCTTCTCCAGCGTGAACATCGGTATGAAAAACGGTGTGCCCGACGCCGTCGTGTTGTTCGATAATTTTGGTCAGACCACGATTTTGTTCTTCTCAAACTTCCAAAAGAACGTCGGTGTGTCATCTTCGACATTCAAGTTCACGCCGCCTGCGGGCACCCGCGTCAGTAAGTAACATCCATCATTAATTATTAGCGTATCAATTCTTAGCAAATCAATTATCAGCAATTCGAGCGGTGGCAATGCCACCGCTTTTTTTTGCGCACGCCACCCGATTGTGTAAAGCAGGCTATAATCTGCCCCATCCCATTTTGTGCTGATTGCCATGCGTGACACCTCCTATACCGCGAACATGAATGAATCGACCTCCAGCCCTGTGTGGCGCTGTGGTCGCTATACCTTGGACACCTCTCGTCCTTTGGTCATGGGCATACTCAACTTGACCCCCGATTCGTTCTCGGATGGCGGTCAATTCATCAGCCCTGAGCTGGCGATTGAACGTGCGCATCAGATGATCGCCGATGGCGCCGACATCATCGACATCGGCGGCGAATCGACCCGACCGAACGCCCCCAAAGTTTCCTGCTGCGAAGAGTTGTGCCGCATCATGCCCGTCGTCGGTGCGCTCACCGAGTGCGGCGTGCCCATTTCCGTGGACACTTACAAGCCCTATGTGATGCGCGAAGTGCTCGCGCTCGGCGTAGACATCATCAATGACATCGGCGGATTCAACAACCCTGTGTCCATCGACGCGGTCGCCGACAGCGACTGCGGTCTGTGTGTGATGCATATGCAGGGCACGCCACAGACCATGCAAGCAGAACCGCACTACGATGACGTGGTGCGTGAGGTCGCAAAATTCCTCGCCCAACAGGTGCAACGGCTCTCACTCGCGGGGGTGGCACAAGAGCGCATTTGTCTGGATGTCGGATTTGGCTTCGGTAAAAATTTAGAACACAACCACGCGCTCATGCGCGGGCTGAGTCAACTGCACAATGAGTTTCATCTGCCGATGTTGGTCGGCGTTTCGCGCAAACGCATGATAGGCGCAATTACGGGGCGCGAGGACACCGCTCAACGCGTCTCAGGCAGTCTGACGGCCGCGCTGTGGTCGCTGCTGCATGGCGCGCAGATTGTCCGCGTGCACGATGTGCGCGAGACGGTGGATGCGATTCGCACTTGGGAATTTTTAAATTCACCCCAGCCGCTCTAACGCGCTAAGTCGCGCCACAATTCACTCACGCTGTCCGTACACCACCTGCCCAAAACTTCGTGACCACACCCGCCAATGTGCGCAAAGGCTACCCATACAGGCCTCATTCAATTATAATGCCCCGATATATACCGCAGCATTCATAACCATTATTGGTCAATATTAGCCATTTCATACCGAGGAGCGCCTATGTTAGATTTCTTCACCCTCAAAGGCACACTACTCTCCGAAATCGAATCCGACGAAGTCGATTACAAAAGCAGTATCACAAAAGCCGTTTGGATAGACTCGCTCACGCCAACGGCCGATGAAAAGAATTTCCTGCAAAATACCCTCAAAGATTTGATTCCCGATGCCGACGATGTCGATGACATTGAAGATTCCGCACGCCGCTTCGTTGACCAGACAGGCATTCACGTCCACTCTTTGTTTTTATCCAACATCTCAGAAAAAACCGAGACCGTGTCCGTTGCCTGTATTTTGCAAAACGACAAATTGGTCACCATCCGCGACGATAAAATCGTCGATTTTCGCTTATTCCGCCTGCGTGCCAAGCGCGGGCAAATCTCGTGCAACTCGCCTGCTGAAATTTTACTCAATTTGATGGAACAAAAAGTCGAGAACTTGGCCGATTACCTTGAGGACCAGCACCGCAAGCTCGAGGAAGTCAGCACCTTGGTTCTGAGCGAGGACATCGACAACCCCGAAGAAGTGATTTACTCACTGGCTGAATCCGAAGATTTGACGGGTAAAATTCGTTTGTGTTTGATGGACACGCAACGCGATATTTCATTTTTGCAGCGGCATTCCAAACAAATGCACGAGTACCACGACACCTATCGTGAAATCGTGCGCGATATTGACACCCTGCTCTCACACACAACTTTTTTGTTTGATAAAATCAACTTCTTGATGTCGTTCTTGCAAGGTTATATCAACATCGAGCAGAACAAAATTGTCAAAATCTTTACCATCGCATCGGTGGTGTTTTTGCCACCGACCTTGGTGGCGAGCATCTACGGCATGAACTTTGAATTCATGCCTGAACTGAAAATAGCGTTCGGTTATCCTTGGGCATTGGCGTTGATGCTGCTCTCGGGTTTTGCGCCGTATTGGTATTTCAAGAAAAAAGGTTGGTTGTAATCCGCTTGCATGCAAGACCCTCATTTCACATTTAATTTTTCACAAGGATGGCTATGTCGCGTAAATATTTTGGCACCGATGGGGTGCGTGGTCGTGTGGGTACAGCGCCGATTACCCCTGATTTTGTCATGCGTCTGGCGTATGCCGCAGGTCTGGTGCTCGCGCACGACGAAGAGGTCAAACCGACCAAGGGCACTCGCCCGCGCGTGTTGATTGGTAAAGACACACGGATTTCTGGCTATATGCTTGAGGCGGCACTGGAAGCTGGCTTTACTGCCGCAGGTGTGGATGTGTTGCTCACAGGGCCGTTGCCCACCCCTGCGATTGCCTATCTCACGCGCACATGGCGCTTGCAAGCGGGCGTGGTCATCTCTGCGTCGCACAACCCCTACCACGACAACGGGATTAAATTTTTCTCAGCCACGGGCGATAAACTGCCCGACGAGAAAGAGCGCGAAATCGAAGCCCTGCTGGACGAGCCCATGGGTTGCGTCGAGTCGGACAAACTCGGACGCGCCAAGCGTCTGGACGATGCGGCGGGGCGTTACATCGAATTTTGTAAATCCACCTTCCCTTCGGACTTGGATTTGCGTGGCCTCAAAATCGTGGTCGATGCGGCCAATGGCGCCGCCTATCACATTGCTGAGCACGTCTTGCACGAGCTGGGCGCGGATGTCATCACCATGGGCAACAAGCCCGATGGCTACAACATCAACAAAGAAGTCGGCGCCACTGCACCGCGTGCCCTGCGCGCGGCGGTGATTGAGCACCATGCAGATTTGGGCATTGCTTTGGATGGCGATGCCGATCGCTTGGTGATGGTCGATGCACGCGGCATCGAGTACGACGGCGATCAATTGTTGTTCGCGATTGCGTCAACGGTGCACAAAACAGAACCCGTGGCGGGTGTGGTCGGCACGCTGATGAGCAACTTGGGCTTGGAAAAAGCCTTTGAAAAGCTCGGTATCGGGTTTGCCCGCGCCAAAGTGGGCGACCGATATGTGCTCGAACAGCTCAAAGAACGCGGCTGGATTTATGGCGGCGAGAGTTCGGGGCATATTTTGTGCTTGGACAAGCACAGCACGGGCGATGGCATGGTCAGCGCGCTGCAAGTGTTGTGCGCCATTCAACGCAGCCAAAAAACCTTGGCCGAGCTGGTCGCGCCCATCCAAATGTACCCACAGACCATGATCAACGTCAAAATCACCAAGGGCTTTGACTGGGAGCACCACGCGCCACTATTGGCGGCACGCGCTCAAGCCGAGCAAGCCCTAGGTGACACGGGTCGCATCCTCATCCGCGCCTCGGGCACAGAGCCGCTGATTCGCGTAATGGTCGAAGCCCAAGACGCGGGCTTGGCCAAACAGCAGGCGCAATTGATGGCCGATGCGGTGGGCGCGAAGTAAGTCGTCACTTCGCTGGCGGATACAAAAAAGACAGGTGCGTGCACCTG
>CAZDLD010000108.1:0-6451 GCA_964506355.1 uncultured Hydromonas sp.
GCAGTGTGTATAAGGATTCATAACCGCTGAGTGTTTTTGCGTCAATGGTCAGTATGCCTTCGCCACTTTCTTCGCTGCAACTGCCCATACTGCTGCCCCATTCGCCACGGAATGTGCTGGGAATTTCACTGGCGAAGCTGGTGCTTGCGGCGCAAGCGATGAGTGTACCCAATAGCCATTTTTTCATGTTGGACTCCTTATTGGTTTAAGAGGTTTTGCAGAACCATGAAACGTTCTTTGGTCATTTTGGTATCGCAGTTTAGACGCGCGATGTCGGCGTCATAATTGACCACTGCGGCCGCGGGTGTTGCGCTGGCGCCTGCTGGGGCGATGATGCCTGCGGCACTTGGGGCTGTGGCGGCGCTGGCTGTCGTTGCGGCCTTGATTTTGTTGGCTTCAGCTGTGCAGGTCGTTTCTTTTTGCTTGATCCATGCTTTTTCTTGGTCCATGTTTGCCGCTTGCAACTCCGCTGGCAAATTCTTCCACAACTCGTTAATCGCCTTGTTCGCCGCGGTGTTGCTTGATTTGGCTTTGTCAAATGCGGCTTGTTGAACATCATTGGCGGCTTTGGCATCGCTGGCAAGTTTACTGTCTACCGCTGGTTTTGCCAGTGTGTAGTAGGCCAATGTAGCTGGAAATGAGGCGATGGATTTTAGGTCAAATAAGTCGATTTTAATTTTTTTGCCGTCATCGGTTTTTTGAGCACTAAACGTGATTTCTTTTTTCACGGTGCCGCCTGCGAGGGTCAAGCCTGATTTTTGTGCCACCTCTGCGAGTAATGGAGATTTCGCCAAAGTGGCAACCGCGTTGGCGTCGTTGAGCATCACCGCAGGAATGTCAATTTTCAGTGTGGCTGCGCAGGAGATTTTATTGTCCTGAGTTTTGTCGGTGCGGGTGTCGTCAATGGCCACTTTGATTTGTGAGAATATGGATTTAACCCCATTGGAATCGATTGGCAAGGTGGGTTGATTGTGCGTCAGTGCTTCGGCTTCGGCTGTTTCTAAAATACTGGCGATGGTGGCTTCTTGAACTTCAGGACTGGCGCAGGCCAGCTTTTTGCTGCTCTCACCACACGCGCTCAGTGCGAGCGCAATCAGTACCAATGCTAACTTTTTCATGATTTCTCCAGAGGGATATAGATAACGTTGAGAATTATAGTACAAACGTATGTTTGAACGTGGAATTTGGATGGATTACTTGGTTGAGATAAAGTCTCGCGATTCATTGTTGGTAGTGAACCTTGGTTTTTCCTTGAGTCCACCCTATAGCCGATGCGCCCAACATTAACAATGTTGATTAAAAATTGAGTTATGCTAAGGCATGCTGTTTGTGTCATCTCCCCAATACCCTTATATTTTGAAACATAGGCTCGCCATGTACGCTCAAGACGAAAAACTCGCCAACAACTCTTACTACACTGCCACAGCGCAACCGCTGCCCGAGCAACCTGTGCTCAACGGGCGTGTGCAGGCCGATGTGTGTGTGGTTGGCGCGGGTCTGGCGGGTTTGTCCGCCGCATTGGAATTGGCCAACGCAGGTTATCAAGTGACGGTGCTGGAGGGCAAGCGCATCGCGTGGGGCGCGTCTGGGCGCAATGGTGGGCAAGCGATAGCGGGTTATGCTTGTGGCGAAGCGCCATTTGAGAAGCAAATGAGTATGGATGAGGCTAAAGTCGCATTTAACCTCACCTTGGAGGGATTGGATTTGATGCGTGAGCGCATCCAAAAATACTCGATAGACTGCGATTGGGTCGATGGTTATATGACCGCGAGTGTCAAGCCCAAGTCGAGTGAAGGGCTGTTTGAGTGGGCTAATCGCATGGCGAGGGTATATGATTACCCGCACTTACAAAAGGTCGAACCTGAGCAGATGACCGAATGGGTGGCGTCCGAGCGCTATCATGCGGGTGTGTTCGATGCCAATTCGGCACATTTGCATCCGCTCAAATACGCCTTGGGATTGGCGCGAGCGTGTTTGGATGCAGGCGTGCGCATCTACGAGCACAGCATGGTGACGCAAATTCAATACAGCGACCCCGCCATTGTGCGCACGGCGCAGGGACAGGTACAAGCGGATTTTGTGATACTGGCGGGCAATGTTTATTTGGATGAGCTGGTGCCGCAAATCGCAAAACGCATCATGCCCGTGGGTACCTACATCGTGGCCACCGAGCAGCTACCACAGGATTTGGCTCAAAGTTTGATTAAGAACCGCATCGCAGTATGTGACAATAATTTCGTGCTCGATTATTTTCGCGTCACACGCGACGATCGAATGCTGTTCGGTGGGCGTGTGAGTTACTCGGGTATCACGCCGCCGAATTTGCCTGTGGCGATGCGCAAGACCATGTTGCGCGCATTCCCACAGCTGGCCGCGGCCAAGATTGAGTATTGTTGGGGTGGTTTTGTTGACGTGACGGTCAATCGCGCGCCTGATTTTGGTCGCGTGGCGCCCAATGTGTATTATCTGCAAGGGTTTTCGGGGCATGGCTTGATATTGACGGGGATTGCGGGCAAGCTGGCGGCGCAAGCGGTGCAGGGGCAGGCCGAGCGGTTTGACTTGTTCGCAAAATTGCGCCACATGCCGTTTCCGGGTGGGCGCTTCTTGCGCACCCCCGCGCAGGTTTTGGGGATGGCTTACTATCGATTGCGCGATTATCTGTAAAGATTGCTGTGATTGCGAAACAAGGTAGAAAAAACGCTTGATAAATAAGGATTTAGCGCGTATAATTTGCGAGTTAAATAAAAAGGCGTAACCGTCCACAGATGAAGTCGCAGGTTTTTTGGCTTGATTGGGTTGCGCAGTTCTTTGAGATAAAAAGGATGGGCACCATGTCGTGGATGCCCATTTTTTATTGTGCGTTTGAATGGCGAAGTGTGCTGATTGAACCTCGCTCAACCGCTATTGTATGTGCATGGGTTGGGTATTTAAGTTGAGTATTTTAGGTATTTAGAAATGAATTTAGAGCAGTTAATCGAGCAAACAGTGGTGGGTCTGGAATACGAGTTGGTGGACTTCGAGCGCGCGACCAATGGTCTGCTGCGCGTATTCATCGATGAGCCGAGCCACAGCCGCGACATCACCGTGGACGATTGCGAAGTGGTCTCGCGTCAATTGACGTATTTGTTTGAAGTTGAGAACATCAACTACGAGCGATTGGAAGTCTCATCGCCGGGTTTGGATCGACCGTTGAAAAAAATGGCGGACTTTGAACGCTTCGCAGAGAGTTTAATCAGCGTGCGTCTGAAAATGCCTGTGCATTTGAACGAAGCGGACACGGCAGGACGAAAAAATTTCACAGGGACGCTGCAGGCAGTGGACTTGGATGCGCCTGAGGGCGAACAGTTAAGTATGGTTTTTGAACATGAGGGTGCTGAGCAGGTCTTGGCATTTGGTTTGGCGGATGTGGATAAGGCGCGTTTGGTGCCTGTTTATAATTTCAAAGGGAAACAGAAATGAATCGTGATGTATTGCAATTGGTCGATGTTTTGGCGCGTGAGAAAAATGTTGATTTGGAAATCGTGTTTGGCGCGCTGGAAGCAGCATTGGCTTCGGCGGCGAAACGTCGCTTCGAAGAAGACGGCGTTGATTTGCGCGTGAGCATTGACCGTGATACCGGTGAGTACAAAACCTTCCGTCGTTGGTTGGTGGTTCCCGATGAAGCGGGTCTGCAAGAGCCAGACCGCGAAATTTTGGAATGGGAAGCGAAAGAAGATATCGCTGACATCGAAGTGGGTGAGTTCATTGAAGAAGAAGTTGAATCAGTGGAAATCGGCCGCATCGGCGCGCAAACTGCCAAACAAGTGATTTTGCAACGCATTCGTGACGCTGAGCGTGACGCGCTGTTGCAAGACTATTTGGCGCGTGGCGACAAAATCATGATGGGTACGGTCAAACGCATCGACCGTGTACAGGCGATTGTCGAATCAGGCCGCGTCGAAGCGATTTTGCCACGCGATCAAATGTTGCCGCGTGAGAACCTGCGCTCGGGTGACCGTGTTCGTGCCTACATCGCTGAAGTGGACGAAACCCAAAAAGGCGCGCGTCAATTGCAATTGTCACGCACCTGTCCAGAATTTTTGATTGAATTGTTCACGCAAGAAGTGCCAGAAATTGAACAAGGCAATTTGCAAATCAAAGGCGCGGCTCGTGATCCAGGCGTGCGTGCGAAAGTGGCAGTTCATGCGGTCGATCAACGCATCGATCCAGTGGGCACCTGTGTGGGTGTGCGCGGCTCGCGTGTGACTGCGGTGCGCAATGAGTTGGGTGGCGAAGCGATTGACATCGTGATTTGGGATGAGTCGCCAGCTCAGTACGTGATGAACGCATTGAGCCCAGCGGTGGTGACCTCGATTGTGGTCGACGAAGACACCCAGTCTATGGACGTAGCGGTGGACGAAGACAACTTGGCGATTGCGATTGGTCGCAACGGTCAAAACGTGCGTCTGGCCAGCCAATTGACAGGATGGCAAATCAATGTGATGAGCCAAGCCGACTCGGCAGCCAAACACGAAAAAGAATCACAAGCCCTGTTGAATCTGTTCACTGAAAAATTGGACGTGGATGAAGAAGTTGCGGCGATTTTGATTGAAGAAGGCTTTACCAGCTTAGAAGAAGTGGCCTACGTACCTGTGTCGGAAATGTTGGAGATTGACGCGTTTGACGAAGACATCGTTGAAGAGTTGCGCAACCGCGCACGTGCTGCGATTTTGACCGAAGCGATTTCGCAAGAAGAAAAAGCCAGCAAGGTTCAAGATTTGTTCAGCGTAGAAGGCATGACCACTGCATTGGCAGCGCAATTGGCCGATCACGACATCACCACGCGCGATGATTTGGCCGATTTGGCCGTTGATGAATTGATGGAAATGAGCACACTGAGCAGTGAGCAAGCCAAAGACATCATCATGAAAGCGCGCGAACACTGGTTCGCAGAATAATCATGAAACAAGCGACACCACTATGTAGTATTTAAAAAAATATGTAACACAGGCCATGCCGGCACATCTGCATGGCAAACAAAAGGAAATATCTATGACTGAAATGACCGTGGCTTCATTTGCGCAAGAGCTGAAAATGCCCGTTGAACTGCTGATTGAGCAGCTCAACGACGCTGGCGTAAATAAAGCGTCCGCAAGCGACGAAGTGACCGAAGGCGATAAAGCCAAGTTACTCACGTCCTTGCAGCGCGCACATGGCTCAAATGATGGCGCTAAGAAAAAAATCTCCATCACCAAAAAATCAACCAGCGAAATTCGTCAGGCGGATGCAACCGGCAAGACGCGCACGGTGCAAGTAGAAGTCAAAAAGAAACGCACCTTCGTAGCACGTGATGTGGTCGAAGAATTGTTGGATCAACCTGCAGCGCCAACGCAAGCGGCACCCGTGGAGCACGAAGTCGTCGCGCCTGCTGCTTCGGTGATAGACGAGGCCGAAATCGCCAAACGCGAAGCAGAATTGCTGCGAGCGAAAGAATTGTTGGCACGTCAAGAAGCCGACGCCAAAGCGCGTGAAGAAGCTGCGGCAGCAAAAGCAAGCAAAGCCAGTGCAGCAGAACCAGCGCCCGCGGCAGCTCAAGTCACTGCCGAACCAGCGCCTGCCAAGGCTGAAGTGAAAGCCCAAGCAAATACCGAAGTTAAAGCAGAGGCAAAAGCAGAAGTTAAAACTGAGGTTAAAACTGAGGTTAAACCTAAAACCCGTGCAGAAAAATCTTTGGACAAGGCCAAGCTCGACGCCGCCGAAGCCCAAGCTGCACTGGACAAAGCACGTATCGATCGTCAAGCCGAAAACAGTGTGGACGAAGAGCGCGAACGCCGCCGCCGTGAAGCTCAGTTAGAAGCAGAGAAACTCAATACATGGAAGTCAGAGCCAGCGAAAAAACTCGTGGCCAAAACCGAAGGCACGCTGCACAAACCAGTCAAACCTGAAGGCGAAGCGAAAAAACCAGTGGTCGCCGCAACGGTTGCAAAACCAGCGAACACCACCGCTGCGCCATCGAATGCACCGGGTAAAGGCAAAAAAGGCGTATCAGGCAAAGATCAAAATGATGGCGGTCGCGGACGCGGCGGTCTCAAAACTCGTGGCGTAACGGGCGATGACCGTGGCTGGCGCGCAGGTAAAGGCAAAGGCAAACACCGCCAAAACCAAGATCCGGATCAAGGCGGATTTGCAGCGCCGAGTGAGCCGATTATTCAAGAAGTTCATGTGCCAGAAACGATTTCGGTCGCTGATTTGGCTCACAAAATGTCCATCAAAGCCTCTGAAGTGATTAAAGTGCTGATGGGCATGGGACAGATGGTGACGATTAACCAAGTGCTCGATCAAGACACCGCCATGATTTTGGTGGAAGAACTCGGACACAAGGCCTTTGCTGCGAAGTTGGATGATCCAGATGCATTCTTGGATGAAGCCACCGAGCACGTTGAATACGAGCTGTTCCCGCGCGCCCCAGTGG
>CAZDLD010000109.1:0-6360 GCA_964506355.1 uncultured Hydromonas sp.
GTTCTATCTAGCCGAATTTCCTGTTTTAGCCCGTCAAGGTCTAACGATTCTGCTCGATTCAAAACAATGCCACCCAAAACAAAGTCACCGTCACCCTCAAAATTCATCCCGCCCGCACGCAGACGAACTTTTCGGTAATTATTAGTTTCATCGTAATAGAAATCTCTTTCCTCAGCCTCTAATTCATCCAGCCCGTTGAGTATTCTTGTGCCCTCAAGAACTTTTTCTGCTTTCATCATCTACCCTATTCCTTCAGCCTGTTCTGGCTAACTATACTTATGCATCAAAACGACGCATAAACTTCTTAAATATTGACACATAACCCCTTTGAAAAAATTTTATTTAATAAAAACAAGAGATTAAAAATAACCTAAGCTCTTAGGGCACAATAATCGGGTTCGCGCATTGTGCCGTATACCTTTGAATTTTCATGGCTTTTGTTATGGCACATGCGGCGCAATGCGTCAAAAACACTTATTGCACCCAACTTGTTATTTCCATAGCATTCTATGACGGAGCGATGCGGTCGTGTGCCGCAATCGGGCATTTCCTTTAATCTGGAGGCAAGCTGTTTGAGCATCTGTGTTTTTCAGATGCGAGTTCTTGCCGACCACATCAAAATGTCCGATGGGCTGCGGCACTCGACTTGAATTTTTTGGTTACTTTTTGTTTCAAGACAAAAAGTAACTGCCCCGTCGGGGGCAGTCCCGACACGCTCGCACGGCACTGACGCCAATACAAACGTCCACTTGCACACAGGGCGGTTCGCGAACCTCCCCTACGCCCAAATTGACAGGCTAAATAAAATCAAAAACAAAGTTAGAGTAACAATCGGGCGATTACGCGAACACCGCTAATCGCCCCTACTTACTGATTTTGGATTTTATTGCTACAATTACGAACATAGCAAACGAAAAAAACACACAGAAGAATACGAACCATGATATAAACAGTTCAAATAAATATAATATATTTATATCGCCGCCATCTTGAAATTCTCCTTGAGAGTTATGACGAAATCCCATCCATGTTAGCCCCGCAGACAAAACTAGTGAAATTGATACATACCACATAATGAATTTTCGCATCATTTGCTCCATAGCATCAAAGGAAGCATCAAAGCATCAAAGGGGTCAGACTCCATTGATTTGCGTTAATCGTTTATAAAAACTCATCATAGCTTGCACACAGGGCGGTTCGCGAACCGCCCCAACGCCCAAATTGACAGGCTAAATAAAATCAAAAACAAAGTCAGAGTAACAATCGGGCGATTACGCGAACACAGCTAATCGCCCCTACTGATTCCATCTAATGCTTACATGAATGATGGAATCACGCGATTGAGACGTCTCACAACCACCTCACCAGCCTTAAATCTTAAGCCTTAGACCTTATTCCACATCCATCACTGCATTGGTGTACACCTCTTGCACATCGTCCAAATCTTCCAACATGTCCAAGATTTTTTGCATTTTCACCGCATCGTCGCCCGTCAATTCAATCTCGGTCTGCCCGCGCATGGTGATGTCGGCTTCGGCGTATTCCATGCCTGCGCTGTCAAATGCGGCTTTGAGCACTTCATAATCCGCTGGGTCACAAATCACCTCCACGCCGCCCTCTTCGTCGGTGATGACATCGGATGCGCCATTTTCCAGCGCGACGTTCATCACTTCGTCTTCGGAGATGCCAGGAGCGAACATGATTTGCCCCACATGGTCAAACATGAATGCGACCGAGCCGTCTGTACCGAGGTTGCCGCCGTTTTTGCTCAGTGCGTGGCGCACATCGGCCACGGTGCGCGTGCGGTTGTCGGTCAGGGTGTCAATGATGATGGCAGCGCCGCCGATGCCGTAGCCTTCGTAGCGGATTTCTTCATAATCAGCGCCATCGCCGCCGCCCACGCCGCGCTCAATCGCGCGCTTGATGTTGTCATTGGGCATGTTTGCGCCCTTGGCTTTATCTATCGCCAGTCGCAAGCGTGGATTGGCTGTGGGGTCACCGCCACCTGATTTGGCCGCGACTTGCAGCTCTTTGATGACGCGTGTCCACACTTTGCCACGGGTGGCGTCTGCGCGTGCTTTTTTGTGTTTGATGTTTGCCCACTTGCTGTGACCTGCCATGATAATTCCTTCTGTTCAAATTTGTCGTGCTGTGCACACCCGAAGTCTGCCTTGGTTTATAATCCTTCAGAATTTTAGCATAAGCCGTGCGGCAACTGAACCGTCTGTCGGAAGTATTGCACACTGTCTTTCAGCGAATCACTGGCGCGGCTGTTGCCAGCCCTAACCCATCACAACAGATACGCGCTCAACCGCGCCATCTGAACACCTCTTTACAGGAGCATTTCATGTCTGAACCCATCCTCATCGGTAAATCCGCCTCGACCGAAGTATTTTTTCTGCCGCAAATGGGCAATCGCCACGGCTTGATTACCGGCGCGACGGGTACGGGTAAAACCGTGAGTTTGCAGGCCTTGGCGCAGCAGTTCTCCGACATGGGCACGCCTGTGTTTATGGCCGATGTCAAAGGCGATTTGGCAGGGATTTCACAAGCCGGTGGTGACAATGAAAAGGTCAAAGCACGTTTGAACGACTTGGGACTGCCCGAGCCCACTTGGATGGGCGCACCGACCACGCTGTGGGATGTGTTCGGCGAAAAAGGCCACCCTGTGCGCGCCACCATCTCGGACATGGGGCCGCTGTTGCTCTCGCGCATGCTCGATTTGAACGACACGCAGTCGGGTGTATTGACCATGGTGTTCAAAATCGCCGATGACAATCAAATGCTCTTACTGGATTTTAAAGACCTGCGCAGCATGCTGCAGTTCGTCGGCGACAACGCCAAGCAATTCACCACCGATTATGGCAATGTTTCGGCCGCATCCATCGGCGCGATTCAACGCGGTCTGCTCACGCTCGAATCTCAAGGCGCGGATCAATTCTTCGGCGAGCCGATGCTCAACATCGACGACATGATGCAAACGGTATCGGGCAAAGGCGTGATTAACATCATGGCGGCGGACAAGCTCATGCAGTCGCCGCGCCTGTACGGTGCGTTTTTGCTGTGGATGCTGTCAGAATTGTTTGAAAAATTGCCTGAAATTGGCGACGTTGAAAAACCCAAATTCGCCTTTTTCTTCGACGAAGCGCATTTGTTGTTCAATGATGCGCCTAAAGTTTTGCTCGAGAAAATCGAGCAAGTGGTGCGTCTGATTCGCTCCAAAGGCGTGGGCGTGTACTTCGTGACCCAAAACCCCATCGACATTCCAGACACCGTGCTCGGTCAGCTGGGCAATCGAGTGCAACACGCTCTGCGCGCATTCACCCCACGCGATCAAAAAGCAGTCCAAGTGGCGGCGACCACCATGCGCGAGAACCCAGATTTGGACATCTCAACCGTGATTACCGAGCTGGGTGTGGGTGAAGCCTTGGTCTCAACCTTGGATGCCAAAGGCACGCCAAACGTCACTCAGCGCGTGTTCATGCTGCCGCCTGCGTCACGCTTAGGCCCTGCCACGGACAACGAGCGCACGCAATTGATACGCCAGTCCATCGTCGCGGGTGTGTACGAGGAGACCATCGACGCTGAATCAGCATACGAAAAACTGCAAGCACGTGCTACGGAAACAGCTCAAGCCGCAGAAGCGGCGCAGAAAGAAGACGAAGGCGGCTTTCTCGGCGGTTTGTTCGGCGGCGATGATGCGGGCAAGAAAAAACCTGCTTCGCGCAGTGACTCCCTGCTCGAATCCGCAGCAAAATCCATGATACGCGCTGCCAGCTCAAACATCGGTCGTGAAATCACCCGTGGGATTCTCGGCAGTTTGTTCGGTGGTAAGCGCCGTTGATTGCGTCAGAACCCTTGGGGTATGAAATATGAACTTAAGCACCTATTTATTGTTTGTTCCTATTGCTTTGATTAGTATTTGCAGTCCAGGTCCCGCAACAATATTGGCAATTTCTAATAGTATGAGTTACGGTGTGAGGCGAGTTCACTATTCAACTATTGGGAATATTGTCGGACAATTATTGGTCGCAAGTTTGGCTATGATGGGCATAGGTGCGCTATTACACACATCTGTAGTGGCTTTTGAGATAGTTAAAGTTGCTGGTGCGATGTACCTAATGTATTTAGGAATTCAGCAGTGGCGAAATAAAACACCGCTCGTCTTTGAGCATCAAAAAAACTCAATTACGGCAAGTAACACGAAAATTGCAGCAAAAGGGCTGATATTGGCGCTATCCAACCCAAAAGATATTTTCTTTTTCACCGCTTTATTGCCACAATTTATTGATGCCAATTCTAATTTAGTATGGCAATTTACGATATTGGTCGGCAGTTTTATGCTGTTCTCCTATGTATCACTTATGACATGGGCCTTTATGGCTCACCGAGCTAAAAACTGGTTAAGCCAGCATGAAAGAACGCAATGGTTTCATAGAATCACAGGCGGATTATTTTTGATTCTTGGTGTCAGCATGTTAAGGATGAAACGAAGTATTAATTGATTAATTGATTAATTATTAATAAATTAGTTAAGAGACTGATGTCAAAAGAGTTATTTGCCTAAACTCATTAATTCACTGTAATTGGCGGGCTGAGCCCGCCATTTTTTTGAACTGACCTAAAGGAATACCGCAATGCCGCACACCACTGACAATTCTCTGGCCCATCTGTTTGAAAACAACCGCCAATGGGCGCAAAACACTTCGGCGAGCCAACCGACATTTTTCTCCGATTTGGCGCACCAGCAAAATCCAGAATACATGTGGATCGGCTGCGCGGATTCTCGCGTGCCTGCGAATGAGTTGATTGGCCTGCTGCCTGGTGAGGTGTTTGTGCATCGCAATGTCGCGAATATCCTTGCGCACAGTGATTTGAACTGTTTGTCGGCGATGCAATACGCCATCGATGTGCTCAAGGTCAAGCACATCATCATCTGCGGTCACTATGGCTGTGGTGGCGTGTCTGCGGTCTACCACAACCGCCGTTTCGGTCTAGTCGACAATTGGTTGCGCCACATCCACGACGTCAAGCAAAAATACACATCTTTGCTGAACACCCAAACCGATGACATTGAAGCGGTCAACCGCCTGTGCGAGCTCAATGTGGTGGAACAAGTTGGCAATGCCGCGCAGAGCACCGTGCTGCAAGACGCATGGTCGCGCGGTCAGTCGGTCACCATCCACGGTTGGATTTACAAGCTACACGATGGTCTGCTGCACTCATTGGGCTTGGAAGTCACGCAGTGGGAGGACTTCGCGCCGCAGTACGAGCACGCCATGCGCTTGATTGCGGATAGCCAAGACTGATTCTCATCATGAATCAATTGATTCCGCGCCCTCAGACTGGACATCTGCACACGCTCAAGCGCTGGTTCGTTGCCACCCGTCCTGCGTTTTTGAGCGTGACCTTGGTCGCGGTATTGATTGGCTTTGCCAGTGCGCTGCATGATGGCTATGCGATTGCGCCCATTCCTGCCCTCTTGACTTTGCTATTCGCGCTGGTGGCACACGCGGGCGCCAATGTGCTCAATGATTATTACGATGCGCTCAATGGCTGTGATTTTGCCGAGTCGGATCGAATCTTTCCATTCACGGGCGGCAGCCGCATGATACAAAACGGCGTCATGACGCCCCGCGCCGTTGGCATACTCGGTGCGGCGTTGCTGCTCAGTGTCATTCCTGCTGGGCTGTGGCTCACGCTGCACAGCGCTCGAGGGCTGTTGCACATCGGACTGCTGGGGCTGGTGCTGGCGTGGGGCTACTCTGCACCGCCGTTCAAACTGCAAAGTCGTGGACTGGGCGAGTTCGGCATCACCGCGAGCTGGCTGCTGGTGGTCGTCGGTGCTAACTATGTGCTCAGTCAGCACTTCAACTTTACCCCCATCGCCTCTGGATCGGGTTTGGCACTTTTGGTCGCCAATGTGCTGTTCATCAATCAGTTCCCCGACATCCGTGCCGATCGCAGTGCAGGCAAAGGCACTTTGGTCGTGCGACTGGGCGCACGGCAGGCGCGCTGGGGCTATCCCCTCATCGCTGTACTCAGCTATGGCTGGGTCGTCTGCATGGTGGCGCTGCAGCAGCTGCCTGTGTGGGCATTGGTGAGCCTGATTCCTGCGGTTCTGAGCACCAAGGCCAGTCTATTTCTACTACGCCATGCCGAGCAACCTACCCTGCTCACCCCTGCGATTCAGTGGACCATCGGCGCTGCCCTTGTCCATGGCGCGTTGATGGCGGTGAGTTTGTTTTTCGCTTAAACATCGCCACAGCGCGCAAATTCCATTACAATCAAGCAGCGCCGACGCTCGGACACTTTTTGCCCGTGCCGCGTCGGCTTCTGACATCGATTCATTGCCCCTTT
>CAZDLD010000110.1:0-6356 GCA_964506355.1 uncultured Hydromonas sp.
TGTCTTCGAATCATCACAGCGCCAGTTTTAACACATGCGGCGCAATGCGTAAAAAACACTTATTGCGCCCTACGTGGTATTTTCATGGCAGTTTGTAGGGTGGGCAAAATGCTTTATCTTTTGCCCACGCTGTCTGCACGCTACATCCGCGTGGGCAAATCGAAGACAAAAGCATTTGCCCACCCTACTTGCTGAGGCGCCCCCTTTGGTTCAGATTATTGAAATTTAAATAGCCCGATTGGTAAACCAATTGAAATAAAATTCAAATGAAGTGCAATATGATAAATTTAGAATCATTAGATTACCTTGCGAATTACTGTGAAGGAATGGATATTAATTCCTTTTGGCACTATTTCGATATTGGTCTTGATTACGGAAAAGGAATGCATAACTACACCACATTCACAGAGCGCAGAGAAGCGTTTTTGTGGACGGTGAAGCAACTGGTTGAACACGGTTATATCCGCTTGGTTGAAATGGGTAAACCCAAAAACTTTTTGAGTGGCACGGTTGATGAAAATTTAGAAAATTTGCGGAAGGCGTTTCCCAAAGACGATGAGGGTATACAAGGGGGATTATGGTTTTTCTTTGATGATTGTCCTTTGGGTTGTAACTGGTATACGGAATGGGGCGGTACCCCTGTTCCGTTCTTGGGAAATCAAAGCCCGTAGGCGCAATAAGCGGTGTTCGCGCATTGCGCCGTATGTCTTCGAATCATCACAGCGCCAGTTTTAACACATGCGGCGCAATGCGTAAAAAACACTTATTGCGCCCTACGTGGTATTTTCATGGCAGTTTGTAGGGTGGGCAAAATGCTTTATCTTTTGCCCACGCTGTCTGCACGCTACATCCGCGTGGGCAAATCGAAGACAAAAGCATTTGCCCACCCTACTTGCTACGACTTGTTAAATCAAACTCTGGAACCTTATGGCCTGAGCCCGTAGGGCGCAATAAGCGGTGTTCGCGCATTGCGCCGTATGTCTTCGAATCATCACAGCGCCAGTTTTAACACATGCGGCGCAATGCGTAAAAATCACTTATTGTGCCCTACGTGTTTTTCCATGGCATTGTATGACGGAGTGATTCGGTCGTGTGCCGCAATCGGGCATTTCCTTATTCTGGAGGCAAGCTGCAGAGTTAATTGTGATTATTGCAGCTGCGTTTTTTGCAGATGCGAGTTTCTTGCCGACCATCCCAAAATGCCCGATGGTTTGCGGCACCCGACTTGAATTTTTTGCCTACTTTTTGCGTCAAGGCAAAAAGTAGGTGCCCTGTCGGGGGCAGTCCCGACACGCTTGCACGGCACGAAAGTTGGCAATTGAAACAACACCTTGCATGTGCACGCAGAGCGGTTCGCGAACCGCCCCTAAGACCAACTGACAGGCCAAATAAAATCAAAAACAAAGTTAGAGTAATGATCGGGCGATTACGCCAAAACCGCTAATCGCCCCTACGGGCTTCGAATCATCACCGCGCCAGCTTTATCGAATGCGGGGGAATACGTCCATATCTGAACAAGGCCCGTGCATGTGCGCACAGGGCGGTTTGCGAACCGCCCCTACGCTTCATCACACCGATGAGCCAACCCTTACTTTAACGGCGCCAAATCCGCATTCGCACTGGCAATCACCCCACCACCCAAACACACATCGCCATCGTACAACACCGCATACTGCCCCGGTGTCACCGCCCACTGCGGTTCGCTGAATTTCAAGCCAAACTGATCGGGCGCACTGACCGTGAGCTGACACGGCGCATCGGCCTGACGGTAGCGGGTTTTCGCGGCAATCATCGTGCTGCTCGGCGCGTGACCCGCAATCCATGAGGCGTCTTCGGCCAGCAGCTCGGTCGAGAGCAGTGCGGGGTGGTCGTGCCCTTGCGCGACGTACAGGGTGTTGCTCGGGATGTCTTTGTAGGCTGAGAACCACGGCTCGCCCGTGCCTTTTTTGTCCCCGCCGATGCCGATGCCTTTGCGCTGACCGTAGGTGTAGAACGACAGGCCGATGTGCTCGCCGAGCACTCGCCCGTCCAGTGTTTTCATCGGGCCTGTGTGCGTGGGCAGGTAACGGTTGAGGAACTCGCGGAACGGGCGCTCGCCAATGAAGCAGATGCCTGTGGAGTCTTTTTTCGCGGCGTTTGTTAGTCCGAGCTGATGCGCGATGTCGCGCACTTGGGTCTTGGGCATTTCACCCAATGGAAATAGGGTTTTGGACAGTTGCGCTTGGTTCAGGCGGTGCAAAAAATAGCTCTGATCTTTGCTCGCGTCCATGCCTTTGAGCAGCTGAAATTCGCCATTAACTTCGCGCACGCGGGCGTAATGTCCCGTGGCGATGTACTCGGCGCCCAAGCTCATGGCATGGTCGAGAAAGGCTTTGAATTTGATTTCGGCGTTGCACAGCACGTCGGGATTGGGTGTGCGCCCTGCTTGGTATTCGCGCAAAAATTCGGCAAACACGCGGTCTTTGTACTCGGCAGCGAAGTTCACCGCTTCGATTTCGACCCCGAGGGTGTCGGCCACGGATGCGGCGTCGATCCAGTCCTGTCGCGTGGAGCAGTACTCGGAGTCGTCATCGTCCTCCCAGTTTTTCATAAACAGGCCGATGACTTCATAGCCTTGTTGTTTGAGTAGCCATGCGGTGACGGATGAATCCACGCCACCCGACATGCCGACGACGACGCGTTTTTGGCTCATAGCGGTTCTTTGGTTGGGTTGTTTATGTGTATCACAGCGGCTGCGGATATCGGGGACAAACTCAGTGGATGCCGCGCAAATCCTGCACCAAGTTTAAATCCATGCGTTGCCCCGCCTGATAGTCGCGCAGACATTGTGCCACGATTTGATTGCGGTGTATCGCTTCGTTGTCCATGATTTCTTCGAAGCTGAGCCACTCGGCGGACAATATGCCTTCGTCCAATTCGGTGCGTATCGGCGCGTCACCCACCGTACCGATGAAGGTGAAGCGCAGGTAGGTGATGTCTTTGTCCCAGCGATCGGAGACGTACACGCCGAGCAGCGAGGTCGGGGTGAATTCATAGCCCGATTCTTCGAGCACTTCGCGCTGCACGCCTTCGATGAGGGTTTCGTTCGCTTCCCAGTGTCCTGCGGGTTGGTTGATGCGGATGCCGTGGCGCGTCTCTTCGCGCACCATCAGGTATCGGGTCTGTGCGCCAAATGGGCGCTCGATGATGGCGGCCACGGTGACGTGTGGCGTCCAAACTGGATTGTCTTTATGCATGATGTGAACTTGTTTTTGCTTGCGGTTTCTTTTGCTGTGCTTACTTTGCGTGTCTGCGACACTTGTCTAAATTTTAACCAGCTATTTTACCACATTCACTCCTGCGTTTCGAGCCTCTATCCTTGGATTGATACACTGCGTGTCACCCGCGCTTTTGTCAGCTTTTTATTTTATGTGCTGTCTGCACTATGGGCGCTTAGGCACGGATTTATTTGGGTATTTTGGCCAAAAATTCTGCGGCATTGGCCTCGCCGACCACGCGTTGGGCATTCACTTCATTGCCCTGCGCGTCATAGAACAACACCACGGGCGGGCCAAATATGCCCAAGCGCTGCATCCATGCGTTGTGCGCGTCGTTGGTGTCGGTGATGTCCAAGCGCAATGCACTGTAAGCACTCAATCGCGAGACCACCTGCGCGTCCATAAATGTTGTGCGCTCCATCACTTTGCACGAGGCGCACCAGTCGGCCGCCAAATCCACCACCACGGGCTTGCCAGCAGCTTTCGCCGCGGCCATCTCGGCGTTGAGCGCGTCGATGGTGTGTATGGTTTTGAACGGCACGCCTGCGCTACTGCTGGCGCTGGTACCCGCTACTGCACCTGTGGTTACGGTGGCGCTTTTGCCAAACGCCAGTGGCTTGAGCGGGTCGGTCTGCCCCGAGAGCGCACCAACGAGCAGCGCCATCGCATACACGAACAACAGCAAGCCCAAGGTTTTGGCAATTTTTTGCATCCCCGTTTGTGCCTGAGCAAACGCGCCCAAGAACACCGCCGAACCCGCGCACAACACCGACCAGAGCACCATGACCAAAGACTCAGGCAAGATGCGCGCCAGCAAGCCGATCGCCACCGCGAGCAAGCCCACACCGAAAAAGCCTTTGACCGCGTCCATCCACGCGCCTGCTTTGGGCAGGAATTTGCCGCCAGTGGTGCCGAGAACAATCAACGGAATCCCCATGCCGAATGCGAGCGCGAATAAGGCCAATGCGCCTGTGGCGGCTTTGCCCGTGGTACTGATAAAGCCGAGCACACCGACCAATGGCGCTGACACGCAGGGCGAGACCACCAAGGCCGAAATTGCACCCATGACGAACGCGCCCGTGAATCGGCCGCCTTTTTGCTGGTTCGACAGGTTGTTCAAACGGTTTTGCAAGCCTGATGGCAATTGCAAGGTAAACAAACCAAACATCGACAATGCCAGCATGATGAACAAGGCCGAGCTGGCGATAATCACCGCAGGTTTTTGCAACCACACCGCGACATTCGCACGCGCACCGAGCGCGCCCATGATGCTGCCGAGCGCCGCGTACACCAGCGCCATACCGAGTACATAGGCCAATGAGAGTTTGAACCCGCGCATCGGCGTGAGGTTCTTGGCACTTTCGCCCGCAATCAAGCTGGTCAAAATCGGCATCATTGGAAACACACACGGCGTGAATGCCAAGCCCATACCGAGCAACAACAAGGTGCCGAGCAACACGGGCAAGCTGGCGGTGGTGAGGAACTGTGCCAAGCCACTGGCTTCGTTGATGTTGTTGGTGTTGGGGGTGTTGGTGTTGGAGTTGGCCGCATTTGCGTTGGCTGTATTCCCGTTATTTACATTTGCATTTTCATTTGCATTAACGACAGCGTTGTTAGGGCTAACAACGGCATTGTCGGGGTTGACGGCTGCCGCTGTTGCATTCGTCGCAGCAGCAGCTGTTGCCGTTGCATCCTGAGCAGCATTCGGCGCGGGCGTGACGGCCATGGCCACGCTGGCATTCATCGGTGGATAGCACAGTCCGCCATCAGCGCAACCTTGATACTGCACATTGAGCTTGGCGCTGGTGCCTGTGACCTTGCTGGTGTTGACCGTGACCACGGCGCGTGCTTGATTGTGGAACACTTGAACCACGCCGAAATTCGGGTCGTTCTTGCTCTCGGCCGCGCTGAGCCACTTAATCGAGGTGACTGTCGCACCGTTGGTCGCGCTGATTTTCATGCGCTCTTTGTACAGGTAGTAGTTGGGGGCGACGCGCCATGTCAGGGTGTACTGCTGGGGCGCTGTTGCGCTGCCACTGAACTGAAACGCCATGGCGGCGGGGAGGAATTTTTTGGCGTCCTTATTCTGCACACCGCTAAAATCGGGCACTTGCGCCTGAGCGCGATTGCTAACGCCCGTGATTGCTGTGATACCAAAAACAGCCAGAGCGAGCCACATCAACAGGGCGATAAAGCGCGCCTTGAGCGTGTGCAGCGGGCGAGTCTGTATCTGTGTTGGACTGCGCATGGTGTTTGAGTTGTTCAATGTCATGGATTTCTCTAATTTATATATCGTGTGTTAGTGCGAGTTGTCGTGCTGGGTGAGCCAAAACCGTATGCCACTTTGTGCTTGTAAAAATTCTTGCGCCTGCTCGCCCTGCAACAAGGCCATGGAGGAGAGCATACCTGCTGTTGTGCAGGTGTCGGCCTGCACGGTAATCGAGCGAGCCACACCGCGCACAGGCCAACCTGTTTTGGGGTTGAGCAAATGCCCGTAGCGCACACCACCTTTGAGCACATAGCGGCGTGCATCGCCACTGGTCGCCACCGCCGCATTGGCCAAACTCAAGCTGGCCAGACTGCGCCCGCTGTCCTCTGGGTGCTCAATCCCGATGTGCCACAGCGAGCCATCACGCCGCGGGCCTCGGGTGCGCAGGTCACCGCCGAAGTTCACCACGTAGGCACTCTCGCCCATGCGTTCAATGATGCCTGCGGCTTTGTCCACCGCGTACTCTTTGCCCACGCCGCCCAAGTCCAGCTCCATACCCGCAGGCAGGCTCAGTTGTGCCCCGTCGAGCTCTACCTTGTCCCAACCGATGAAGGGCAGAACCGCATCAATCGCCGCTTGTGCGGGCACATGATCCGAACCATCAAAGCGCCACACTCGCCGCAGTGCGCCCGAGGTGATGTCAAACATTCCTTCGGACATGCGGTACAAGGCATCGGCAAATTGCAACAACTGCGCGGTCTCGGCATCAAGCTCAATGCCACCGCCTGCCGATTGATTGATGTGCGAGAGCGTGCTGTCGGCTCGATAACGACTGTACTTGGCCTCGATGCGCTGCACCTCGCCCACCACGGCTGCCATCACCTCCCTAG
>CAZDLD010000111.1:0-6317 GCA_964506355.1 uncultured Hydromonas sp.
CTTTTCTAGGAGGGTGTCTAAATAACGGATACATTTCTTTGCGAGGGGTGTCGATGTAGGTGGTTTCAGATTGAACACCTGTTTGTTGTAATTTATGCCAAGCGGGAGTATGTTGTTCCACAGAAAGTCCTAGAAAGTGAATAATGATAAAGAGGCTCTATATTGTAACAAAAGCTGAGGTGACAAGACGACAAATTACGCTTTTTGGAAAGCCTTGTAATACAGGATTGACCCGTCAAAAAAAACGCTGCCACACCGAGTGCGGCACCAGCGACAGCGCCCCTGTCATGATGATGAAACGCAGCAGCTTGCCCAAAGCCATCCAAAACAACACCGGTTGCCACGGCAACTTGAGCCAACCTGCCATCGCGCACAGCGCGTCGCCAATCAGCGGCACCCACGACAGGATCAACACGGGTGCGCCCAATCGCTGCAACCAGAGCAGGTGCGTGGATGGTTTTTCTTTGGCAAGCAACTCATGCGCGCCAAAGCCCATGTAGTACGTCAGCATCCCGCCCAAAGTATTGCCTAGTGTCGCCATTAGAATCGCCGACCAATACAGCTGCGGATTGAGCTGCACAAATCCAAACAACACCGGTTCAGTCGCCATGGGCAAAAGGGTGGCTGAGACAAAAGCCACCACAAAAATCGCGGGCAAGCCCACCGATGAGAGCGAGAACAGTTGCAGTAAATGGTTGAGCCAATCGGGCATAAAGACATCCTTGATAAACAAGCATTCATTTAAGCACAAAAACCGCGAGAAAATGCGAAAAATTCGGCAGCGCAGACCCGAGCGGGCGACAAATGGGGGCGGTTGTGGTATCTTTGAGGTTTACCAATACAAGCGCAGACGCACCATGCCCTACACCAACTACCTGAAAAAAATCCTCACCTCTCGGGTGTACGAAATCACCAGTGAGACGCCTTTGGAATTTGCACCGCAAATCTCACGCCGCATTCACAACCACGTGTATCTAAAACGCGAAGACACCCACGCGGTGTTCTCCTACAAAATCCGTGGCGCGTACAACAAAATGGCGCAATTGAGCCCAGAGCAGTTGAAAAAGGGCGTGATTACCGCCTCGGCAGGCAACCATGCGCAGGGCGTCGCCTACTCGGCATCCAAGCTCAAATGCAGCGCCGTCATCGTGGTGCCCGAGACCACGCCCGCGATTAAGGTCGAGGCCATCAAGCGCTTTGGCGGCGAGTATGTCGATGTGGTCTTGCACGGCGGTTCGTACTCGGACGCTTTGGAAAAAGCCTTGCAGCTGGAAAAAGAGCGCAAACTGACCTTTGTCCACCCCTATGACGATCCCGATGTGATTGCGGGACAGGGCACCATCGGCATGGAAATCATGCATCAATTCAACAGCGTCAACGCCCAAGCCAAAGGTTCGAACAACCACATCAATGCGGTGTTTGTCTCGATTGGCGGCGGCGGTGCGATTGCGGGGGTGGCGGCATACATCAAAAATATTCGCCCAGATATCAAAATCATTGGCGTGCAAAGTGTGGACTCGGATGCTATGCTGCAGTCCATCAAATCGGGCAAGCGCGTCACCCTCAAAGACGTGGGCATTTTTGCCGATGGCACAGCGGTCAAGCAGGTGGGTAAAGAAACCTTCCGACTGGCGCAGGACTTGGTCGATGACTACGTGGTGGTCGATACCGATGCGATTTGTGCGGCAATTAAAGACGTGTTTCAAGACACGCGCTCCATCCTCGAACCATCGGGCGCCATGGCGCTGGCTGGGCTGAAAAAATACGCCGAAGAGCACGGACTCAAAGGTCAGAATCTGATTGCGGTCGCATCAGGCGCGAACACCAATTTTGACCGACTGCGCTTTGTCGCCGATCGCGTGGCCATCGGTCAAGCACGCGAGGCCTTGTTCGCTGTGACCATACCAGAGGAGCGCGGCTCGTTCTTGCGCCTGTGCGAATTGGTCGGGCAAGAGCGCAGCGTCACGGAGTTTAACTACCGCATGAATGACAAAAAATCCGCGCACATCATGGTGGGCGTGGCGATACACAATGCTAAAGAATCGGTCAAAATCGCTGAGAAATTCAGTAAAAAAGGATTCGACACTGTGGATTTGACCCACAACGAATTGGCCAAGCAGCACGTGCGCAACATGATTGGCGGTGTGAGCGGTCAAATAGAAAACGAATTGATTTATCGATTTGAGTTTCCTGAGCGCTCAGGGGTGTTGATGCAGTTTTTGAGCCACGTCTCACCACATTGGAATATTTCTTTGTTCCAATATCGCTCAGAAGGCGGCGACTTTGGCAGTATTTTGGTCGGTATTCAAGTTGCACCCAAAGAGCGCGCGCAATTTAAGAAATTTGTCACAACATTGGGGTATCGTTACTGGGATGAAACCGACAACCCAGCCTACCAATTGTTTTTAAAAGCCTAATCTAAGAGAACCATGAGCACACCAGTCGAACCACCGTTAAGCATCGCCATCGTCCCTGTGACACCGTTTGCACAAAACTGCTCCATCGTGATGTGCAACCAGACCCAGCACGCGGTGGTCATCGATGCGGGCGGCGACGTGCCCAAATTGATGACGCAGATTCGCGCAATGGGTGCGCAGGTAAAAGAACTTTGGCTCACGCACGGTCATGTTGACCACGCTTCGGGCGCGCCTGCACTGGCCGATGCGCTGCAAGTCGAGTACGGCTTGGACGCGCCTGTGCCGATTATTGGGCCGCATGAAGCGGATCAATATTGGATTGATGACTTGCCCACGCGTGCACGTGCCTATGGCTTTGCGGGGGCTGAGTTGACACGAACATTTGTGCCGACGCGCTATTTGCAGGATGGCGATGTGGTACAGATTGGTGCGCAATCGGTGCAGGTGCTGCACTGCCCTGGTCACACCCCCGGTCACGTGGTGTTCTACCATGCAGGGATGGGTATGGCTTGGGTCGGTGATGTATTGTTTCAAGGTTCGATAGGGCGCACCGATTTCCCAGGCGGCAACCACGCTGATTTAATCGACGCGATTAAAAACAAACTGTTGCCTTTGGGCGACGACGTGCAGTTTATTTCAGGCCATGGCGCAATGTCTGATTTTGGACAAGAGCGCCGCTTTAACCCACATTTGGTGTGATGATGAATGAATCTACCAACACCGTGCAACTGAGTCGCGCACATCTTTATCAAGAAACCCACGCACGTCCGTACTTGAATTTGCCTGTACCGTGTGCAGTGGGTCATTTGCTGTTTTGGAAGGGCGACACTCAGTCCACAGCTTTACTTGATTTGGCCAAAGCACTGGCCAAGCGTCAAGGGGTCACACCGAACACCCATCAAAACTCATTTTTTGAGTATACCTGTCAGAATTACCATATTCGCTTTGAGCAGCACACTGAGTTTGACACACTGACCATTGCGCAGTCCTTGGAAGTAGACACGCCTGTGTTCTCGGTCAATCCTTTGGAGATGATCGACGAGTTGGCACTGGCTGAGATGGATGCACAAATTTTGGTCAAAACCCACGTGCATTTGGGGTTGAACCCAGTCGATGTCAACGAAGTTAAAATTGAGGTGAATAAGCAGTTCTCCAATATCAATGGTCAAACGCTGGTGTACGGCTCCAAAGTCATGGAGCAGCGTGCCGAGGTGTACACCGATTTTCGCTTGGACGCACAGGGATTCCTGCGCTACTTTGCCGTGAGTCACAGTCTGAACAGCACCGATGCGGGACGGCTGGTCACGCGCTTGATTGAGATGGAGAACTATCGAATTTTGGCGCTGATTCCGATGAAAGACGCACGCACTGTAAGCAAAGAGTTGACGGGCATTGATGCGAGTTTGGCGCAGATTCTGACCGCGATTTCTGACAACGACGATGAGAGCAATCCGATGGCGGCGCACCAACGCTTGGACGAGTTGCTCGAGATTGCCAAAGTGGTTGAGAGCCATCGCAACACACTGTCGTCGCGCTTTGCCGCCAGTCAGGCGTATTATCAAATCGTGAAATTCTCGTACGACAAACTGCACGAAGAAAAACTCGGCTCTTTGCAGCGCTTGCAAACCTTCGTCGAGCGCCGTCTCGGGCCTGCGGTACGCACTTTTGACTCGATGCACCGCCGATTAGAGGATATTTCCCACCGAATAGACCGTATTGCCGAGCTGCTGCGCACAGAAATCAACGTGCAAATGCAGTTGCAAAACAGCGCCATGCTCGCGGGGATGAACAACAGTGCGAAAATGCAGCTGAAAATGCAAAAAACCGTCGAGGGCATCTCCATCGTCGCCTTGACCTATTACGCCATCAGTGTGCTCGGTTATTTAATCGGCATATTTGTGCATGGCGAGACCAAGTACACGGTGCTGGGATTCTTGGTGTTGCCGATAGCGTGCTTGATTTGGTATCTGCAAAAAACCTTGGTGCACAAAATCACCGAGCCCAAGAAATAATCAAGCTTAATCATCCAGTACAATCCATACACAACCACACGGCGCCGATTGAAATATCGGTCGCAATGCGTGAATTCCACTACAATGCGACTGATGTCATCAGTGCAAAACGGGCGTATGACTACGCTCTACAGCTAAAGGAACCCCTATGAAATTCGATTACCCCATCATCATCGTGGATCAAGATTTTCGCGTCGATAATATTTCAGGTTCGGGCATGCGAGCCTTGGCCGAAGCCATCGAAGCCCAAGGCGAGACCGTGGTTGCGGTCACACAGGCGCGTGATTTTTTGGGTTTGGCGCAGCAGTCGGCGCGGGCCTCAGCCTTCATCGTTTCGGTCGATGAACCCGAAAATGGCGAAATCGAATTAGAAGACGCACGCGCTCAGACGGTAGAAGACCTGCGCGCCATGGTGCAATCCATCCGTGCACGCAATTTGGACATTCCGATTTTCTTGTACGGGCGCACCCACACCTCGCGTGACTTGCCCACCGATGTGTTGCGCGAGATGCACGGCTTTATGAATATGTTTGAAGACACCAACGAATTCATGGCGCGTCGCGTGATTCGTGAGGCAAAACTGTATGTCGATGGCTTGTTCACGCCATTTTTCCGCGCCTTGGTCAATTACGCACAGAACTCATCGTACTCATGGCACACCCCCGGTCACTCGGGCGGCGTGGCGTATCTCAAAAGCCCAGTGGGTCAGTTGTTCCATCAGTTTTATGGCGAAAACATGCTGCGATCAGACGTGTGCAACTCGGTCGAAGAACTCGGTCAGCCACTCACGCACACGGGACCGATTTTGGATTCAGAAATCAACGCGGCGCGAATTTTCAAGGCCGATCACTGCTTCTTCGTGACCAACGGCACATCCACGTCGAATAAAGTCGTCTGGCACGCGAATGTGGCGCCGGGCGACATCGTGGTGGTCGATCGCAACTGTCACAAATCGAATTTACACGCCATCATCATGACGGGCGCGATTCCCGTGTTTTTACCGCCGACGCGCAATTACCACGGCATCATCGGGCCGATTCCGAAGTCAGAATTTTTGATGGAAACCATCCAGCGCAAAATCGACGAGCACCCATTGATTGAGGACAAAACGCGCAAGCCAAAAATCCTCACCTTGACTCAATGTACCTACGATGGCGTGATGTACAACGCCCACACCATCAAAGAAATGTTGGATGGCAAGATTGAAACCCTGCATTTTGACGAAGCATGGCAGCCGCACGCGTATTTCCACTCGTTCTACAAAAACTACTACGCCATTGATGGCGAGTATGGTCGCGCTCAAGAATCCTTGGTGTTCTCGACCCAATCAACGCACAAATTGCTCGCCAGTCTGTCGCAAGCCTCACAAATTTTGGTACAAGATGCAGTCAATCGACCTCTGGATCGGTACCGCTTCAACGAAGCGTATTTGATGCACGCCTCGACCAGTCCGCAGTACTCGATCATCGCCTCGTGCGACATCGCCGCCGCCATGATGGATGAGCCGGGTGGTACGGCGCTGACGGAAGAATCTTTGATGGAAGCGATGGATTTTCGCCATGCGATGCGCAAGGCTGAAGCAGAATTTGCTGAGCACGACACCTGGTGGTTCAAGGTCTGGGGGCCTGACCATCTGCCTGAGAGCGGCATTGGCAGTTCGGCCGACTGGCAGGTCAAAGCGGGTGATGACTGGCACGGCTTTGGCGATATTGAACCCGACATGAACATTCTTGACCCAATCAAAACCACGGTCATGATGCCCGGTCTGAACATGGATGGCAGCTTCGAGAGCACGGGCATTCCAGCGGCCATCGTGGCGAAATACTTGGCAGATTACGGCATCATCATCGATAAAGTGGGGCTGTACTCGTTCTTCGTGATTTTCAAT
>CAZDLD010000112.1:0-6171 GCA_964506355.1 uncultured Hydromonas sp.
ACACTGACCAGATGCTCCGTGAACGGAATCTCAAAATGCGTCATCAACACCCACGGGCGCAGCGACCATGATGAGTAGTTTTTATTACCGAAGTACAGTTCCATTGCCATTCTCCTTTATTTAAATTGATGGGTTTTGCTGCATTATAAACAGTTGATATTCAAAATCCCTAGATTCGCAGCCATGTGAATATTATTCTCAGATTGAGCCCGTGATTTATTTCAAATCTCGATTCAATATTTATGTAAAATCATGCATCAGTGATGTGTACAGGCATATTAACCACTGCTGCCACAAATAACAATTGATGATTATTAACCCGATATGTGAATTTAATTCACATTGCATGACTGACAAGCGCCAACCCCATGAGCCACCTGCCCCCATTGCCCGCACTGCGCGCATTCGAATCCACCGCCCGACTGGGCAGCGTCACCCGCGCCGCTGAGGAGCTGCACCTCACGCACAGCGCCATCAGCCATCAGTTGCGCGCCTTGGAGGAGTTGATCGGTGTGTCCTTGTTCTCACGCGAGAACAAGAACATGACGCTCACGCCCGCAGGACGCGAGTACGCCTATCAAATTCGCCAAGCGCTCGCCCACATCGCCCAAGCGACGGCGCGCACGGCGCACGAGGGGCGCACGGATGTGTTGCGCGTGGCAACTTTGCCCTCGTTTGCGACGCATTGGTTGATTCCGCGCTTGTCCGACTGGTATGCGCAGCACCCGCAGATTCAGCTGATATTGGATGCCAGTTTGAACATCATTGATTTTGAGCACGACCGCGCCGACTGCGCCATCCGCATGGGGCAAATCTCACGCGATGGCACGAAACAAATTCCGCTCATGCGCGACTGGCTCATCTTGGTCGCGGGCATCAACGATGCGCGCTATCACCCCGCGCAAAGCGCCGAGCAGGCCATCGCGGCGGGGCCGATGATTGTGATTCCGACCACATGGTCTTTGTTGGCGAATTTTACCTCGGCGACCTTGCAGGAGGCGCATCAGCCCTTGGTGGTCAATGATTCGAATTTGGGACTGGCCGCCGCCCAACAAAACATGGGACTGTCGCTCACACGCTGGTCGATTGCCGCGAATGCCATTCAGAACGGCACGCTCAAGCAAATTTCGCCCCAATTGCTGCCGCACGACAGTGGTTATCATTTCGTCTGGCCCGACCGCAGCTCTCAGGTGAGCAAGGTCAAACTGTTTCAAGATTGGTTGTTCGCACAATGTCATGCCTTTGAGCAGTACACCGATGCGCGGATTGAATTCCTCAATACACAACACCCCACACCCAAAAACCCCGTCACGCGCTCATAGTCGGGACAAGTACCCCGTTTTTCGATACAATAGCGCCTTGATTAAAAAAGAAAGTTATACCCATGAGCCGTAAACCCAACACCTTAGATCTTGCCCAACTCGAAGCCATCATTCTGGACGCGCTCGATGACATGAAGGCGCAAGACATCACTGTATTGAACACCGAAACCCTGACCGATGAATTTGACCGCGTCATCATTGCCTCAGCCACGTCCAATCGCCAAACCCGTGGTCTGGCCAACAACGTGCATGAGAAGGTGAAAGAAAACGGCGGCGACGTGCTCTCTACCGAAGGCGAAGACACGGGCGAATGGGTACTGGTCGATTGCGGCGACATCGTGGTGCACATCATGCAAGCGCAAATTCGCGCCTACTACAACCTCGAAGAGCTGTGGGATCCATCACGCTGATTGTATCGGGTTGAAAATGAAAAAGACGCGAAGCCTCGCGTCTTTTTTTGCATTTGGACTCTTGGTCCGAACAGCACAACTCAGCACATCAACTCAGCACATCAACTCAGCACATCACCCACGCCCGTCACATGCACCAGCCGACCATCGTGATAAAACAACGGCAACTGCGCTCGCAGCATCGTCGCAACGCCGCACATCTGATAAGCATGCTTGAGCGAAATGCGCGGGCGATTGAGCCCGAGTCGAAAGCGCTCGCCGCCCGTGCGCGCACGAATTTCCCAGCCGCTCGATTGCATCCGCGCAGTGAGCGCGTCACTGAGCCACCATTGCCCTGCGGGCAACAACTGCGCCGCCATCCAATCATTTTTCAAACGCGTCACCGCCCCACCGTCGGGATGGCGCCAGCAGATTTTCGGATCAGGGCGGGTGCTGCGCAGCTGCTTGAGCAGTTCCGCCAGTCCCGCCCGCGAGGGCATACGCCATCCCATCTGCGCGAACCACTCACGAATCAGCAGGTGCATTTGTTCGTCCGTATAGCCCGAATCCTGCATCGCATGTAAGCGCCCACTCTCGCCAATGTCCGCACGGTGCTCGGCATGGTGCTTGAGCAATTGCGCCTGCGCCCACTCGCGCTGCTGCTGCAAGCTCGCTTGCGCCGCGCCAATCGCACACAAAATCTCCGCACGCTGCACCCCTGTCAGCGGTCGCTCGCGCAGCTGCGCACGGATGGCGTTGCGCGCAAAGCGTGTGTCCTGATTCGATGGATCATTCACATAGGGGATGGTGTTCTCTTGAACAAACGCCTCAATCTGCGCACGACTCACGCCCAACCAAGGACGCAACCAACGTATGTCCCAGCGTGTGCTTGAGCCAGGCATCGCTGCCAAACCGCGTGCGCCTGCGCCGCGATTTTTCTGCAATAGATACGTTTCAATTTGGTCATCTTGGTGTTGCGCCAGTACGATTTGGGTCACGCCGTGCTTCTGCGCGAGCTGAACCAATGCCTGATAGCGCGCATCCCGCGCCCACTCCTCCACGCTCTGCGCTGCGGCTCGTGCAGGCGTGCTCGCTGAATCATTGATCCGCACCACATCAAACACCACGCCCAACTGCACGCAGTAGTCGTGCACCACCTGCACCCATTCCTCCGCCTGCGCTTGCAAACCATGATGGATGTGAAAGGCATACAACACCTGCCCAGCAGCCCGCGCCTGCGCACTGAGCACCGTGAGCAAGCTCATGGAGTCCATGCCGCCACTGACCGCTACGGCGGTGCGCTCGTGTGCGCTGATGCAGGGGTTCAGCTCACTGTGTAGGATGTTCAGGTTGTTCATAATAGATTGCGAGAGGGCTGTAATGAGCACATCGATTTGGGGTTATAGAATAAACAAAACCCACGCACTGCGTGGGCTTGTTCATTGCGTCAACTCATGACCGATTATTTATCGGTGAAATTGCCATAGGTCATGATTTTTTCCATGCGACCTGCCAACAATTCGTCGGTTGGTTTGTTCAGCAGTGGAATCAATGCATCGGACAGGGCTTTTTTCACCAATTGAGTCGTGCCTTTGACATCGCGATGTGCGCCGCCCAAAGGTTCTGTGATGATTTTGTCAATCAGACCCAATTTTTTCAGGCGCTCAGAAGTCACACCCATGGCGTCTGCGGCTTCGGAGGCTTTTTCCGCGCTGCGCCACAGAATCGATGCACAACCTTCAGGCGAAATCACCGAGTACACCGAGTATTGCAACATCATCACTTGATCGGCCACACCGATGGCGAGCGCACCGCCCGACCCACCTTCACCGATGACGGTGGCGATGATGGGGGTTTTTAACTTGGCCATTTCGAATAAGTTGCGACCAATCGCTTCAGATTGACCACGCTCTTCGGCATCGATACCAGGGTATGCACCTGGGGTGTCGATGAAGGTGAAAATCGGCAAACGGTATTTCTCAGCCAAGTGCATCAGGCGCAGGGCCTTGCGATAGCCTTCTGGACGGGGCATACCGAAGTTGCGACGGCCACGCTCTTTGGTGTCGCGACCTTTTTGATGGCCGATGACCATGCAGGCTTGACCTTCAAATCGCGCCAGACCACCGACAATCGCCGCATCATCTGCGAACGAGCGGTCACCGTGCAACTCGTGAAAGTCGGTGAAAATGTCTTCCAGATAGTCCAAAGTATATGGGCGCTGTTGATGACGCGCCACTTTGACCACTTGCCAAGGCTCTAATTTTGAATAAATATCCTTGGTCAATTCGTCGCTTTTCTTTTTCAGGCGTGAAATTTCTTCTGAAATGTCCACCGCAGAATCGCTCTGAACCAAGCGAAGTTCTTCAATCTTGCTCTCTAAATCGGCAATCGGTTGCTCGAAGTCTAAAAATATTTGTCGCACACTATCTCCTTGTGTTTGGAACTGCCGCATTTTAACAAAATTTTTCATGCGTATGTCATTTAAACACCGCACGCCCGTTCGTTAATTGGTGGGGGATTTTAATAACTCACTTCAATAGGGTCTAAACTGCGCCACAGATACCATGTGGCGACACTCGCCCACGGTGAAAAGCGTTCGAAGTACTGGGTTTTGGCCACGCTGGGGGTGACGCGCTCGCCGTGATAGGCTTTTTCCAGTCCGCGCAGCAGACCGATGTCATCAACGGGAAATACATTGGGTCGCAGCAGCGTGAACATCAAGAACATCTCCGCAGTCCAGCGCCCGATGCCTCGTATACTGGTCAGCTCGGCGATGATGTGCGCATCGCTGCGCTCGTCCCAATAGTTTGCACCCACGCGATTGGATTCGAAGAACACTGCCACCGCGTGCACATACTGCGCCTTGCGCTCAGACAGCCCCACACTGCGCAGCGCTGGGATGTTGTAGGCGAGCACTCGTTTGGGCGACACTTCGCCCACCAACGCCTCAAAGCGCGCCCAAATGCTGTCCGCTGCTTTGACCGATATTTGCTGCCCAACCACCGAGCGCACCAAGGTATAAAACGGCTGTCCGCGACTGCTCATCACGCTGCTCGGATACGCGGCGATGAGTGCGCGCATCACGGGGTCGCGCTCGGACAGTGCGCGTGTGGCTTCATTCCAGTATTCGGGGTGGGTCATGGTCATGTCGCGTTGTGATTTCCTACTTCAAAAATAATTGTAACCATTTATAATTGGTTTATATACGCCTACTTAAAAATCATAATAACACGTGTCATTTGTGAGAGCGTGCAACAATTGAACTGAACAAAATCTGCATCAACTGACCCAAAATACTGCGATTCCATAGATGTCATTGATTCCTTGCTTTACAATTGAGCCTAAGGCTAAGAAGTTTAAAAACAGACCAATGGAGTAATCATGACTGCACCGCACAAACCCAAACACCTTTACATCGCCCCTTCGATATTATCGGCGGACTTTGCCAAACTCGGCGCCGAAGTACAAGCCATCGAAGCCGCAGGCGCCGATTGGGTGCACTTTGATGTGATGGACAACCACTACGTGCCGAACCTGACCATCGGCCCGCTGGTGTGTCAGGCCATACGCCCACATGTGAACATTCCGATTGACGTGCATTTGATGGTGGAGCCTGTGGACAGCTTGATTCCCTTGTTTGCCAAAGCCGGCGCGAACATCATCACCTTTCACCCCGAAGCGTCCAAACACATCGACCGCACCTTGGCTCTGATTATTGAGAATGGGTGCAAAGCGGGTCTGGTGTTTAACCCCGCCACGCCGCTGTCACTGATGGATCACGTGATGGACAAACTTGATGTGGTTTTGCTCATGAGTGTCAATCCTGGATTTGGCGGACAAGCCTTCATCCCCGAGACCCTGAATAAATTACGCGAAGCCCGCGCGAAAATCGATGCCTATACCGCAGCCACGGGCAGAACCATCCTGCTCGAAGTCGATGGTGGCGTCAAAGTAGACAATATTGCTGAAATTGTGGCTGCAGGCGCGGATGTATGTGTGGCTGGCAGCGCAGTGTTTGGCGCACCCGATGCTGATGGCGGTTACCACGACATCATGCAAGCCCTCAGAGCACAAGTAAACTCCTAAAACGAGCACCAAAATATTATCAAATCACTGCAGCGGATATTAATTTTTTTTCATCCGCTTTGCACAGTCGTGAATCATTTTCACAGTATTCATTGAAAATGATTCACGACTCTTTCATGTCAAGAGCCAATACAATTGTCTTGCCAAGTGGTAAAATAACGGTCGCAATGCAACTGATATTGACGCCATTTATCTGGCGCATGATGGAAAAACGCAAGCGTTTGCTCTAATCCATCGCATCAGCCCACCACAAGAATTCACATAACCCATTGATAAACTTCATTAATTTGATAACTAAGTTGAAAGAGTCCCGCCCATGAGCCACCAAACTCCTGAAATGTCACGCCAAATGGCCAACGCCATTCGTGTTTTGT
>CAZDLD010000113.1:0-5954 GCA_964506355.1 uncultured Hydromonas sp.
CGACAAGCCCTCAATCAAATCCACGTCTGGCTTTTCCATCAACTGCAACAATTGGCGGGAATACGCGGACAAGCTCTCAACATAACGGCGCTGACCCTCGGCGTACAGGGTGTCAAATGCCAAGCTGGATTTACCCGAACCCGACAGCCCCGTGATGACCACGAGTTTCTGACGGGGCAAATCCAGTGAAATATTCTTGAGGTTGTGTGTGCGTGCGCCGCGGATTTTGATTTGGTTCATGGCTTCTTTGCTAATTGCTGTTGCTTGTGCGTTGCGTGGGTCTGGACAATTGCGCACTCATATCGGCACCTGAGCGCTTCACCACGACAATCGACCATCCAATCTGCTACTATAACGCTTTTTACAGACAATTGCCACGCACACTCGGCAAGAAACTCAAAGCATCATGACCCAAATCACTGCCAGCGAAACTCAAGCAAAATCCCAACTCAACCCCCTTGAGCGCTCCATCAGCATCCGCTTGGCCTTGGTATTTGCCCTGCGCATGTTTGGGCTGTTTGTGGTTTTGCCCGTGCTCGCGCCTTATGCGCTCGGTTTGCCCTTGGGATTCGGTTTTACGGGCACGCCCACGCCCGCACAAACGGGTATGGCGGTGGGCTTGGCCATGGGTGCGTATGGTCTGACACAGGCGTTTCTCTATATTCCTTATGGTCTGGCGTCTGACCGCTGGGGACGAAAACCCATCATCACCATCGGCCTGCTGATTTTTGCCGCGGGCAGCATCTGGGCGGCCTCTGCTGACAGCATTTATGGGCTCGCTTTGGCCCGAGCAGTACAGGGTATGGGCGCGATTTCCAGTGTGGTGGTGGCGATGGTCGCCGACACGACCCGCGCAGAGGTGCGCACTCGCGCCATGGCGATGGTCGGCATGAGCATTGCCCTGACCTTTGCGGTGTCGCTCATCGTTGCGCCCTTGTTGTTTGACACCGTCGGGATGCACGGGATATTTCTAATCATTGCGGCGCTCGCTGTGATGGCGTTGTTTGTGGTCTGGTCGGTGCCTTTGCCGCCATTGGACACAGCGAACAAACCCCTGAGTTCAAAAATTGCCATGCGCCAAGTCCTGAGCGATCGCCGCCAATGGTTGCTCAATTTTGGGGTGTTTGTGCTGCACGCGGTACAGATGGCGATGTGGGTGGTGATTCCCTCGCGCCTGCTCGCGCTGCAGCTCTCACACCAGCACAGCACCCTGCTCTACCTCATCGTCATCCTCATCAGCATGGGCGCGATGGTGCCACTGATTATCCGTGCGGAAAAACACGGCAAGATGTTTGAAGTCATGCGCGCTGCGGTGCTGCTGATTGCACTGGCGCAAATTTTATTGGCGAGCCAAATCGGCGGCGTGTATCTGATTGCGGCGGCGCTGTTGCTGTTTTTCACTGGCTTCAATGTGCTCGAAGCCACGCAACCCTCACTGCTGTCCAAACTCACCCACCCCGCCACCAAGGGCGCGGCCTCAGGCGTGTACAACACCGTGCAGGCATTGGGCTTGTTCGCAGGTGCAATGGTCGGCAGCTGGCTCAATGGTCACTGGGGCGTGACGGGGCTGTTCATCGTCACCACGCTGATGGTGCTGGCTTGGTTGGCTGCGCATCAGAAGTTCGCACAACGATTACAAGCCTAAATATTCACGCACCATTCCTGCGCCCAATAAAAAACGCAAGACTCATCGTCTTGCGTTTTTTGGTTTAGCGACCGCGAAATTAAACGTGGTCGGTGCTCGCCTCATTTTCCAAGTCAAACACACGGTGCAGCTCACGTACCGCCAGCTCCATGAATTTGTCTTCGATAATCACCGAGATTTTGATTTCTGAAGTTGAAATCATTTGAATGTTGATGCCCGCTTGCGACAGGGTATCAAACATTTTACTCGCCACGCCCACGTGTGAGCGCATGCCGATGCCGACTGCTGAGACTTTCGCCACTTTGTCATTGCCTTCGACCGATGCCGCGCCAACCGAGGGTGCTACTTCTTTGTTGATGATGTCCATCGCCTTGTTGAATTCGCCACGACCGACCGTGAATGAAAAATCAGTGGTGCCGTTTTTGCTCTGGTTCTGAATAATCATGTCCACATCGACATTGGCCGCAGCGATGGGGCCGAGGATTTTAAATGCCACGCCCGGCATATCGGGCACTTGGTTCAATGTGATTTTCGCTTCGTCACGGCTAAATGCGATGCCCGAAATGACTGCTTTTTCCATGTTTTCGTCTTCCTCAAAAGTGATTAATGTGCCTGAGTTGGCTTCGACGTTGATGTCAATGTCTGGATCGGTCAAGCTCGACAATACGCGGGTTTTGACCTTGTATTTGCCTGCGAACTCGACCGAACGAATTTGTAGGACTTTCGAGCCCAAGCTCGCCATTTCCAACATTTCTTCGAATGTAATTTTGTCCATGCGGCGTGCATGCTCGACCACGCGTGGGTCGGTGGTGTACACGCCATCCACATCGGTATAAATCAAACATTCATCCGCGCCAATCGCCGCTGCCACCGCCACCGCAGAGGTGTCCGAGCCGCCACGGCCGAGGGTGGTGATGTTGTTGTCTGGGTCCACACCTTGAAAGCCTGTGATGATGACCACGCGACCCGAGTTCAAATCGGCTTTGACTTTATCGCCGTCGATGGACTCAATGCGCGCCTTCATAAACGCTGAATTGGTGCGCACGGGCACTTGCCAGCCTGCGTAGCTCACTGCGGGTGTGCCGATGGCTTGCAGCGCAATCGCGAGCAAACCCACCGAGACCTGCTCGCCTGTTGAGGCAATCATGTCCATTTCGCGTGGGCTGACGTCTGCGCAATTGGCGTTCAAATCTTTGGCCAAACCCAACAGGCGATTGGTCTCTCCCGACATGGCCGATGGCACGACCACGACTTGATGCCCTGCTTTGACCCATTTTGCCACGCGACGCGCCACATTCTGAATGCGCTCGACCGAGCCCATCGATGTGCCGCCGTATTTGTGTACCACTAATGCCATTGTTGACCATCCTTTATTGCAAATTTAAGTGTTTGTTTCAACGTGAATTCAGCTTGATTTCAACTTGATTCCAACCCGTTAAGATACAGTGACTGCCGCTAAAACTCAATACAACAACGGGGTTTATCTGAATTTAACCTTGCTTTTACATGGGTTTGCACCGTTTTGGGTGTTTTTAGACGGCGTCATAGCCGTTCGGGTTGCGGCTTTGCCACACCCAAGCGTCACGACACATGTCGGCGATGCTGTATTCGGTTTTGAAATTCAACAGCTTTTGCGCCAATTCGGGATTCGCGTACACCGAGGCCACGTCGCCAGCGCGGCGCGGTGCGATGGTGTAGGGAATCGCCTTGCCAGAGGCTTGCTCGAACGCCTGTATCATCTGCAACACGGTCACGGGCTGGCCCGTACCAAGGTTCACGGTGAATGAATCATGGCCTTCGAGCAGGCGATTGACCGAGAGCACATGACCGCGTGCCAAGTCCATCACATGAATATAATCGCGCTCGCCCGTGCCATCAGCCGTCGGATAGTCGTCGCCAAACACCGACAGGCGCTCGCGCAGCCCAATCGCCACTTGCTGCACATAGGGCATGAGGTTGTTCGGGATGCCGCGCGGGTGCTCGCCAATTTGACCCGATGGGTGTGCGCCCACGGGATTGAAGTAGCGCAACATCGCGTAGCGCAAGTTTTTTTCTGCCACCGCCACGTCGCGGATGATTTGCTCCATCATCACTTTGGTCTGGCCATAGGGGTTGGTCGCGGACAGCGGCGCGTCCTCACGCATCGGTGGCACGCCATGCTCGCCGTAGACCGTCGCTGAGGAGCTGAGCACGATGTGCTGCACGCCCGCCTGAGCCATTGCGTCGAGTACACTGAGCGTGCCGACCACGTTGTTTTGGTAGTAGGACAGCGGTTTTTCGACCGATTCGCCCACCGCTTTGTACGCGGCAAAGTGTATCACCGCTTGTATGTCATGCGTTTTGAGCACTTCGACCAGCGCCTTTGTATCGAGCACGTCTTGCTCAATCACCAGCGGCAACTTGCCCGTAATCGCCTGAATGCGCTGCGCCACCAGAGGTGTGGAGTTGGAAAAATTGTCCAACAATATCGGTGTGTGTCCCGACTCGAGCAACACCACTGCGGTGTGCGCGCCGATGTAACCAGTACCACCTGTGAGTAAAATATTGGCCATGGGGATTTCCTGTTCTTTGACGTGGTGCTTAAATATAATTTGGGTTACATAGAGAAATTTTCGCCGAGGTAGACGCGGCGCACAGCTTCATTGTTCACAATCGAAGCGGCATCGCCCTGCGCGAGCACCGTGCCGTCGCTGATGATGTAGGCGCGGTTGCAAATGCCCAGCGTTTCACGCACATTGTGGTCGGTGATGAGCACACCAATATTGCGCTGAACCAAAAATTCGATGATTTTTTGAATATCGATGACCGCAATCGGATCCACGCCCGCGAACGGCTCATCGAGCAGCACAAAGCGCGGATTGGTCGCCAAGGTGCGCGCAATCTCGACGCGGCGGCGCTCGCCCCCCGACAGTGCGGGCGCTGGGCTGTGCAAAATATGCCCAATCTGCAAGTCTGCCACCAACTGATGCAGCTGACGGTTGATTTCGTCCAAACTCAGGCGTTTGCCCTGAGCGTCGCGCTGCAATTCGAGCACCGCACGGATGTTCTCCTCCACCGTGAGCTTGCGAAAAATCGAGGCTTCTTGCGGCAGGTAGGACATGCCTTTGCGGGCGCGCACGTGCATGGGCTGATGAATCAGGTTTTCACCATCGAGCACCACCGCGCCTTTGTCCGCACCGACCAAGCCCATGACCATGTAAAAACTGGTGGTCTTGCCCGCGCCATTCGGGCCGAGCAGGCCGACGACTTCGCCGCTGTGCACATTGAAGGACACGTCTTTGACCACGGTGCGTTTGCCATAGCGCTTTTGCAGGTGTTCAATCGACAGTGTGGAAGTGGGCAGACTCATCATTGACCTCCTTGCGCGCCTGGGGCGATGAGTACGTGTGTGCGCCCTTGTCCTTGCGGGTTGGTCTCAAACACTTCGGTCAGTTGGTTGTAGGTCAGCTCGTCGGCGCTGATTTGGTCAATCAACTTGCCCTGAGCGGTCAATCGCTGTGCGCGTGCTTGTTGTGCCAGTACGATGACGTTGTTCTTGCCGTCGTACAGCAGCTGCTTGGCTTGTGCGCGGATGATTTCGTTGCTGCCGTCGCGTTTTTGTTCAAACTGCACCCAGCCATTGGCGCCCGCTTTGGCGGTGGCGAATTGGTAGCCTTCGGGGTCGACCATTGTTTCGACCGTCTGCGCACTGATGCGCATCGAGCCTTGGCTCAGTATCACACGACCTGTGAACTGCGCCGTCTGAGTCACATCGCTGTAGACCACGCTGTCGGCCTCAAGGGTAAAGGGTACGGTTCTGTCGGCCAACACCGCAGGCGCAGCCTCGCCCACACGAGCGCCCACGCCCCAGATGACGGCGCACAGGGTCAGCACCGTGCTGAAGCTCGATGTGAGACTTAATAGACTTAATTTCATAGTTCTCATAACTTGGTGTCCCAACGATTAATTTGGCTTGCGCGGGGTGTTGATAATTTGAGCGCGGATGCGCTCAATCCCCGTGCTGCTGCTTGTGCTGGTGGTTTTGGTCGTTGCGGCTTGCCCCATGTCCAAATCGCGCAGCTGATAGTCGTAGCGAAAGCCTTTGCCAGTAATGGTGCTGCCGCCGTGATTCAATTCAAATGCCGCGTCGCTGCTGGCCAAGCCTTGTTTCATATCCACAGTCAACTTCTCGGTGTGCAGACGCATGGCAGGCATTTTCCCCGCCGCATCGGCTTCGCGCACCAGCCATACATCACCCGTCAACTCAACCGATTTGCCCGTACTGCTCCACAAGGCATTGAGCGCCTTGACCTCAACCTTGGGCTGCCCG
>CAZDLD010000114.1:0-5880 GCA_964506355.1 uncultured Hydromonas sp.
GGAGCAGGTGTTGAGCAGCACGACGTCGGCGTCGTTGATGTCATCGGTTTTGATGTAGCCGCTTTGTTCGCGCAGCACGTCGTGGATTTTGTCGGTGTCGTATTCGTTCATTTGACAGCCGAAGGTCTTGATATACACTTTTTTCATGGTCAGTTCCGTCGAGGCAGTGGTTTATTCTGGGGACGTGGGTGCGGTATAGCTGTGTTGCACCCGTAACAGATTGATTTGTTTGGATTTTCAACCTGTCGAGAAGGCGTGATTATACACGGCTTTGGCCGTGCTTGGGTGGCTTCTCGATGGTGCAAAATGGTATCAAGCGTCGCTCAAAGTATAGGGCAAGGGGCGAGCGCGCCATTGTGTCGCATCGTCTTTGAGGTGTATCTGCGCGCCATTCTCGAGCAGCGGCAGGCTGACCTCGTACAACACATCGCAACGCTGCGCCACAAACGGGTGTGCGGCGAATGCGAGCAGCTGACCTGCGGCTTGGGATTCGTCCAGCGTCGAATACACATCCATGCCCACGTGCAGGGCGATGTCGTTCGTGCGCATGAAATATGCGCTTTGCATGCGGCGTTTGAGTTTGCCCAGATAGTGGCTGCGGGCGACGATTTCTTGTCCTGGGTAGCAGCCTTTTTTGAAATTCACGCCGCCGATGCGGTCTAAATTCATCATCTGCGGCACAAAGGCCTCGCTGATGTCGGCACGCACGTGAGCGACGCCTGCCATTATCTCCAGCCATTGCCACAACTGATTGGCTGCAATGTTGGTGGTTTCTGTGCTGGCTGTACTGGTTAGGTTTGAAATGCGCAGTTCACGCGGTAAATCAGGCTGCGCCCACTCACTCAAATCTGCAGGCATCAGCCCCAGTCGCGTGCCTGCGTCGTTCACGACTTTGATTTGCGCGGCGAGGGCATCCGCGCCGGCATAGGCGTGGATGGCGAACTCGTTGCTGACGTGTTCCAACACCACCTTGGCGCGCAACACAAACATTTTGAGTCGCTTGAGCACAGTGTCAATCACGCTGGCGTGGGTGAGCAGGTAGACCGTTTCGCCATCCGCCCAGACGTAGAACATCGCGTACATGCGGCCTTTGGCCGAGCAGTAGCCCGCCAGCCGCACGTCGTTCTCGCCCAAGTTCAGGATGTCTTGGGTCAATTGCCCGTGCAAAAAGTTGCGCGCATCCGCACCCGTGGCGCGAATCAGGCCGAAGTCCTGTGATAAATCAAAAGTTTGACCTGCAAAGATTTGCGTGAAAAATTCAGTATTTTGCGTGTTCATTGTCCGTTAGTGTCCTAAGTCATTTAGAATGGCGGCAGTAGCTACTCAGCAGCTCAGCTGTGAATTTAGAGATTGTACCTGTGTTTGAGTATGGATGGGGCGAGCCGGCTTGAACCGGTTGAATGAAACGATATGGAATGACTATGATTTGGTTAAAACGTGCGGCAGGGGTGTTGGTGTTGTTGGTGGTGTTTGCGATTTGGGCAAGCATGCGTCTGTCTGCGCCGATTGCGCCGAGCATGGGCGAGCCCAAAAGCATTTACCTTGAAAAAGGCGCGAGCAGCGGCTCTGCCTATGAGCAGCTGGCGCAGCTGTCGCAGAAAAATGGCGGCAATTTTTCAAACTTTCAAATTAAATTTTTGGCGTGGGTGAGCTTGCGCGCCAGTAATTACAAAGTCGGCGAGTACGAGTTCGATGCCAAGGCGAGCTTGGGCGAATTGCTGACTCGACTGTCCACGGGCAAAGTCACGCAGCGCAAGCTGCGCATTGCCGAGGGTGTGACTTGGCGCGAGATTAAAAAAGAATTGGCCAAAGCGGATTTGAACCACGATGCGCAAGAGCTGTCCATGGCAGATTTGGTCAAAGCGGTGGGCATCACCGAGCCGAACAATCCGAGCAGCATAGAAGGGCTGGTGTTCCCCGACACCTATATGTACCGCAAGGGCGAGAAAGAAACCGATATTCTCAAGCGCGCCCATGAGCTGCTGAATAAAAAAATTGCACCCCTGTGGGAAAAACGTGCGGGCGATTTGCCCTATGCCAATGAGTACAAAGCCCTCACCATGGCGTCCATCGTCGAGAAAGAAACGGGACTGGACAAGGACAGACCGATGATTGCGGCGGTGTTCGTCAACCGATTGAAGCAAGGGATGATGTTGCAGACCGATCCCACCGTGATTTATGGTGTGGGCGATGCATTCAAAGGCGATTTGACCACCAGCATGATGCACACCGACACCCCGTACAACACCTACACCCGTTCTGGGTTGCCGCCCACGCCGATTGCCACTGCGAGCTTGGCATCGATTTCGGCGGCGTTCAATCCTGCCAACTCGGATGTGATTTTCTTTGTCGGGCGCGGCGATGGCAGCAGTGAATTTACCAATAATTTATCGGCGCACAACGCGGCGGTGAATAAATATATTTTGAAAAAATAACATGACGCAATCAGGATTATTCATCACCGTTGAGGGCGTGGATGGCGCGGGCAAGTCCACCGCGATGCAGTGGTTGGCTGAGCAAATCGCCGCACAGCGCACCATCGTGCAGACCCGCGAACCGGGCGGCACGGTCTTGGGCGAGCAGTTGCGGGCTTTGTTGTTGCACGAGCGCATGGATTTAGAAACCGAGACTTTATTGATGTTCGCCGCCCGACGCGAGCACCTCGCGCAGGTGATTTTGCCTGCATTGGCGCGTGGTGAGGTGGTGATGTCCGATCGCTTCACTGATGCGACCTTTGCCTATCAGGGCGGAGGGCGTGGTGTGGCGTTTGAAAAAATTGAATTGTTGGAGCGTTGGGTGCAGGGCGATGTGCAACCCGATTTCACGCTGTTGTTCGACGTGCCGCTCGAGGTCGCGCGTGCGCGCATCGCCAGTCGTGCAGAACAGACCAGCGAAGCGCTCGATAAGTTTGAAAATGAAAGTTTTGAATTTTTCCGTCGCACCCGCGAGGCCTACCTCAAGCGCGCCGAACAAGCGCCACAGCGCGTGGCGGTCATCGACAGCACGCAAAGTTTGGACCAGGTTAAAGTTCAAATACAACAGGCCATCGTTGCGCGAGCGCATTTGAATTTAAACATTTGATGCATTGATTGAATCATTGCCACCCTTACAGTTTAGAAAGTACACACCGCTCCCATGAATCATCCTATTCCCACACCGCTGCCTTGGCATCAACACGCATTGACTCAGTGGTTGGCGCGCCAGCACTCTGAGCGTCCTGCGCACGCCAGTCTGGTGATTGCGCCTGAGGAGACGGGGGGCAAGCAATTGGTCGAGGCGATGGCGGCCAGTGTGCTGTGCGAGTCGCCCACGCCTGAGCAGCACGCTTGCGGCACCTGTGGCAGTTGTCAGCTCATCATGGCGTTTAGCCACCCCGATTATCGATTGTTGCGCCCGACGATTATGGACATGGCGCACCCAATCGAAGAGCTGCGCCCTGAAAAACCATCCAAAGAAATCACCATCGATGATGTGCGCGCCTTGGACAATATGGTCAATCAGACCAGCCACCGCGGTGGGCAACGCGTGGTGGTCATCTATCCTGCGCACAAACTCAATCGCAACGCGGCCAATGCCCTACTCAAAACGCTGGAAGAACCCCCTGCCAATACCTTATTCATTCTGCTCGCGCACGATGTGCAGCAACTGCTGCCGACCATCATCAGCCGCTGTCAACTGGTACTCGCGGGCGCGCCAACTACTGACGCGGCGGTGGCGTATTTGAACCAGCAAGCCGCCAATCCGAATTGGGCGGACTACCTGCAACAAGAGAGCGGGGCGGTGATGCGCGTGGCGCAGTTGGTGCTGACCGATTATTTCAAACACGAGCACAGCTTCATCGAGGCGCTGGCTCAGGGCAAAAAGCTCGATGTCATCACACTGGCGATGATGTTTGAAAAGCACATCAAAGACTCGGACAAAGCGCGTCTGGCGGGCGAGCTCAAGACCCTTGATATGGGCGTGCTGATGACGTGGTTGCAGCGCTGGGTGCATGATTTAATCCTGACGGCGCAGCAGGGCGCAGCGCCACGCTTCTACCCCAAGCAGCTCACCGCCATGAGCCGCATCATCGCGGCTGCGCCAGAGCAGAGCCTGATTGCGCTGCACGCGTGGCAAGCATCACTGGCGCGCGAGCGACGGATTGCCGACCATCCTTTGAATGTGCGTTCATGGATCGAGAAGCTATTGCTTGAGTATGTCGGTATGCTCTAATCGAGCCTACGAATTATCAAACTTTAGATTTTTTTAAGATGAAAAAAGAAGTAAAATAGCGAAGTTCGCTCAAGTCAGAATGGATTTGAGACAGTTAATAAAAAATATGCAAGGAGCCCGTATGTCTGTAACAGAAGTTAAGCAAAATGCTGACCAGAAAATGAATAAATCCATCGAATCATTGCAACATGATTTGGCCAAAGTCCGCACGGGTCGTGCGCATCCAAGTTTATTGGATCAAGTGAATGTCGATTACTATGGCTCGCCCACGCCTTTGTCGCAAGTGGCGAATTTGACCTTAATCGATGCGCGCACCATCGGTGTGCAACCGTGGGAAAAGAACATGATCGCCCCCGTTGAAAAAGCCATTCGTGAGTCGGATTTGGGTTTGAATCCAGCCACTCAAGGTGATTTGATTCGCGTACCAATGCCAGCGCTGACAGAAGAGCGTCGTAAAGAGCTGGTCAAGGTGGTGAAACAAGAAGCCGAAGGCGCAAAAATCGCCGTGCGCAACATCCGTCGCGATGCCAATGAACAGTTGAAAAAATTGTTGAAAGACAAAGAAGCGACCGAAGACGATGAGCGCCGTGCGCAAGACGATGTACAGAAGATGACCGATAAATTCGTGGCCGAAATCGATAAAATCGTGACTCAAAAAGAAGCTGAAATTTTAAAAGTTTAATTTAAATTTTTTATTTTAAACGATTGATTTTACTGGTTTAAAAGCACAGTCAGGGCTTGATGACGCAAGACACATCGACGCCACGTGAAGACACTACAACGAGTTGAACAATGAATACAACCGCCGTCAGCAGCACTCAAGCCGTTCCCGAAGTGGGCGCAATTCCGCAACACGTCGCCGTCATTATGGATGGCAATGGGCGTTGGGCCACTTCGCGTGGCTATCCGCGTGTTTGGGGGCATAAGCGCGGTGTTCAGATGGTGCGTGAAGTGGTGCGCGCCTGCGTGGATATGAAGGTGCGTCATTTGACCTTGTTTGCGTTCAGCTCAGAAAATTGGCGTCGTCCACCGACCGAAGTGTCGTTCCTGATGAAGTTGTTCATGCGCAGTTTGCGTCGTGAAATCAAGGCCTTGGCCGACAATGGCATTCGCTTGCAAGTCATTGGCGCATTGGAGGCTTTTGACAAAACCATTCAAGATTTGATCGCCCAAGCGCACAACACCACGGTAGATGGCGAAGTCATGACTTTGACCATTTGCGCCAATTATGGTGGTCGCTGGGATATTTTGAACGCGATGAATAAAATGCTCGAGCAGCGCGCCCGTGATGGTGTGGCGGTGGATGCTTTTGTGGAAGAGGATGAGTTACGTCCGTATTTGCAATTGGCGGATTTGCCTGAGCCTGATTTATTCATTCGCACGGGTGGTGAGGCGCGCATTTCGAACTTCTTGCTGTGGCAGTTGGCGTACACCGAGCTGTATTTCACGCCAGTGTACTGGCCTGAGTTTGACCGTGCGGCGTTTGTAGAAGCGATTAATTCGTATCAAACGCGTGAGCGTCGCTTCGGGCGTACCAGCGCACAATTGGAAGCCAAGTAATCGTTGTCAAATATCTACGAAGAACCAACGAATTACTTGCGCATGACCCAACAACATCACTTCAAAAATAACAACGATAGGCAGGGGACGATATGCTCAAAGAACGCG
>CAZDLD010000115.1:0-5724 GCA_964506355.1 uncultured Hydromonas sp.
TCCTTGGGCAAATCCCGTGCGGCTATCGGGTAGAATATGCCCATGACAAACAACACATAACAAAAAACAATAAGGGTTCATTATGCCAGCAAAATCCATTTCTCGTATCGGTGTACTGACTTCGGGCGGCGATGCCCCTGGTATGAACGCCGCCATCCGCGCCGTTGTCCGCGCCTGCGCCTACCATGGCTTGACCTCGGTGGGCATAGAGCAGGGTTACCGTGGTTTGGTCGACAATCAGATGAGTGAGTTGGGTGCACGGGATGTCAAATCCATCATCCAGCGTGGCGGAACCATGCTGCGCTCAGCACGCTGTATGCGTTTTTACACCCCAGAGGGCCGCGCACAGGCCTACCAACATTTCAAGGCCAATGGACTCGATGCATTGGTCGCCATCGGTGGCGATGGCACGTTCACTGGGGCGGAGATTTTCGCACAGGAATTCGATGTCCCCGTCATTGGTTTGCCCGCGACCATAGACAACGATATTTTTGGCACGGACACCACCATTGGTTTTGATACCGCGCTCAATACGGTGGTCGAATGCTTGGACAAAATCCGTGACACCGCCACCTCGCACAACCGATTGTTCCTCATCGAGGTGATGGGACGCGATGCGGGGTTCTTGGCTTTAAACAGTGGCCTTGCGGCTGGGGTTCAAGATATCTTGATTCCTGAAGAAAATTTGGATTTAGATAAAATGTTTGCGGCCTTGGACACCGCGTCTCAGCGCGGTAAATTGGCGGCCATGGTGGTGGTCGCCGAGGGCGAAGAGGGCGGCGTGTATGAGCTGGCCAAGCAGGTACGAGAACGTGCGCCGCATTACGATTTGCGCGTCACGGTGCTTGGGCACTTGCAGCGTGGCGGCTCGCCCAGTTGTGCCGATCGGATTTTGGCCAGTCGTTTGGGCGTGGCCGCGGTGGAAGGGCTGATGGCGGGCAAACGCAACGTGATGGCAGGCATGCAGGGCGACCATGTGGCGTTCACGTCATTGAGCGAAGCGATTAAGAAAAAGCACCAAATCGATCAAGAACTCATCCGCATCTCGGATGTGTTGTCGATTTAATTGGGAAATTTAATCGATTGATTGCAGCAGTGCATAACCGCGAGCGGCTTTGCTCTGGGTTTGTGGGCTGGCGTTCAGTGCGGCTTGTGCTTGCGTTGCCAGCTGCTGCATCTGCGCCAAATCCCCGTGTTTGAGTTCAATCTCAAGGTCTTTGATGGCGCTGCGCGCCGCATCGTTGTGCGCGCCTGATTCTGTACTGAGGCGCACTTCGCCTTGGTCAAGCGCCCATTCAAAGTGCTGTTCACCCAGTCGATAATCGTAAATATCGCGCCGAAAATCGGTGTGAAACACCGCGTGCAGGCGCTCGCGCAGCGGATTGAGCAGGGCTTGTGCATCGGCGGCGAATAGGTCAAAGCGCCATTGCGGAATCAGCGTGCCATCGTTGTTGGTATCGTTGTCGCTATCGGTTTCGGTTTTAGTGTCGGGCAAGGTGGCTTCCCACTCGCCGCGCTGGCTCACGCCATTGATGCTCACGCCCGCTGATTTGAGCGTTTGAATCCAGCATTGCGCTTCAGTGTCGTAGCGCAGGCGCAGCGCCGCTTTGGCTTGGCGCAAGGATTGCTCTGGCGTGTCGTAGTAAATATTGAGCAGCTGGGTGCTGCGCTGATACGCGCAGTTCGGCAGCTGTTGCAGCCATGAGCGTACTTGGTTCGGGCAGGTCTCACTCAAGTTCAGGGCGATTTCGTACTCGATGTGGGTGTTGTTGTTCATAACTGAAACAAATTTTTCAAAGCCAGACCCGCATGAGGCTCTCGCATAAATGCCTCGCCGACCAAAAATGCATAGACCTCGTGCGCGTGCATCTGCTCGATGTCCGATTGTGTGGCGATGCCCGATTCGGTGACCACGATTTTGTCGGCAGGGATGTCGCCGAGTAAATCAAAGGTGTTGCTCAAACTCACTTCAAAGGTGCGCAAATTGCGGTTGTTGATGCCCAACAGTGGCGTTTGTAATTTGAGCGCGGTGTGGAGCTCTTCGCGGTTGTGCACTTCGACCAGCACCGACATGCCCAAGTCCATGGCGTGTTGTTCCATCGCGCTCATTTGCTCAAAGCTCAAGGCCGCGGCGATGAGCAGAATGGCATCAGCGCCCCAAGCACGCGCTTGGTCAATTTGATAGCCTTCGACCATAAAGTCTTTGCGCAACACCGGCAGTGCGCACGCGGCACGAGCGGACTTGAGAAAATCCGCGTGTCCTTGGAAATACTGCTCGTCGGTGAGCACCGACAGGCAGGCCGCGCCTGCTTGCTCGTACTCGCGGGCGATTTGTGCGGGTAAAAAATCCTCGCGCAAAATGCCTTTGGACGGAGAGGCTTTTTTGATTTCGGCAATCACCGCCGATTGTTTGGCCTGCACGCGGCCAATAATCGCACCTGCAAAGTCACGCGCTGGGTTGTTCTTCACCGCCGCCTGTGCAAGATTGCTCATTTCAGCATCTGAAATGAGGGTGCGCGCTTTGGCAAGCTCGTCGAACTTGGTGGCGATGATGGTGTTGAGGATGTCGCTCATAGTGGGGTTCAATTCTGTGGGCTTAGTTGACTTAGTTTGCTTAGTTAACTTGGTTTTTAAAAGATTGGGTGATGGCGACGTATTGCTCGATTTTGGCCAGTGGTGCACCTGAGGCAATTACCTCACGCGCTTGACGCACGCCGTCTGCGATGGACTCGCTCAAGCCGAGCGTATACAGCGCCACGCCAGAGTTCATGGCCACGATATCATGCGCCGCGCCAGGCGTGCCGCTCAGCGCAGATTTCATCATGGCAATCGATTCTTCGGGACTCTGCACGCGAATGGCGTCCAAATTCGATGGCGCAAAGCCGTATTCGCTCGGGTTGATGCTGTATTCGGTAATCACGCCGTTATTGAGTTCAGACACATACGTTGGTGCAAAAATGGACACCTCGTCCATGCCGTCCTCAGAATGGACGATGAGTGCGCGTTGCGTACCCAGCGAGTGCAATGCTTGCGCCATAATGGGCAGCAGATGACGGGCGAATACACCCATGAGCATATACGGCGCGTTTGCGGGGTTGGCCAGTGGCCCTATCATATTGAACAAGGTTCGCACACCCAATTCTTTGCGAATCGGGCTGATGTGGCGCATCGCAGGGTGATGGTTGGGTGCGAACATAAAGCCCATACCTGTCTCGGTGATGCACTGCGCGACCTGCGCGCTGTTCAAATCCAAATTGCCGCCCAAGGCCTCGATGGCATCGGCCGAGCCTGATTTGCTCGAGACTGAACGGTTGCCATGTTTGGCCACCTGACCACCAGCAGCCGCAATTACAAATAAGCAGGTGGTCGAAATATTAAAGGTCGATGTACCATCGCCGCCCGTGCCGACGATGTCCAATAGGCGCGAACCTGTGGGCATTTCAACCTTATTGGCAAAGTCACGCATCACCTCGGCAGCTGCGACCAGCTCTTGCATCGATTCGCCTTTGGCACGCAAGGCGATGAGAATTGCCCCTGCTGCCACTGGTGAGGCGCTGCCCGACATCATCTGCGTGACAAAGTCGCGCATGATTTCGGGGGGCAGGTCTTGGTCGCTGAGGAGGTGTTCTAAAATCTCTTTGGTCTGCATAATCGTCCTGATATGTGATTTAGCCGTGGGTTTGTTTGAGGAAGTTTTGCAGCATGGCGTGACCATGCTCACTCATGATGGATTCGGGGTGAAATTGCACGCCTTCAACGTTCAAAGTTTTGTGGCGCACACCCATGATTTCGCCTGACAGCTCGTCGCCACTGGCCCATGCGGTGATGTGCAAGCATTCGGGTAGGGTTTCGCGCTCTATCACCAGCGAGTGGTAGCGCGTGACGTTGAACGGGTTGGGCAGATTGGCAAATACGCCTTCGCCTGTGTGGTGCAGCACATCGACTTTGCCGTGCATGGGCGCACGCGCACGCACGATGCGACCGCCGAAGGCCTGACCGATGGATTGGTGCCCCAGACATACGCCTAAGATGGGCAGCTTGCCTTTGAAATAATCCAGCGCCGCCAAGCAAATACCTGCTTCGGTCGGCGTGCACGGACCAGGGGACAGGCACAGATGCGTGGGTTGAGCCTGCTCGATGTCCGCGATGCTGATTTCGTCGTTGCGCTTGACCGTGACCTTCGCGCCCAACTCGCCAAAGTATTGCACGAGGTTAAAGGTGAACGAGTCGTAATTGTCTATCATGAAAACATGGGGTTGTGCCGTGGTGTTCATGCGTTGTCCTTTGCAATTTGGGTGTCTAAGCCTGAGCAGGCGAGGCTGGCGGCAGTGAGCACCGCACGCATTTTGCTCTGAGTTTCCACCCATTCTGATTCTGGGTCTGAGTCGGCAACGATGCCCGCGCCCGCTTGTACGTACAGTTGCTGGTTTTTGATGACCGCCGTGCGAATGGCGATGGCCAAATCCATGTTGTTGGCAAAGCCCAAATGCCCCACAGCTCCACCGTACACGCCGCGTTTGGTGGGCTCTAGCTCGTCGAGGATTTCCATAGCGCGAATTTTGGGCGCGCCTGAGAGCGTGCCAGCTGGGAAGGTGGCTTTGAGCACGTCTATCGCGTCCAATTCGTCGCGTACGCGTCCTTGGACATTCGAGACCATGTGCAGCACGTGCGAGTATTTTTCTATGGTCATTTGTTCGGTGACTTCGACACTGCCAATTTCGGCTATGCGGCCAATGTCGTTGCGCCCCAAATCGATGAGCATCAGATGTTCGGCGCATTCTTTGGCATCGGCGAGTAAATCGGCGGATAAACGCGCGTCTTCTGCGGCATTTGCACCACGCTTGCGTGTGCCTGCGATGGGGCGCACGGTGGCCATGCGTTCTTCATCCATTTTGACCAAAATCTCAGGCGATGCGCCGACCACATGGGTGTCGTTCAGGTGCATGAAATACATATAGGGCGATGGATTGAGCGCACGCAGGGCGCGGTACAGATTAATTGGCTCGGCTTCGAAACGACGCTGGGTGCGCTGTGAGAGCACCACCTGCATGCAGTCGCCTGCGGCGATGTATTCTTTGCAGCGCAGCACATCGCGCTTGAATGCTTCAGAGCCATAGTCCGAACGCGCTTCGTGCTCGGTGACCGCTGGGCTGGCGGGCAGGGCGATGGGTTGGCGCAGGGTGTCGAGCATGTGCTGCAAGCGTGCTTGAGCGTTCTCATAAGCGTTGGGTTGTGCGGGGTCTGCGTAGACCGTTAAATAGACTTTACCCAGTAGGTTGTCGACCACGGCTAATTCTTCAGACAGCATCAGGTGCAAATCGGGTACGCCGACGTCGTCCTTCGGTGTGGAATGTGCCAGTTTTGGCTCAATTTCGCGCACGGTGTCGTAGGCGAAATACCCCACCAAACCGCCGCTGTAACGCGCATGACCATCGAGCTGCGGGACGTTTTTGCGTTGCAAGTAGGCGCGGGTGAAATCAAATAAATCGACATTCGGATGCTCCGATATGCATTGCTCGCCTGCGTATTCGCGTACCACGCCATTTTCTTTGGTGAATCGGGTGTGACATGGCAGTCCGATGATGGAGTAGCGACCTGAGCGCTCGCCACCGATGACCGATTCGAGCAAATAGCTGTAGGGCGCATTGGCCAGCTTGAGATAAATCGACAGCGGTGTGTCCAAGTCGGCAAAGGTCTCAATCGAGAGTGGAATGTAGTTGTGGC
>CAZDLD010000116.1:0-5720 GCA_964506355.1 uncultured Hydromonas sp.
GCGAATCAGGGACTCGAACCCCGGACCTGCGGATTATGATTCCGTCGCTCTAACCAACTGAGCTAATTCGCCGATAAGTTGCGTATTATGCAGATGTTTGAGGGTGGTGTCAATATTTTTGGCTGATTTTCATGAAATATTTTTAATCCTCTGCTGAGTTCTCAGTCGAAACATCTGCAAGCTTGCCGATGGGATTCTGCGATTAGGGTTGATGTGGTTTGCTGGTGTCGTTGCTTTCGTCGATTTCGTCGCCTTCGTTGCTTTTATTACTGAGCGCTTCGTTGGTCTGACTGGCTTCTTGTTCGATGATTTGTTCGATGCCTGCTTGGACGCTGCTGGCCATGCTGTGACGGATGATGTCGTAGTAGCTGGTGTAGATCAGGCCGTTGATGAGTGCGTTGAATGCAATCCATGCGCCCATCATCACGAACATCATGGCCGGTGGCATCAGTGTGCCGAGCAACATGATGACGCCGACCAAGGCGGCGACGGTGAGTGCGACCAGTGCCAGTGTCGCGCCGATGGGGAGCAGATTGATGAGCACGGTGCGGGTGGATATCCAGAGCGCGTGTGGCGCTTCGGTGTCTTGCCACACGGCGAACAGCGGTGCGTACATCATGAGAATCTGCGCCAGTGCAGAGCCAGCAAGCATGAGGGCAAATGCGTAAAGCACGTGTTTGTTGTGCAGCACTTGTTGCAAAATTGCGCTCGATTGGCTGCGCATTTCGTCGGTATTATCGAGGTTCTGAAGTGCGACCATTTTGCTGAGGATGTCGTTGATGGTGGTTTGGTCGACGAAGCTTTGCCCGATGCTGAACAGGCCAAACAAGATGACGCCGAACAATACGCCCAAGCTGAGCAGGCGCGTGCGGATGCTGTGCGCAAATGGGCTAAAGACGTTGAAGGGCGAGGCGGGTTCTTGCAGGCGAATTTTTTGGCACAAGTCGGCCATGCCAAAGGCGAGCAATGGCGAGATGAGCATGAACAGCACAGTGCCCAGCGCAGGAATCAGCCCTGAGAGGAACAACTCGATAAAAATAATCCACGCGCTGGTCAGCAGCATCACCATGGGCTGCGATTGGATGAGCAGTAGGGCGTTTTTGTACCACTTGATGGCGTGGTTCATGGGGACTGCGCTGATGCGCAGGGGTAGGATAATAGGTGCGTTTTTGTCAGTGTTCATAGTTTCAGTGTGTTTGAGGGGTGACCCACAGCATGTCCGCGTCGTTCATGGCGCGGCGCAATTGCAGTATGCGCTCAAAATGTGTAGGGTCTTTGGGTGTGAGCATTTCGGCTTCACGGGTGCGGTAGTAGTCATACAGGCGCGAAATCCAAAAACGCAAGGCTGCCGCACGCAGCATCATCACCCATGCGGCTTTGGACGCGTCATTCAGCGGCTTGACTGCGTGGTAGGCGTTGAGCATGGCGGATAGATGTTCGGGTAAAAATGTCCCTGTGCTGCGCTCGATGCACCAGTCGTTCGCGGTGACGGCCAAGTCAAACAAGAATCGATCCACCCCGGCGAAGTAAAAATCAATGAATGCGGGGCTGTCTGGGTCGGCGAACAGCACATTGTCCACGAACAAATCACAGTGTCCTGCGCCTTGTGGCAGTGATAAGTATAACTCGGTCTGTGCAAATTCGGTCTGCGCAGCGACTTCATCGCGCAGCAGCTCGGCGATGGGGGCGGGGAGGAACTCGGCGACTTTGGACTGCATCATTTGCCACCAGTCCAGACCGCGTAAATTCGGCTGTGTGCCGTTGAAGTCTTTGACCGCCAAGTGCATTTGTGCCAAGGTACGCCCGACACTGGCGCAGTGCTCAGGGGTCGGGGTGCTGGTGTCCTTGCCCGCCATTTTTGAGACCAGGCTGGCAGGTTTGCCCGCCAGTGGGCGAAACAATGCGCCCTCAGAATCGGCATAGGGCAGGGGCACGGGTATGCCCTTGCGCGCCAGATGCGCCATCAGCTCTAAATAAAACGGCAGTTGCTCAGGGGTGAGTACTTCAAAGATGGTCAGAACGTAATCGGTGCGGCGTCCTTGGTGATCCAAGGTGACAAAGAAATTGGAGTTTTCGATGCCTGTGGCGATGCCTTTGAATTCGATGAGTTCGCCCAATTGCAGCGGGATGAGCCATTGAGCAAGCTGCTCGTGGGTGATTTGGGTAAAGACGGCCATGGTGTCAGATTAAAAAAAATTCGATTGTGAAATATTTGGGGGCAAAGGTCGATTTTAACAAACTTTACCACCGAGGGCGCATAAAGATGGTGTGCTGATGCGCGCTGCGGTGGTTATTATTGCGAGATACTGAGCTTAATAATGGTCGTGATTTTAAAGTTGGAACATCTGTGCGCGTTCTTCATCCGATGGGATGAAGCTGCGTTTTTCGTAAAAATCAAAAATACTGTTCACAATGTGGTGCGGATCGTCGGTGATTTGGACGAGGTCAAGGTCGACTTCGCTGATGAGGCCGTTGCCCGCAAGTTGCGCGCGTATCCAATCCCACAGCCCGCCCCAGAATTCTGAGCCGTACAGAAATATCGGCATGGTGCGGCTCTTGCCTGTTTGGATGAGGGTGAGCGACTCGAACAATTCATCCATGGTGCCAAACCCGCCGGGCATGACCACATAGGCAGTGGCGTATTTGACAAAGGCGACTTTGCGCGAAAAGAAATGTCGAAAATTGATGGAGATGTTTTGGTACGGATTGCCCGTTTGCTCGTGTGGCAGCAAAATATTCAGCCCGATGGATGGGCCTTTGCCTTCAAATGCACCTTTGTTCGCCGCTTCCATGATGCCCGGGCCGCCGCCTGAAATCACCCCAAATCCTGCGTCGGAGAGCATGCGTGCGAGTTCTTCGGTTTTTTGGTAGTAGGGCGTACCGGGCTTGATGCGCGCTGAACCAAAGATACTCACCGCAGGGCGGACGTTGGACAGCTGCTCAGCGGACTGGACAAATTCGGACATAATGCCCAGCACATGCCACGACTCGCGTGCTTTGGTCAGGGCGCTGTGTTCTAAATTGGCGTGTTGGCTGTTGCTCAGTGTTTGGATGTTTTCACGGGCGTTCTTGTTCATCGTCAGTCCTATCGGGGTTGCGTAGATTTATTCTTGGTATTGTACGCGAAGTCGGTGTCGATTCACCACTGAGCAACAGTCTTTGCGTGGCGGCGCAATCCATGCACACGCGAGGTCAAATTTGTGAGATAATGCGCCCGCTTTTGAATTTCACCTGTTTGAGACGAAAGCATTCGTTTCATCGCCCCCAGTTTTTTTGCGACACCTGTTGTACTGTGCTCGCTCATCCTTCTCTATTGAAGTGTCTATTCTGACGGTCGATGTTTTTGATACACCCGTCAGCGCGTTAGACCTTCTAACTCCCGCTTTTTGATATACACGTTGTTCGCCATTTGGGTGAACAGGGCTGTATTTTGCGTGCGTATTGAGCCCATACCTTTGATGGTTCGGTTCAATCATGCACTGCGCTGGCACCCTTTTGGATTTTTATGACTACAACGTTACAAGCCACCCCTATGACTTTTGAGCAAATGGGCTTGGCAGATACATTCTTGACCAGCATCAACGCGCTGGGCTACACACAACCGACCGCAGTTCAATCTGCTTTGATTCCAAGTGCGCTCTCTGGTGGCGACTGGATCGTGGCCTCACAAACGGGTTCGGGCAAGACCGCAGCATTCTTGTTGCCTTCATTGCAAAAAATCGTCAACGCTTTGGGCAATGGCAAAAACAACCCAGCGAACGCACCGTTCACCTTGGTTCTGTGCCCAACCCGTGAGTTGGCGCAGCAGGTGTCTACCGATGCGATTAACTTGGTAAAAAATACCCGTGGTCTGCGCATTGCAACCATCGTGGGTGGTACTTCGTACTTCAAACAAAAACAAGGCCTCAAAGGCGCGCACCTCGTGGTGGCGACTCCCGGTCGTTTGCTCGATTGGGTCAATCAAGGTGGCATTAACTTGTCACAGTTGCAAACTTTGGTTTTGGATGAGGCCGATCGCATGTTGGATTTGGGCTTTACCGACGAAATCACCGCGATTGCCGATGCATGTGAACACCGCGAACAAACCTTGATGTTCTCAGCCACCTTCACGCCGCGTGAAACGCGTTTGGCAGGTGCATTGATGCTCAACCCACAACAAATCATGCTCGCGTCGGTGACTGAAAAGCACACCAACATCACCCAGCATTTGCAATGGGCGGATAACTCGCACCACCAACAAAAATTATTGATGCACTGGTTGAAAGACGAAAGTCTGGTTCAAGCTGTGGTCTTTGCTTCAACTCAAGTTGAAACAGAACGTTTGGCCGATGAACTCGTGGCCATGGGCGTATCTGCTGCGTCATTGCACGGCGCGATGCCGCAAATGGTGCGTAACCGTCGTTTGGACGCGTTGCGCAATGGCCGCACCAAAGTTTTGGTCGCAACCGATGTGGCAGCCCGCGGTATCGATGTACCGACAGTGACCCACGTATTTAACTATGGTTTGCCGATGAAAGCGGAAGATTACGTGCATCGCATTGGTCGTACGGGTCGTGCAGGTCGCGAAGGTGTGGCAGTGACCTTTGCTCAGCGTTCAGACGCGTTCAAAATTCGTCAAATCGAGCGTTACATCAACAGCAAAATCAATGTGACCCAAGTCGCAGGCTTAGAACCCCAACATAAAGCTGAAGACTACGCGAACACCCGTGGCAAACCAGCTGCGCGTGGTGGCAACAGCCGTGGCGGTTATTCACGCGACAGTAGCAATGGTTACGCGGGCAAACCGCGCGGCGAATTCCGCAGCGGTGGCCGCAGCGATACACGTAGCGACAGCCGTGGCGAGCGCAGCGAACCACGCGGCGAGTACCGTGGTGCAGATTCTCGTTCAGCGCGTCCTGACAGCCGTGGTTTTCGCAGTGATGCGCGCACCGACAGCCGTCCAGCACGCTCAGAACACCGTGGCGCGCCTGCCAATGGCAATCGTGTAGACAGCCGCAATGACAACCGCAGTGCGGCTACTCCGCACGCACGCGTTCGTCATGACTCGCCGTTCGAAAAGCGTCCTGAAGGTCGTTACAGTGAGCGTTCTGACGCACGTCCAGCGCAACGCGCCAGCGCAGGCGAAGAGTACCGCCCACGTCGTGAGCACCACTCGAAGCAAGGCGAAGGCAGCTCGTATGCAAAACCCGCATCACGTCCATTTGCCAACACCGCACGTCCAGCAGGCGGACAAGCCAAACCACGCGCCAATCGCAAGCCCAGCTTCTGATTGAACTCATGGTTGAACCACAGTGGCAAGGCTTAGCACAATGTGGATGGCATAAAAGCAGCACCCAGCATCATGCAGGGTGCTGTTTTTTTATGGATGGCAAGGTGTGGTGAATGGAGTTTGCAACTGTAGTTGCGCCGCAAGCTTATTTGTATTTCATAATAAACTGAAACAACTGTTGTAAATATACCAACCAGGCCGGGATTTTGTAGGGTTTGTGTCTAAATCCGTATAAATGAAATGGGTTTAGTTGTATGATTAAGCATGGATAAAGAATGTCCATCACAGCCAAAGCGTTAAATCACAGGTGTGATGCAGCAGGCGGCTTGTGACAAGACCACATAAATATTAAGGTTATGTGGGTAACGGCAAATATGACTTGAGTCAGTTAAAGGGGTTAATTATGCAAGCTTTATACGATTTTTGGGCCTATGTTCCACCAGCCATGCAA
>CAZDLD010000117.1:0-4919 GCA_964506355.1 uncultured Hydromonas sp.
ATGTATTACAGAGGCGCGGTGGATAAGTTGCATCAGTATTTCGGCCCCTTCCCCAATGGCTATGCGGTCAAAGAGTCCATCAAATTGCTGCAAAAAGTATTCATGCTGCGCACCTGCGACGAGACGGTGTTTCGCAACCGTTCGCGCCCCTGTATGCTGCACCAGATTGAGCGCTGTTCTGCGCCTTGCGTTGGCTTGATTTCGGTGGCGGACTATGCGGCCGATGTGCAGGCGAGTGTGAAATTCCTGCGCGGTGAATCCGACGAAGTGCTGCACGATTTACAAAACCGAATGCACGCCGCATCAGTGGCGCTGCAGTTCGAGCAAGCGGCGTTGTATCGGGACAAAATCGCGGCATTGTCCAATATGATGAATCAGCAAGCGGTCGAATCCACAGGTGACGACACCGATGCGGACATCATCGCGGTGGCAAATTCGGATGCGCGCTATTGCGTGAATTTGGCGATGGTGCGTGGTGGTCGGCATCTGGGCGACAAGGCATTTTTCCCTCAGCACACGCAGGACTGCAGCGCGCAAGACGTGCTCGAGGCCTTTGTGGTGCAACATTATTTGGACAGCGAAGCCCCGCGTGTGATTATCAGCGCGCTCACCCCCAATCTCGAAGTGCAGGCCTTGCTGCAAGAAACACTTTCTCGTCAAATCAACTGGGTCAAGCAACCCCGCGGTCAGCGCAAAATTTGGCTCGAAATGGCGCTGAACAACGCCCAGCTGGCTCTCTCTCGTCGGATGCAAGAGTCTGCCAGCGCACGCCTGCGCACCGAAGATTTGCTGAAGGTTTTGGGCGCGGAAATTGACAACGACGAGGACAAAGCGCAGTTTCGAATCGAGTGCTTTGACATCAGTCACACCTCGGGTGAAGCGGCGCAAGCCTCCTGTGTGGTCTATCAGCACCATGCGATGCAGAACAACGAATACCGACGCTTTAACATCAAGGACATCACCGCAGGCGATGATTACGCGGCGATGCGGCAGGTGCTGCAGCGACGCTATGAAAAAATCGCCTTGATGCAGAACGAGTCGAATGAAGATTTTGTCAAACACATGCCCGACGTGGTCTTGGTCGATGGCGGCAAGGGGCAGCTGTCCATTGCCACCGAGGTGTTTATGGCGCTCGGATTGGATACCTCGGTGCTGGTCGGCGTGTCCAAGGGCGAAGGGCGACGCGTGGGATTGGAAACTTTAGTGTTCGCAGATGGACGCAGTGCGGTAAAATTGGGTAAACTCTCGCCTGCGCTGATGTTGATTGCGCAAATCCGCGATGAAGCGCATCGATTCGCGATCACCGGTATGCGCGCCGCTCGCGCGAAGGTGCGCAATGTGTCGCGCTTGGAAGAAATTGAAGGCGTGGGCGCGAAACGCAGAGCGGCGCTGCTCAAACGCTTTGGTGGGGTTGCTGGGGTCAAAAATGCCAGTGTGCAAGATTTATCGCAGGTTGAGGGCATTTCCGAGAAAATCGCTCAAGAAATTTACAAACAATTACACGACGATGGCGCCTGATGTTGTAACCAGTTGCGTTTGATTCGACAGAATAACTATAAATATAGGACATGACATATGCCATTTAATATTCCCATCCTGCTGACGTGGGGCAGGGTTATTGCCATACCGCTGTTGGTCGCGATTTATTATGCACCCTTTAACGAATATGCAGCAATACGCGATGTGCTCGCAACGGTGTTGTTCGTGGTCGCAGCGATTACCGACTGGTTCGACGGCTATTTGGCACGCAAATGGAATCAGACCAGCGCGTTTGGTGCGTTTTTAGACCCAGTTGCGGACAAACTTCTGGTGGCAGCCTGTCTGATTGTGCTGGTGCATGACCAACGCGTCCATGGCTTGATTGCGCTCATCATCATCGGGCGAGAAATCACCATCTCCGCTCTGCGCGAATGGATGGCCAGTATGGGGGCGCGCACCGCTGTTGCGGTCAATCAGCTGGGCAAGTGGAAAACTGCGGTGCAAATGATTGCACTGCCTATGCTGTTGCTTAATGGTGTGGTTTTTGGCATTAACACCCGTGTCGTGGGCACATGGATGATATACCTTGCGGCGGCATTGACCGTTATTTCCATGGTGGTGTATTTGAAGGGCGCGTACCCGACTCTGCGCGATCATTCCGAATAACGCAGGTGCGATGTTTGCGGTTATTGTCCAGCGCCGATTAATATTTGACGCTTTATAGAAATTCAGTTATAGTTCAACGCATGATTACCAAATTTTTTAAACCTCTTGCTTCGTTGCGATTGCTGGCTTCTTTGTTACTAAGACGCCAGCCGTTGTTTGCGTACGCGAATTGAGGATACTAAATTTAACATCGATTAGTCACAATCCAAGATTTTTCAAACCTCGGCTACCATCCAGCAAACGCTGTGCCGAGGTTTTTTGTTATGGTGTTTGCAAAACTCAGTTTTAAATTTACTTAAATATAGGTGCACAATGAACGACACATTTCAAACTTTAGACCCTGCGAAGAAATACACCGCGTATCCGCAAATCAAATTGGAAAATCGTCAATGGCCTGATAAAACATTGACTCAACCGCCGATTTGGCTGTCAACTGATTTACGTGACGGCAATCAAGCCTTGATTGACCCGATGGACATTGATAAAAAACTGAAGTTGTGGGATCTGTTGGTGCGCTTGGGTTATAAAGAAATCGAAATTGGTTTTCCTTCAGCCTCGCAAATTGAATTTGATTTTGTGCGCCGCCTGATTGATGAAAACCGCATCCCCAAAGGTGTGGCGATTCAGGCCTTGATGCAAGGGCGTACCGACTTGATTAACCGCACTGCTGAAGCCATGGCGGGCGCTGAAATCGCGATTATGCACGTGTATAACGCGACCAGCCCGTTGTTCCGCGAAGTGGTGTTCCAAAAAAACCGCCAAGAGACCATTGATTTGGCACTCAAAGCCATCGACGACATCAAGGCCGCGATTGCACAGTACCCGCAAACCAAATGGATTTTGGAATACTCGCCAGAGACCTTCAGTATGACCGAGGCGGACTTCGCAGTGGAAATTTGTACTGCGGTGATGGAGCGCTGGGGCGCGAGTCCTGATAACAAGTTGATTTTCAATTTGCCTGCGACCATTGAGGTCTCGACCCCGAATGTGTACGCCGATCAAGTTGAATACTTTCACAAAAACATCCCCAACCGCGACAGCGTATTGATTAGTTTGCACCCACATAACGATCGCGGCACGGGTACGGCCTGTGCTGAACTCGGTATGCTCGCTGGCGCGGATCGCGTGGAAGGCTGCCTGTTTGGCAATGGCGAGCGCACGGGCAATGTGTGCTTGGCCAACTTGGCGGTCAACCTCTGGTCTCAAGGCATTCACCCAGGTGTGGATTTCTCCAACATCATGGAAGTGGTGCAGATTGTAGAAGAATGCACCCAGTTGCCAGTGGGGCCACGTCACCCATGGGCGGGCGAATTGGTATTTACGGCGTTTTCTGGCTCGCACCAAGATGCCATTAAAAAAGGCCTGACCCGTCAAAAAGAACGCCAAGCCACCGCAGGTGCTGAGCAGGTGAAATGGGAAGTCCCTTACTTGCCGATTGATCCAGCCGATTTGGGTCGCGGCTACGATGCGGTGATTCGTGTCAATGCGCAGTCGGGTAAGGGCGGTATGGCCTATTTGCTCGAGCGCGATTACGGGCTTGAGTTGCCTCGCTTGCTGCAAGTGGAAGTGGCGCGTGCGGTACAGGTACTTGCGGATGAGACAGGTAAAGAGTTGGCCAGTGAACAAATTCACGGCGTGTTTAACGAAACCTTCGTCGCGCCCGCAGGCAAAGTTCGCTATGTGAAGCACAAAATTGAGCACGAAGACGGCGTAGAAACCGTTACCGCGACCATTGAAGTTAATGGTCAAGAACAGGTCATCACGGGCACAGGCAACGGTCCATTGTCGGCGTTCGCATCGGCTTTGAACAAAGCGCTGAACACCAAGTTCTCGGTGACGCAGTACTCACAGCACGACATCCATCCAGAAGTCGGTGATACCGCGCAAGAAGCCGTGTGCTACGTGCAAGTCGCTCATGCGGATCAAGCGCCGACCTACGGCGTGGGGCTGCATTCAAACATCGTGACTGCGTCGTTCTTGGCCTTTGTTGCTGCGATGAACCGCAATGGAGCGCTGAGCTAAATTGCAGGAAATGAGTTGAACCAAAACCCGCATCTCACAGGATGCGGGTTTTTTCGTGAACGGGTGCGCATGATGGTGCATCGTCATATCGAAGCCGCAAGCTCAACAACCCGTATCCAGTGAAAGAATCAAAGAAAACCAAATAATTTCAGAATATATGCAGATTTATGTGGGTTCTCTGTTGACCGAGTGGTGAAATTCTTGTATAGTTTCACTTCTTCGCTGAACGAAATTTATTTCACCCGCGAATGATGGCCAGGTAGCTCAGTCGGTAGAGCAGCGGATTGAAAATCCGCGTGTCGTCGGTTCGATTCCGACCCAGGCCACCAAGATTCAATCTTTAGAATTCTAAAGATAAAACCCGCAAAATTCAGTTTTTGCGGGTTTTTTTCATTTTGACGAAAATTGTGTGCACAGACGCGAATACTTGAGTACTAAACTTAAGCATTGCTATCGGATAATCTTGATTTAAGTTCACACCTTGTCGTCTTTTTTCAGGTTCCGGCGTTAATCATGCAATCGGCAAGACGCCAGCGCTCAGCACTTGAAAAGTGATGCTTCGCCCATACCTTGTATGCACAAGAACGATTTTTGCGTCATAATGCAACCGTGATGTGAAATGGAAGCCTCGTTGCTTGTTTATTTGTTCGTTTTATTTTTTGGAGGTTTACAGTGAAGCGTATTTTCTTGTTTTTATTGACGAATATCGCCGTAATGGTGGTTATTTCAGTGGTTTTGCAGGTGACTGGTTT
>CAZDLD010000117.1:4929-5692 GCA_964506355.1 uncultured Hydromonas sp.
GCATTTGGGCGGTCAAGGGAGTATGTTCGGACTTTTGATGGCGTCTGCAGTAATTGGTTTTGCGGGTTCGATTATTTCATTGCTGATGTCCAAAAAAATGGCGGCGATGTCTGTCGGCGCGCAAATTATTGATCAACCGAGCAATGAAACTGAAATGTGGTTGGTTGAGACCGTGCGTCGTCAAGCAACACAAGCGAACATCGGTATGCCCGAAGTGGCTATTTATGATTCGCCTGATGTGAATGCCTTTGCAACAGGTGCGAACAAGAACAAAGCCTTGGTCGCAGTGTCTACGGGTCTGCTGCGCGGCATGAGCAAAACTGAAGCCGAAGCGGTGCTCGCGCATGAGGTGTCGCACGTGGCCAATGGCGACATGGTGACTTTGACTTTGATTCAGGGCGTGGTCAATACCTTTGTGTTTTTCTTCTCACGCATCATCGGTAATTTTGTCGATCGTGTGATTTTGAAGAACGAGGACGATGGTCCTGGCATTGGATTCTTTATCAGCAGCATGGTGGCACAAATTTTCTTGGGTTTCTTGGCAACCATCATCGTGATGTGGTTCTCGCGTCAGCGTGAGTACCGTGCAGATGCAGGTGGCGCGAGTTTGGCAGGTCGTCAAAACATGATTAACGCGCTCAAACGTCTGCAAGGCGCGCATGAGCCAGAACACATGCCTGAGAAAGTAGCCGCTTTGGGTATCTCTGGTAAACGTGGTGGCATGATGAGTTTGTTCATGACCCATCCACCGTTGGAAGAGCGC
>CAZDLD010000118.1:0-5579 GCA_964506355.1 uncultured Hydromonas sp.
CGTAATAGGTGTCCATCAGTAGGCTTTTGCCACGCCCAACCCCACCCCAAAAATACACGCCTTTGGGAATCGCGGGTTTGCTCAACCAGCGCTTGAGCTTGTTGGCACGTTTTTCTTTGAACGCAATCCAATCGTCCTCACATTGCTGCAGTCGTGAGGCTGCGGCCTCTTGCGCGTGGTCTGGGATGTAATCGTGCTTGGCTAAATTGGCCAGATACACTTGTAAAAAAGTCGATTTTTCCATCGTGGTCTCTATTGCTGGTGGTTATTGATTTGAATCATACGTTGCGAAAGGGCTAAGGATTAGGACAAACGCTCCCCGACTCATATGGGTTGTCAAAGCCCAAGCGAGCCAAAATCTGCGTTTCCAAGTCTTCCATAATCTCCGCTTCATCGTCCTCAATATGGTCGAACCCCTGCGCGTGCAGCACACCATGCACCACCAAGTGTGCGGCGTGCGCCAGCAGGATTTTGTTCTGCTCTTTGGCCTCGCGCTCAAGCACCGCGCCACAAAAAATAATGTCCGCTTCGATAGCCGCGCCGTCCATCTGCTCGGCCAACTGAGCACGCACCTCCTCGGGCAAATCATCAAACTCATCGCTGTCGTTGTAAGCAAAGGTCAGTACATTGGTCGCATAGTCCTTGCCGCGATAGGTGTGGTTCAATTCACGCCCTTCTGCTTCATCCACAAAGCGCAGGGTCAAACGAGCGTCTTGCTGCAAGGCGGCCTTGACCCAGCGACGTAATAAGGGTCGTGGCAGAATCGACTGCCAATCATGTGTAGGGTCTGCATATTGAATTGATAAATTCAGTTTTGACATATTTATTCCATTTATCGGCAACTTATCGTCGCACTTAACCTTGTTTCAAAATTTGTGACGCCACATTAACACCGCTCAAATACGCCCCGTGCGCCGTTCCAAAATACGTTTTATGCGTAGCTTCTCCTGCAAAAAACAATCGATTATTTACAGGTTTTGCAAACTCGTCCCGCGCAAATTCATCCATATTCAATGCGTTGTACGAATATGAACACAAACTAAACTCATCTTGTGCCCAACGAGTGATTTGGGCATCGATGGGGTTTGGAATATCCGAACCGAGCATTTGACGAACCACATCCATAGCTTCTCTAATAATGGTGTCATCATTTTTTTGCTCAATTGCTCGACCATAATCAGCGGCATTAAAACCGAGTAAAACAGGGGATTTTGCCACATATGCAAAATCCACCCATTCAGACCATTGCCCTTTTTGCTTGGATACCCACTCCAACCACACTGACTTGGGCTTCCAAAATATGTCACTGAACCGCAAGTAAACTTTATTCAAAACCCCCATGCCCAAACTTTGTATCGCATGTGATTTCTCTTCAGGCAATTGTGGATTGAAAGCGATTTTCTGAGCTTGTAAAACCCCCAAAGGTACAGTCACCACCACCGCATCCGCTGTGAACTGTTGCGAATTATCGCTGTCATTCCCTGTCGCAACAGTTAGCATCACACCAGAGTCGTTGTATTTGATAGTTTGCACAACCTGCTGGGTGCGTATGTTTAAGCCCTGCGCGAGGTGTTTGACTATGGTTTGGTAACCTTGTGCAAACACCACGTCTGCGCCATCAAATAATTCGTCTTCGTCAAAATAATGCGCGGAAAGTTGCTCAACACTGCCCGAATACTCTTGCTCTAAGGTGCTGTTGAGCAAAAAATCAATTTGCTGAGACAATGGTTCTGAGATGCGCTTATTGCTCAGGTATTGATCAATCGCAGTACGTATCGATATGTCGGTTGGGCTGTTGCGTGCTTGTTTGAGAGCCGCTTCAATCATGCTTTCCGCACTCTCGAACAAGTCATCATTCTGTAACGCACTATCAGCCGCATAGAACACACGCGCACTTTTGGTTGAAGTGGTGATGGTGCTGGCATTGGTTTGTTTCGCCAGCGCTCTGATGGGATTGCCTTGTACCCCGTGTATCCATGATGCACCTAAATCCAAAGGTAAATCGGGCCAGTGCTCGCTGGTATGTATTCGTCCACCAATCCGATCACGCGCTTCAAGCACTTCCACTGTACAACCTGCTTGCTGTAGCGCACGCGCGGCAGCCAAACCAGCCAATCCAGCGCCCACGACAATGATTTTTTTAGACGCAATTTTGGACATTTCTGTGGATAGTGCATTGGCTTTTGTGGACATCACCACTGGCGCACTGACCAGCGTCAAAAGTAATTTCAGCCAAGTTCGTCTGTCTTTATTCATAGCTGTTTATCGTTCAATCAATGATGCGTTGCTTAACATCCGCTTCCAGTTTAGCCAACTTTGCCAAACGCGCTTCTTCTTTGGCCAGCGCCTTACTTCGGGCATCGTAGGCATCGACGATGCGTGCCACCAGCGGGTGTCGCACCACGTCGGCGGAGGTGAATTCTGAAAATGCCAGCCCTTTGACTTTGCGCAGGGTTTGCATCGCGTCGGCCAGACCGCTTTTCATCCCACGCGGCAAGTCGAGCTGCGAGGGATCGCCCGTGACCACGGCGCGCGCGCCAAAGCCAATGCGCGTGAGAAACATCTTCATCTGCTCGGGGGTGGTGTTCTGCGCTTCATCCAAAATGATAAAGGCATGGTTGAGCGTGCGTCCACGCATATAAGCCAGCGGCGCAATCTCAATCATTTGTTTTTCAAACATTTTCTGCACTTTGTCAAACCCCATCAAATCGTACAAGGCGTCGTACAAGGGGCGCAAATACGGATCGACCTTCTGGGTCAAATCTCCTGGTAAAAAGCCCAGACGCTCGCCCGCTTCGACCGCTGGACGGGTCAGCACAATCCGTTTGACCATATCGCGCTCAAGCGCATCGACTGCGCAGGCAACCGCCAGATAGGTTTTGCCCGTGCCTGCTGGCCCAGTGCCAAAGGTGATGTCATGCGACAAAATGTTTTCCAAATACGTGCGTTGGCGTGGGGTGCGCGCTTGCAAATCCGAGCGGCGCGTGTACAACACAGGCCCCGCGTCGTCCATGGTTGGCAAATCAGCGTGCACGGCGTGTGATGGCAAACGCGAGTCATCGGCGTCCACTTTGGCGCGTGAGGCATGTATCAGCAGGCGTGCATCGGCGCGTTGCTCGTCGGTGCTGCCGTGGCGCTTTTGGGCAAAGCCTGCTTGCAGCTGCACGATGCCCAACTGCACATCATCGATGGACAGCTCTCGCCCTGCGATGTCATAAAAATGCGCCAGCGCTTGCGCGACTTCTTGCGCCCGTTGGCCGCTGGAGGCGCTGATGGTGAATTTACCGCCGCGCCGCGAGATCGTGGCGTTGTAGGCTTGTTCAATCTGGCGCAGGTTTTCATCGAGTGTGCCGCATAGATTGGTCAAGCGGGACAACTCAGATTTGGGCGCGATGAATTGGGATTTGTGTGAGGCCATGTTCGGTGCAGTCGCTTTATTTAAGGATTGATTTGAGTGAGCAGCTCGATGAAATAGCGCTCGTATTCGCGCATGAATCGATCGAGCTTGACTGCGGCATAGGTGGTGTTTTTGCCAAACAAATAGCCCGCGTCGCGCTTAATCAGACCCAATTTGGCGCAGTCCACATTCGCCAAGGCCATCCCTGCCAAAATCCCCACGCCCAAGCCCAGCTCGACATAGGTGCGAATCACGTCGGCATCGACCGCTTCGAGCGCGATGTCGGTGCGCAGGTGCGCATCAATAAATGCTTTGTCAATTTTGGCGCGCCCCGCAAATGCAGGATCGTAGGTGATGATGGGGTATTCGGCCAGGTCTTGCAGTTTGATTTTTGGCTTTTGTGCCAATGGGTGTGCGATGGGCAACAGCAATTGATGCGTCCACTCATAGCACGATTCACAACTCAAACCCTCGGTCGCGGCGAGTCGTTCGGTCGCCACCGCGATGTCCGCATGGTCATGCAGCACCATTTGGGCGATTTGCGACGGTGCGCCCTCGAGCAGCGACAGGCGCACATCGGGGTATTTTTCACGGAATTTGGCAATCACCTGCGGCAGCACGTAGCGCGCTTGGGTGTGTGTGGTGGCAATGGTCAGGCGGCCGAACATCGGGTTTTTGCACTCAGCGACCAAATCCTTGAAGTCATCCATTTCATGCAAAATACGTTCGAGCTGGGGCAGCAAAATCGTGCCCTCTTTGGTCAGGCCGCGAATGCGTTTGCCATGGCGTTCAAAGATGTCAAAGCCGAGGGTGGATTCAAAATCGAGCACGGTTTTGGACACGCCCGGTTGCGAGGTGAAGAGCGCATCAGAGGCTCGGGTCAGATTGAAACTTTGACGTACGATTTCGCGGACATAGCGCAGTTGTTGCAGATTGATGTTCATCGGTTTCCCTCATTGAGATGGATTTAGACCACGCGTGTCACTCGCCACAGCCACAGCATGGCAATGGAGAAGAATAACAGCACAGGTGCAGCCGCCACCAGCACAGGTGCAAATGAGAGCAAAGGCCCCAAAAACTGCACCATGGCATTTAAAATAAAAAACAATAACCCTAAAAATATCCCCGTCATCACCCGCACGCCAACCCCGCCCTTGCGCGTTTGCATAAAAGCGAATGGCAGCGCAAGCAACAGCATCACCACTATGCTCAGCGGGTAGAATAGCTTTTGCCAAAAACCCAGCTCAAATTCGCGTGAGCGTTGTCCTGTTTGTTGGGCGCTTTTGATGCGTTCACGCAGCTGCATCAGAGGCAATGCCACATAGGAAGAACCGCGAAAACGCATGGTTTCTAAAGTGTAGTGTCCCATGTCCACCGCTTGTTGCGCTGATGTCTGTTCGCTTTGCCCGACCACCACGCCCGATGGGTTCAAATTCAATTGCGTGTGCTTGACGTCCTTGAGCAGCCACTGCCCTGCGGATTCACCCTCCACCGCAGTTTGAGCGGTGGTGATGGATTTGAGCGCGAACTCTGAATTCATCTCATACAGCGACACATCCTTCAGAGTGTCTCCTTGTACGATGGTGCGCACGTTAATCATGCGCACATCGCCATTGCTCAGGTTTTGCCGCCCCCAAAAGCCACCGGCTTGTTTGAAATACTTATCGGTGTGCAGCGCTGAACTTTTTATCATGCGTGAGGTTTCATCGGCTTTGGCAATACCCACTTCGCCCAGCAATGCAACGGTTAAGGCCAAGAGCGCACCCAAACCAGCAATGATGCCCACCATCTGCACCACGCTCAGACCAGACGCTCTCCAGACGATGAGTTCGGAGCGCGCCGCCATATTGGACAGCGCCAACACCCCGCCAATCAGCGTACAGATGGGCAACAGACGATAAATATAGTCGGGCGTACCCAGCAGCACCACGCTCATGAGCGTAATAAAATTGTAGTCCTTTTGCCCGACCGAGCGCGCTTCGTTCAGACCATCCATGGTCACCAAGACCAAAAAAAAGCCGAGCAGCACCGCACCAATGGCGAGCAAAATTTCTTTATAAAAAGAACGGACGACCCAGCTGGGGGAAAATTTCATACCATTCACCGATTAAACGCGTTTAAATGACAACCAAGCACGCGGATTCAGACCTGAGAAACGCCACGCATGATTTCGGTACCACAC